>NZ_JBLWTZ010000001.1:0-311570 GCF_048269885.1 Tenacibaculum sp. | reverse complement strand
TACTGCCTGATTTCTCTCCACCAATACCACAGTTGTCTGTCCACGTAGTGCTTACCACTTCTGGCCATGCTTGGTTACATTCCTCTAGCATGATATCCTCTTGATCGGCAATTACCGGAGCTTCATCATCTGGTGTAACTGTAAATGTTCTTTCACAAGAAACCACTTGTTCACATTCATCAGAAACCTCATATTTTAAAACGATACTTCCTCCACAAGCATTGGGTGCTTGAAGAGCATTTACATCGACTTCATTTTCACCTATGTAATATTTCTCTACTACTGTTCCATTTCCTCCTGAAGTTGAAAATCCAGATAACCAAATACCAAAAGCATTATTAATATTTGCTTGTGATGTACATTCTGGTATTGTTTGATTTTCTGGACAAACTTGATTTAACGGTATTAAAGGCTCTCCATTTACTTGAAATACATCTTCTGCTGTACATCCTACAACACCTGGGGCAAATTGTAATGTTGCTGCTACTTTATAAGTTCCTGCTTCTGTGACTTGCAATGTACCTTCTGTTTCTCCATTTATCTCTACATCGTCTTTATACCATACATACGTAAAAGTATTTCCTTCTGGTGTTGCGTTTGCGGTTAGTGTTATACTTTCTTCTGTACAAGCTATATCTTCCCCTTCTATTACCACGGTTACTTCAGGTGTATCTGCTAAACTAAACGGTCCTGCTAAATCTTTTAGCTCAGCAGTAAATGAATCAGAAGATCTTGTTTTTACAATTACACTTCCTAATGGGCTAATACAATCTATACCAGGAGAACTACTAGAATCAAAACCTAATGCTGATGCGTTAATTGCTATTTCTGCAAAAGTATTTTGTTGATAATCGGATACTATATTTCCTCCTTTATTAATTGTCCCCCAAGGGCCAGCTGTTACAGAGCCTCCATCATTCACTTGAGAAAAAACTGCTTCAGGTGCTCCTTGTCTTAACTGTATTTCAGCATACCCATAATTTCCTGCTCCATTTCCTCCATCATATTGTATATATCCGTTTTGATCTTTCTTAAACTCAAATGGTCTAAAAGGCAAGGTGTTGTGTGTATCAAAATAAGAGTCTGGAACCCCTACTAATTCAACCCAAACATATAGTTTAATAATCGCATTTGCTCCTCCATTAGCATAATTCACAGAAAGGATAATATCTCCATGTTGTAACACCGAACCATCAGGGTTAAACACATATGGAGTTCTTCCTCCTGTAGCTGATAAGTCCACCACTGATTGAATAGTACCTCCTACTAAATTTACTTTTTCTCTAAAATATTCAAAGTCTAAATAACTATCTCCGCTATCATTTCTTGTTGATGCCCCTAAAAAAGCCCATTCATCTGTTCCTACTGTAGCTCCTTCTCTTCTTAAATGTCCAAAAACATCTATAATGTCATTTTTTTGAGGCACAGAGGCATCAGTAATTGTCCAAGTATTCGGATTGTCATTATTTTTATCTGACCCTCCTGTAAACACATTTGAATCTGTATTGTTACCTTGAGCGTTTTGATCTCTAATAAAAACAGCATCGATCCAAAGTCTTCCATCAACAACTGTATAAATAGGAACACTCATTCTAATTTCAGCAGAAGCATTATCATCTACTAATAAATTTGCTGTTACTGCTGTGGAAGTTTCGTCTATTACTCCTTTCCCTGAGTCTCCTAAAAACCAATCATCAGTTCCAAATGGGAAGACTGCTCCATTTGGAAAAGATACTATTCCTGAATACACATCAGCATCAACACCAAAGTTGGCTTGAACTGTAGTTTCTGTGTTCACTAATTGTGCATTCACTGCATTTGTTGAAAACAAAAAAAGCACGACAAGAAAACCTGTCATACTATATAGGCGCCTTTTAAAACCTTTATCAATGCAGTTTTTTAACGTTTTTAACCCTCTCCTTTTACAGGCAGGTTCTGTATCATTAAGCAACATATTGTAATATTTTACATGGTATTATTCTTTAATTTTTTGTTATTAAAGGGGTTACACATCTAACCAACATAAAAACAAGCTGGTTGTAAAATATCTAGTAAAGAGGTTATCAAATAACTAAAAGTATTTTTTTAGCTTAAGAGAGGTTACAGAAACAAAGAGGTTAAAGGGATATTTCGTTGAGAGATTAAAACTCATATAAGAATTATGAGTTAGGGAAGCAAAGTTAATCAATTAACACTTATTTAACAACCATCCGTATTGATGCTGATAATAAAAAAGGGGTTTTCCCCCTAGGATCTAATGCCCCCCATAAAGTTATTTAATCTCTACGGAGCCATTTTTTGCCGAAAGAAAAAACAATTCTTTTTTCAGGTAAAAAACTTAATTACTACAGGTTTTAATTAAGGTTTTTATACACTTTTACTAGTTCCTCAGCTTCTCTTTGTGCGCTCCATTTTTTTTCGATTTCTCTTCGAGCGCAATCTCCTAAATGAGGAAGTTTCTTATGTATTAGGTTTGCAATTATTTTTTGAAGTTCTGTTTTATTTCCCGGGGTAAACAAATAGCCAGACTCTGAGTCTGTTATTAACTCTGAATGCACTCCTACATTCTTTGTAGCCACAACTGTATTTGCGCATGCCATTGCTTCAGCACAAACTAGAGAAAAACCCTCTGTAAAAGAAGGAACCACCGAAATTTTAGCTGCTTGGTAATAAGAAATAATATCTGATGTTTCATCAACAAAATAAACTTGGTCTTCAACCTTGTTTTTTTTAACTATTTCTTTTAATTCTTCTAAAAACGAGGGGGTGTCTACTTTACCAACTACAACCAATGCCCATTCTTTGGTTTCGTTTAATTTGGGTGCTACAGCTTCTAGTAATATTTTTTGTCCTTTTGCTTTTCTAACTCTACCTGCACAAAGAATAATATTTTTTTGAGCAATATTGTTTAATTTCTTTTCTGGATTAGAAATAAAAAGGCTTGTGTCTACACCATGTGGTACCATTACGTTAGATATCCCTAAGCTCTTATGCATCGAGCTTGTTAGCGTGACAACCTCATCTGATTTCTTCAATAGAAACTTGGTAAATCCTGACGGCTCTGTTTCAGCATGTCGTGTTGCTACTAATTTGAACTTTGCTCCTAACACTCGATACCATAGCATTTTTAAAATTTCATTGTTACGATGACAATGAACAATGGTGTTTCCTTTAGAAAACAATAACTTTTTTAACTGAGAAGTTGTTATTTTATCTCCTTGAATACCATAACCATACAAATAGGTTGTACACAGTTTTTTTAATTGAGGAAGTACATTTTCAATACTTCTTGTAACACCAGTTCTTCTGTTGTGAAAGTGTGTATGTACAACTGTAAAGTTAGAATCCATCTATGCAAATCTTCTTTCAATGATCTCTAACAGTCTATTTTCATATTCTTCTTTTTCTGACCAATCATAATCAGGTTTTATCATTTTATTGATAAATTTTTTTGCTTCTTTTTCTGTTTTAATGGTATTCAGTTGAGAAATAACTCTATTAAAATCGTTTTGATCTCCATCGAAAAGATGTTTTACAAAAGCTATTCTATCATTTAAGTCAATTTGAATGGTCTTTTGAAAGTAATCATTAATCGTTTTCTTAGGTGCTGCTTTCGTAAACAAATCTGTCATAATATCTACTGAAATCGTATCTTGTAACTCATCTTCTAACGTTGGCGTTTTTCTTTCTCCAACATCTTTCACATCGTTTTTAGTAGTTTCAACCTCACCGTGCAATAATTCTTCTAACTCATCAAAAGGCTGTTCTATAATTTGATTCGAGATTACTTCTTCATTAATTCCTTCAATTACTTTTTCAGCTATTTCATCTGCTTCTTGCTCAAAACTATCTTGTAAATCTTCTTCTAAATGGTGTACTTTTCTTTCTTCTACAAGTTCTTCTTCCTGTGCTATTTCTTCTACTTCTTTTTTTGTAGGTATTTCTATTTCTTCTTGAACTCGTTCTTCCTCCGTTTTAAAATCATCGATAGTTTCTTTCTCTAACTTAATTGCTACTTTTTCTTCCGTAGATGAAACTTCTTCAACAACAGCTTCTACCTGTTTTTTCTCTTCAGCTAACAATACTTCTTGCAACAACTCCTCCTTAGTTTTTGTAGGATTTGGAGTATTATTTATATACTCTTCCACATACGCTAAAACCGAAAGTTTTTCATAAACTTCATATGCCTTTTGCTTTAACTCAAACACATTTTCTTTATTTTTCATTTGTAAAATACTGTGTGCTAAACTGGTTAAATCTGATGCTAGTTTTTTGTGCATAAGTTGTCGTTTGATTTTAATTTTTGCTGTTAAATTTTAATAAATTTGTTCCTCATTCGAAAGTAATACAAAAATCAATAATTAGAGCTTAAAATTACAAAATGTTTCTTGAAAATACAGTAAATCATACAGAACAATTTGGTTGGATTGAGGTAATTTGTGGCTCAATGTTTTCGGGTAAGACCGAAGAATTAATTCGTAGACTTAAACGTGCACAATTTGCTAAACAACGCGTTGAGATATTTAAACCAGCAGTTGATACTCGTTATAACGATGAGGAAGTAGTATCACACAACAAGAACAGCATTCGTTCTACACCAGTTCCTGCATCTTCTAATATTAGGTTATTAGCTAATGATGTTGATGTTATTGGAATAGATGAAGCTCAATTTTTTGACGACGAAATCGTAGCTGTTTGTAATGATCTAGCGAATAGAGGAGTTCGTGTTATCGTTGCAGGTTTGGACATGGATTTTAAAGGAAACCCTTTTGGACCTATGCCTGCATTAATGGCTACTGCCGAATATGTTACGAAAGTACACGCTGTTTGTACTCGTACGGGCAATTTAGCTCATTACAGCTACAGGAAAGCACAAAGTGACGATTTGGTATTTTTAGGAGAAACCCAAGAATACGAACCATTAAGCAGGGCGGCTTACTATAAAGCCATGAAAGAGCAACAAACTCATAACAAAGAAGAAGAAAGCAACAATGAATAACAATCACGTTACTGTATTAGAAATCGACTCGGAGGCTGTATTACACAACCTTGCTTACTTTAAGCAAAAACTACAACCACAAACTAAAATCTTGGCTGTTGTTAAAGCCTATGGTTACGGAAGTGAATCTGTTGAAATTGCTAAAATTGTAAAAGATCAAGTTGATTATTTTGCTGTTGCCTACTCTAACGAAGGCATTGCACTACGTGAGGCAGGAATAACAACTCCTATTTTAGTGTTGCAACCTCAAATTCAAAACTTAAAAGAGCTTGTAAAATACCGCCTAGAACCAAGTCTATACAGTTTTAAAATTTTTGATGCTTTTATGCAACTTGCTGATGAGACTCCTTTGATGAATTACCCTATTCATATAAAGTTCAATACTGGATTAAATAGGTTAGGGTTTTGGCATACAGATGTACCAGCTTTAATTACTGCATTAAAAAAATCTAACAATGTAAAAGTTGAATCTATTTTTTCACACTTAGCAGCCAGTGAAGACCCTTATGAACAAGAGTTTACTGTTGGTCAGATTAACAATTTTGCCTATATCGTAAAACAAATTTATTCGCATCTAGGGTATGAACCTATGATTCACATTTTAAACACTTCTGGCATTATCAATTATCCCCAAGCTCAATTTGACATGGTTCGTTTAGGAATAGGATTGTACGGTTTTGGGAACGATGATCAAGAAACTGCTCAATTAAAAAATACGCATACTTTAAAATCTATCATTTCTCAAATTCACTTAATTCAACCAGGTGAAACAGTGGGTTACAACAGGGCTTTTGTTGCCAACCAACCTACAAGAAGTGCTACGATTCCTATTGGTCATGCAGATGGTATTTCAAGAAGACTAGGGAATAAAAATGGTTTTGTTTTTATTAACAATCAACCAGCTCCTATTATTGGAAATGTTTGTATGGATATGATTATGGTAGATGTTACTCAAATTGATTGCAATGAAGGTGACGAGGTTATTATTTTCAACCATCAACAACATGTGGAATACATGGCTCATAAGAGTGAAACTATCCCGTATGAAATACTCACTGCTTTATCTCAACGTATAAAAAGATTGGTTAAGAGTTAATTTTTTTATACTTTTCAATTCATTTAACTATTAAAATTCAAATATATGGGAATGCTTAAAGAATTTAAGGATTTTGCAATGAAAGGAAACTTAGTTGACATTGCAGTAGGTTTTGTAATGGGAGCAGCTTTTAAACAAGTAGTAACTTCTTTTACAGGGGGAATTGTATCGCCGTTAATTGGGCTTATATTCAAAGCTGACTTTAAAGATATAAAATACGTAATAAAGGAAGGAGTTGCGGATGAAGCAGGTAAAATAACAGGGGAGGTTGCTATTATGTATGGCGAGTTTTTAACCCATGTTATCGATTTTATTATTGTAGCTTTTGTAATGTTTACGGTTGTGAAAGCGGTAAATGCCATGAAGAAAAAAGAAGAACCAGCTCCTGAAGCTCCAAAAGGGCCTACTCAGGAAGAATTATTAGCCGAAATTAGGGATTTACTTAAAAAATAATTCTTATAAATACTTACTACCAAGGCTCGCAATTGCGAGCCTTGGTAGTTTTAATAATTTTAGTTACACATGTTTTCCTTTGTTCCATCCATGTTTTCCTAAATATTGCTCACCACTTTCAACAGCTCCATCTTCAATACTTGTTCCCATAGAGTCATTCCAACGATTTAAATACCCGAAAAGAGAAATCACACCTAACATTTCAACTATTTCTCCTTCATTCCAATATTTATACAATTCTTCTTTTATTTTTTCATCTACCATATTTGGAACCATCGAAGCAGCTAATGAAAAATCTAACGCAGCACGTTCAGCATCAGAAAATGCAGAGTGAGTTTTATACTCCCATATATTATCTAATTGTTCTTGTTCTGCTCCATAACGCTCTGCTGCACGAATTGCATGTGCTTGACAATAACGGCAACCTGTAGCGTTACTACTTACCCAAGCAATCATCCTTTTTAAAGCAGAAGTTACACGACCATGGTTAGCCATTACCGCTTTATTTAAATTAATAAATGCTTTGGATATTTCTGGACGACGTTGCATCGTTAAAACCGAATTCGGACAAAAACCTAAGGTTTCATTATAAAAATCAGATAATTGTTTCGTTTCTACATCATGATTCGGATCTAAAGGAGTTACTAAAGGCATAGTTTTATTTTTTAAGTTTTTAATACTAACTTTTTACTGTAAGTTTGTGTTATTATTTAAATAATTAAGTCGGAATACACATTGACTTGCTTACGCAATAAACAAAAAAATATCAAGATATGGCAACAAACACAGTTACAACCGTTTGGAAAGAAAACATGCAATTTGAAAGTGACAATCCTAGTGGGCACTCAATAGTAATTGACACTTCTGAAGAGCATGGTGGCAATAATACTGGATTACGCCCCAAAGCTATGATGCTTTCATCGTTAGCAGGTTGTTCTGGTTTAGACATTGTTCCTATGCTAGAAAAAATGCGTGTGAAAATTGATGATTTTAAGATTGTTGTTACGGGTGAATTAACTGAAGAACACCCAAAGTATTACCACAAAGTTTTAGTTGATTATCATTTTTACGGAAGTGATTTAGACGAGAAAAAAATTAATAAAGCAGTAGACTTATCGATAGAGAAATATTGTGGTGTTATGGAAATGTTTAGAAAATTTGCGGATGTAACTACCGCTATTCATTTACATAACAACTAATTTATTCTTGATTAAATTGCTATGCGCTGGACATTAAAACCACAACCAGACACTATTAAAGTAAAAAAATTGGCTAAAGAATTAGCTGTGGATACAACCTTGGCTAAAATCTTAGTACAACGTGGTATAGAAACCTTTGATGAGGCAAAGCATTTTTTTCGTCCTTCGTTGAGCGACTTACACAATCCTTTTTTAATGAAGGATATGGAAATTGCTGTACAACGCATAGAAAAAGCCATAAGAAACAACGAGAATATTTTAGTTTTTGGTGATTATGATGTTGACGGAACCACAGCGGTTTCTTTACTGTCTTCTTATCTAAAAACAATTCATTCTAAGATTGCAACCTATATTCCCGACCGATATAATGAAGGGTATGGAGTTTCTTTTCAAGGAATTGATTTTGCTGAAGACAATGGATTTTCTCTCATCATAGCTTTAGACTGTGGAATTAAAGCTATTGATAAAGTTGCCTACGCTACTGAAAAAAATATCGATTTTATTATTTGTGATCACCACAAACCTGGGAGTAAAATTCCTAAAGCAGTTGCTGTTTTAAATCCTAAGCAAGTAGATTGTAGCTATCCGTATGATGAATTATGTGGTTGCGGTGTTGGTTTTAAGTTGATTCAAGCATTAGCTTCAAAAAGAAACCAAACGATTGAAGACTTACTTCCGTATTTAGATTTAGTAGCTACAGCAATTGCAGCCGATATTGTTCCGATGACTGGTGAAAATAGAGTGTTAGCTTATCATGGATTACAAGTTATTAACTCTCAACCTCGAAATGGTATCAAAGCCATTATTCATCAGTTACAAAAAAAAGAACTCACTATTACTGATGTAGTTTTTATCATTGCTCCGCGAATAAATGCTGCTGGTCGTATGAAACATGGAAACTACGCTGTCGAATTATTAACCGAAATGGATTTTGACTCAGCAGTAGAATTTGCTTCTGCAATAGAAAAATTTAATTCCGACAGAAAAGAATTGGATAGAGCTATCACCCAAGAAGCTTTACTTCAAATTGAAAACAACAACGAGCAAGAAAATTACACCACAGTTGTTTTTGATGAAAATTGGCACAAAGGCGTTATTGGTATTGTAGCTTCTCGTTTAACCGAAACCTACTACAGACCTACTTTGGTCTTTACTAAAAGTGGCGAAAAATTAGCTGCCTCTGCTCGTTCGGTAAAAGGATTTGATGTGTATAATGCCCTAGAAGCATGTTCGGAATTTATTAAACAATTTGGCGGACATAAATATGCCGCAGGTTTAACCTTATTACCTGAGCAATATGAAAACTTTAAAAAGAAATTTGAAGAAGTAGTTGCTTCCACAATTGACAAAAATTTGTTAACACCAGAGATTACCATTGATGCTGAAATTGACCTATCAGAAATTACTCCCAAGTTTTTCCGCATCATCCAACAAATGGCTCCATTTGGTCCACTTAATATGAAACCTATTTTTACGACTACCGCTGTGAGAGACAATGGTTACGGAAAACAAGTAGGAGCTGACAGTAGCCATTTAAAGTTGAACATCATTTATGGCTCTGACCAAAAAACATACAACGCTATTGGATTTGGTTTAGGCACTAAAATATCAGCTGTACAAAACGACTTTGACATTGCTTACACATTAGATGAAAATACTTGGAACGGTTATACCTCTATACAATTAATGTTAAAAGATTTAAAATAGTAAAAACCGTATTTTTTTATTTAGAATAATTCCAAATAATACCATATATTTGTTATCATAATAGACAGTTATGGACGGAATTACTAAAATATACAACAACAACATAGGTATTTCTTTTCATTGGAAAGAAAACAATTCAAACTTAATTCAATTAATATTTAGAGACACTGGGTTTCATCTAACCGAACAAGAGATCGAATTATTTTTAGACAAGGTAACGGACTCTAAACTTCAAAGAAATTGTGCCACTTGTAGTAATGGAAAAGACTGTAGATCTATTCTACTTCAAACTCCCTCAAATAAAGTGAGCATGGCAGTATCATCAGTTGAACTATGGCAAATTGACGACCTTTTAAAAGGTACTTTGTTTCAACTAAGAATGAATACTTACCTAGATGACGTATGTAAAAATTAAAAGGCTTGCAAAATTGCAAGCCTTTTATATTATTTATCTTCTTTAATTAAGTACATATATACTGGGTAATGATCACTATACCCTCCAGTATATCTCCCATAAGAAAAACTTCTGAAAGGATACCCCTTATAGCGTCCACTCTTTTGGGTTAAAAAACGCTTATTAAAGATACCTGACTTAAACATTTTGTATGTTGAAAAATCTTTTTTCCCTTTGTCTAATAACGGAGAGGTAAACATAATTTGATCAAACAGGTTGATATTATCTCTATAGCCTAATGTATTAAACCCACGACGAAACATATCTTCGTATGGATTATAAATATCTCCTTCTTTTACATTTTTTTTCTTGCTCTTCGTTTGTAAAACTGTTTTGAAGCTCGAATTGATAGGATCGTCGTTAAAATCTCCCATTATTAACACTTTTGGGTTGGGATCGCTTTCTTTAATTTTTTCTATAATTTGCTTTACTTTATACGCTGCTTTTTCACGTAAAGGCCTACTTTTTGCTTCTCCTCCTCTGCGGGATGGCCAGTGGTTAACAATCACATGTATTAATTCATCATCTAAATAACCTGATACTAGCAAAATATCGCGCGTGTATACTTTTTTATTTTGATCGTAAATATTAGGATTGAATGCCTCGAAATGAATAGGTTTAAAATACCGTGGTTGATATAGCAATCCTACATCTATCCCTCTTTTATCAGGAGAATCAAAATGAATAATACTATATCGTTTCTTGTTTAACTTTTCAGACGCTACTAAATCTTCTAAAACTTTTTTATTCTCAACCTCAGCAACTCCTAAAATTGCAGGACTGGTCTTAGCCTTTTCTGCTCCCAATTGAAAGATAACCTCTCCCAATTTATCAATTTTATCCAAATAAACCTCTTCCTTATCCCCTTTCATTTCCATTATCGGACTTGCTTCATCATTCTTTTCAGGATCATTCTTAGTATCAAAAAGATTTTCTAAGTTATAAAAACCAACAGTTCTTATTTTGTATTTTTTTGCCTCTTGTTGTGCATGTGAAGAAAAAACACCAAGAGTTAAAACTAAAAGTAAAGCTATATTTCTCATTTAATAAATTTTACGCGACAAAAGTAAAAACAATTTTCAAGCCAAAACCTATAATTTACACAAAACTAAGTTTCATAACTTTAACTTAATATTAACATAACTATAATTTTCGTAATTTTGCCTCCCTTTTGCCGTATTTTCGGCCTGGGGAATTAATATATTCAAATATTTTATAAACAATCATTTATGAGAAATTTTACGATAACAATGTTATTGCTTTTTTCAGGTTTATTTGGCTTGAATGCGCAGAATATTGTAAAGGGGATCGTAATAAACGGCGATTCTGAAAATCCTATGCAAGGTGTTTCTGTAAGTGTAAAAGAAGCAAACGTCTCGAGTACTACAGACGCTAGTGGAGCTTTTACACTGAATGGTTTACCAAACGGAAGGCAAATTGTAACGGTATCATTAAACGGGTATGAGACCCAAAACTTTCCAGTAGAATTATCTGGAAAAACAGTAGATTTAGGAACAATCTTTATGTATGAAGATTTGTCTGAAGATCAAGATTTAAGCACCATCACTATTACAGATGATGAATTAAATGATGATACAAGTGCTGCTGATAACATTTCTGGTTTACTACAAGCCTCTAGAGATGTATATTTACGTACTGCTGCTTTTGAATGGAGTGGCTCTTTTTACAGAGTACGTGGTTTAGATTCTGAAAACGGTAAAGTTTTGATTAATGGAATTGAAATGAACAAGCTATACAACGGAAGACCTCAATGGAGTAACTGGGGTGGCTTAAACGATGTATTGCGTAATCAAGAATTTAGCAATGGACTGACTCCTTCAAATTACGCATTTGGTGGTGTTTTAGGTTCTACAAACATTAATACTAGAGCTTCAGAATACAGTGAAGGAGGTCGTGTTTCTTATGCATCCTCTAACAGAAGTTACAACCACCGCTTAATGGCTACATACTCTTCTGGTTTGTTAGCTAATGGATGGGCAATAACTGTTTCTGGTAGTAGGAGAGCTGGTAACGAAGGCTATGTAGATGGTACTTTTTACGATGCCAATTCTATCTTTTTATCACTTGAAAAGCAAATTAACGAAGCTCATAGTTTAAACTTAACAGTGATTGCCGCTGAAAATGAGAGAGGAAAATCTTCACCAAACACTCAAGAAGTTTTTGACATTAAAGGAATTCGTTATAATTCATATTGGGGGAAGCAAGGAGATAAAAACAGAAACTCTAGAGTTAAAAGGTTATACGAGCCAATCGTTATGTTAAACCACTATTGGAATCTTTCTGATAACACGAGATTAAACACGAATATTGGTTTTCAATTTGGAGAAATTGGCAACAGTCGTTTAGATTATAACGGCGCTAACAATCCTGATCCTACGTACTACAGAAAATTACCAAGTTGGTATTTATCAGACCCTAATGGACCTGATTATGAAAATGCCTACAAATCGTTAACTGGTTTTCAAAATGATGGTCAAATTGATTGGGATGAATTATATATTGGAAACGAAGGTAGTCCTGAAAATGCTCGTGTAATTTTATATGAAGATAGAAACGACGATCAACAATTAACTGCTAACATGATTTTATCTTCAGAATTAAATGAAAATATTACATTAACAGCTAGTGGTGAATATAGAAAGTTAAAGTCTGAAAATTTTGCTTCTCCAATAGATATGCTTGGAGCTACAGGTTATTTGGATGTAAATACTTTTGGCGATAATTTTGATCAACAACAAAGTAACCTTTTAACTCCTAATAGAACAATTGGCTTAGGAGACCGCTTTAAATACAACTATATCTTCAATTCTGAAGTATATGGTGGTTTTGCTCAATTACAATTCAAATACAACAAAGTTGATTTTTATGTTGCAGGACAAGCGAACAATACCACCCATCAAAGAGAAGGTTTATTCCAAAACGGATATTTCCCAACCAACTCTTATGGAAAATCAAACAAATTAGATTTCTTTAATTATGGAGCTAAAGGTGGATTGACTTATAAAATCTCTGGTCGTCATTTAATTGATGTAAACGGAGGTTATATAACCAAAGCACCATCTTTACGTAATTCTTTTGCTAACTCAAGAGCTAACAATGTAACAGTAGCTGATGTGGCTGAATTAAATAGTGAAAAAATATTATCTGGAGATATTAGCTATGTATTTAGAAGCCCTTTAATTACTTCTAAAGTTACAGGTTACTTTACCGATATAAAAGATGCTACCGAAATTTCTTTCTTCTTTGCTGACGGTATTGGAGGAGATACTTCTGCATTTATTCAAGAAATCTTAACAGGTATAGACAAAAGACATTTTGGTGTTGAATTAGGTATTGAAGCACAAGTTACTCCTACTATTAAATTAAAAGGAGCTGCAAACATTGGGCAGTACACCTATAACAACAATCCTAATTTGGTTATTACAACTGAAAATGCTTCAACCCCTGGTTTTACAAATGGTAAAAGAGACATGGGAGCAGCTTCTCTTAAAGATTATAAAATCGCCGCAGGACCTCATAAAGCATACTCTTTTGGTTTTGAATATAGAGATCCAGATTATTGGTTTGTTAGTGTAACAGCAAATTATATGGATGAAGCTTATGTAGATGTTTCTCCTATTAGAAGAACTAGTAACTTTATTAGCGACGCTGATGGAGCTGCTTTTGCAGATTACGACCCTGTGTTAGCTAGACAACTATTAGCTCAAGAGCAATTTGATGACTACATGGTTGTGAATGCTATTGGAGGAAAATCGTGGAAAGTAGGCGATGGTAAATACATTGGTTTATTTGCTAGTGTTAGTAACCTATTTAACGAAGAATACAAAACAGGAGGTTTTGAACAAGGTAGAAATGCAAACTACCGTGAACTACGTGATGACAACGCTAACGGAACACCTACCTTTGGAAATAAATATTGGTATGGTAGAGGTACTACTTATTTCTTAAACTTAAATTATAGATTCTAAAAAACACTCAAAATGAAAAAAATAAATTTATACAAGATTTTTGCAATACTTTTTATTGCAATTTCTGCTTCATGTGTTGACAATAACGATTTTGAATTACCAACTATTGGACCAGATAAACAATACGAAAACTTAAAGTCTTTAGACGAAATTATTGCCCAGTACAATGGTGACCCTGTAGAATTTACCGAAGACGTTACTGTTTATGGTTATGTAATTTCTGACGACAGAGAAGGAAATTTTTTCAAATCAATCATAATTCAAGACAAACCAGAAAACCCAACTGTTGGTTTAGAAGTAAGAATAGATGATACCAATTTAGGAGCTCGTTATAATGTAGGTAGAAAAGTTTACATTAAATTAAAAGGACTTGTTTTAAGTAAATACTTCGCCTCTTTTCAAATAGGTGTTTTAAACGGAAGTAGTACGGATAGAATTGACGCAAACGATTATATCAATTTTATCGACAGATCTTCTGAAATTACTGAAATAGTACCAACCAACTTAACAATTGGAGAGTTAACTGATGCTCACATCAATACATTAGTTAAAATTGAAGGGTTACAATCTGAAGAAAAAGGACTAACTTATGCTAATCCTGATGATACTTTTTCTGTAAACAGAAACTTCGTAAGTTGCGAAACTTTTGAATCTATTATTATGAGAACTAGTGGTTTCTCAACCTTTAAATCATACCCTATTCCAGATAAAAAAGGAAGTATTACTGCTATTTTAGGAAAGTTTAGTAGCGACTACCAATTATATATTAGAGATACAAACGATGTTGATTTTACCCAAGAATACGGTTGTAATAACAACCCTACAGAGGCTTCATTAGCTGAAGTAAAAGCATTGTATACTGGTAGTGAAACTACTGTTACTCAAAACTTAAAGTTAAAACTTGTAATTACTTCAGACCTTTCTACAGAGAATATTTCAAATCAAAATGCTTTTGCTCAAGACGCAACAGCAGGTATTGCTTTACGATTTAGTGATGCTTACGATTTAAAATTAGGAGATGAAATAGAAATTGCTGTTGGAGGAGCTAAACTAAGCGAATATAACGGTTTATTACAATTAAACATCTCTCCATCAAGTATTATTAACACAACTGCTGGAACGTTACCTACCCCTGAAGTAATTACGATAGCTCAAGCGTTAACTGGTGATTACCAAGGAAAATTAGTACAAATTGAAGGTGTACAGTTTAAAGATATTACAGGAACTTATAATGGTTCTAATGTTTTTACCTCTGATTGTACCGATGAATTAACAACTTATGTTAGACCTCAGGCAACATTTGCTAGTAACTCTGTAAGTGATAAAAAAGGAACCCTTACAGGAGTAATGAGTGATTTTAACGGAGCTCAAATTTACCTTAGAAATGAGGCTGATGTTAATTTTACTGAAGATTACGCTTGTGGATCTACAGGTGGAGGTACTGGAACTGCAGCAGCATTATTTTTCTCTGAATACGCAGAAGGAAGTAGTAACAACAAGTATTTAGAAATATACAACCCTACATCTGAAACTGTAGATTTAAAAGATTATGCATTTCCAAATGTATCTAACGATCCATCAACTGTAGGAGAGTACGAATTCTGGAACACATTCCCTGATGGTGCTACAATAGCTCCAGGAGCTACTTATATTATTGCTCACGGTAGTGCAGACCCAACTATTTTAGCAAAAGCTAATCATACTTTTAACTTTTTAAGTAATGGTGATGATGGTTTTGCTTTAGTATACGGAACAGAAACTAGCTATACGGTTTTAGACTGGCTAGGTGATTGGAATGGTGACCCAGGTTCTGGATGGGATGTAGCTGGTGTAACTGCCGCTACAAAAGATCACACGCTTGTTCGTAAAGCTTCAATAACTGAAGGTAACCCAGATTGGGCAGCAAGCGCTGGTACAGATGCTGCTTCTTCTGAATGGGAGGTTAAAGATATAGATGATTGGACCTCGTTAGGAGTTAGGTAATTCACAACTCGTTGATAAATTAAAAAAAACCCAAGTTTTAAAACTTGGTTTTTTTTTATTCTCTTTTTTAACCTACTTTTTTACTAATTGTTTAGTATACTTTTTCCCTGTGTTACTAAGAGATACAAAATAAATCCCCGCTGATAACTTTGAAACATCTATATTGTTATTTCTAGAACTCATTTTTACTTTTTTAAGTAATTTTCCATTTGTATTGTAAATAGTAACATCTTTGCTTTTCCACAATTCATTATTAACCTCTAAAGCAATAAAACTTCCTTCTACAGGATTAGGTGAGCAAACGATTACATTTTTGTCATTTACTAAAGTTTGTTTTGTGTTTGACTTAGTCGTTTTAGCGCTTCCACAACTTCCAATAGTACGCCATCCGCTTGAAGTTCTCTCGTATAAAACATCAAAATAAACAACTCTATCACCTACCTGATAGCTTTGAGAAGAATCATATTGAGCTACACCATCGCAAATATTTGTACTCGTCCCTCCATCTCCTTCAATAATATGCACAGTATAATCTTCCACCTCACCATAATCAAACGTTCCACAAGAAGAGGGTGTCGTATTATATCGCATAGACACTCTCATTCTTGTGTTCCCTAATTTTGCACTAGCAGGAACAGTAAAAGTACCGTTGACTGAACCATCAGAAGAAGCACTTTTAACCCATACCTGCTCTCCACTATCCTCAAAATCAGAATCCTGATTATAGTCAATCCAAACAGCATATCCTTCATTATAAACTGTACCTGTCCATTTTGGGGTAACGGTAATCGTGTTGGAACTTCCTTGCTCCAAGTTAGTGGAAATACTAGTAAAATCTTGATATCCATTTGTAGCTCCTGAGCTGTTATTAATACTCCCTAATGTGACCTTCTGTATATATTCATCATTTACATTATTTCCTTTTGAATCGCAATAGGTTGGCACACTAACACTTCCCTTGCTTTTGGCCACTTCAATGATATACTCTAAACCAAGTTTTGCAAATTTTGCTGCATGGGTAGCATTTGCCGTTGGAAACCGATCAGATGTGTCGTTCACCGTATGAATATAAGGACTTGAACCATTAAACGATGCTTCAAAAGGGAAAGCTGCATCATATCCTTGTTGTGCCCAACTGTAATGATCGGAACAACCGTAATTACATCGTGTATAATCGTAAGTAAATTGATGACTTCCTGATGCGTTATAATGATCCATAAGACTTGCTAAAAAAGCATTAAGAGTACTACTGTTATAACTATCATCAGAAATATAAACATCTTTTGGTGATCCTTTGTAATTTGTCATATCAAACTGTACATACGACAACACATTAACATTTCTGTTTTTATAATCTTGCGCAATCTCTTTTGAACCTCTTAATCCAACTTCTTCTGCTGCAAAGGCCATAAACTCTATAGTTCTTTTTGGTTGAAAGTTCATTTCATAAAGCACTCTTGCCATTTCTGTAATTGTAGCAATTCCTGATGCGTTATCATCAGCACCAGGTGCATTGGTTTCTCTTTCTGGGCTAACAGAATCAATATGGCCACCTATTAGTACATATTCATTTGGTAAATCGCCACCTTGTATTGTCATAACTACAGAAGGCATTCCAGTACTACTATGGTTAACTATCCTAACACTTACGTCTGACCTACCATTTGCCATAGCTTCCCATTTTTGTTTTAAATCTTGAACAGCTTGCGTTGCTTTCTGAGTTGTGTGATACCTGGTCCCATAGTTTTCAAGTGCTACAATATGATTCGCAATATTTGTATTATTCACCAAACTTAAACTTTGATTTACAAGTTGATCTTCACTAATAGTATAGGATGCTCTTTGTTGATACGCTTTTTTACTTTGTAAATTTTGAATTGTTTGTAAAGCACTTTCTTCAGAAGGTTCATAAATAAACCCTGGGCCATGAGTTAAAATCATGTGATGTAACTTTTCTGCTGCATGGTGACTTAACTTTACAGCACTAAAACCATTTGTGGAAGAAAGAATTTCAATGTCGGAGGGGGCTACTTTTTGTAATTTTAAGGCATCGTTGGTTTCAATAGTACCATAAAACATTTTTTCTTGACTGTAACCATTAGAAAAACTAAGGCACACCAATAGTAACGAAAGTAGTAAATACTTTTTTTTCATTTTTGAAGGGTATTAATGTTAATTATAAATTCCTTTGTAAGTTATTAAAAATTAACATTATACAGGTAAAATATTTTTATCCTCTTGTTAAATTATAAATCAACAGTGAGCTTTTTTATTCTTATCCTCAACAAGTTTTGTGATACATTTTATTTTTTCGCATCTTTATATGGACATAAATTTTCACCATAAATGTTTTCAAAACATAGAATAAATAAGGCTTTTAAAAAAGCAAAAAAACTTCCTTTAAACAAAAACTCTAAATACATCTTATTTTCTGATTGCCATAGAGGTGATAACAGTTTTGCAGACGACTTTGCACATAATCGAAAAATATATCACTATGCGTTATCTCAATACCTTCAAAGTGAATTTACTTATATTGAGTTGGGTGATGGAGATGAGCTTTGGGAAAATAAATTTATAAATATTTTCAATACGAATAAAAACATTTATTTATTACTTCAAAAGTTTCATCAACAAAACAGGCTACATTTTATTTGGGGTAATCATGATATGAATTATAGAAAACCTAAAAACGTTGCTAAGAATTTTAATTTTTATTACGATACTATTGATGGAAAAAAGAAAGAGTTAATGCCCAATGCTTCTTTTTCAGAAGCAATTAAATTGATACAAGAAGATGGGAAGTCTATTTTTTTACTCCACGGCCATCAAGCTGATTGGTTCAACTATACTTTTTGGAAATTAAGCAGGTTTTTAGTTCGTGCTTTATGGCGACCATTACAAATACACGGAATTAAAGACCCTACCAGTCCTGCTCAAAACTTTAAAGAATTGATAAAGGTAGAACGTCGTTTAGAAAAGTGGATTTTAAATAACAACCAACAAATGATTGTTACAGGACATACTCATCGTCCTAGATTTCCTTCTGAAAATGAACTTCCTCATTTCAACGATGGTAGTTGTGTACACCCTAGATGCATTACTGGTTTAGAAATTGAAAACAATGAAATTACTCTTATCAAGTGGCATGTCGTTACCAACGAAGATGGTACCATGCAGATTACAAGAACCGTTCTTGAAGGGCCTAAAAAAATAGCAAACTTTATCTAACTACTTAACCCTTTCTTAACTTAATCTCGTACTTTACATAACAGTTTATTAAAACATACTTAATACTTGCGTTAAAAAAAGAGAATACCTTTGACTTACCTCAGTTTAGAGGTGTAGAGTCATTATAAATTTATTAGTTTTTGTCGACTATTTATGTGACTTACCACATACTGCCTTGAAAACAAGGCAGTTTTTTAA
Organism: Tenacibaculum sp.; assembly: GCF_048269885.1. Lineage (NCBI taxonomy): Bacteria > Pseudomonadati > Bacteroidota > Flavobacteriia > Flavobacteriales > Flavobacteriaceae > Tenacibaculum > Tenacibaculum sp. The sequence goes on along the minus strand of NZ_JBLWTZ010000001.1, from coordinate 292,261 downwards.
TATTCACTTAACTTTAAATTAACATTAGGGTTGGTAATTTGCCGCGACAAAAACTAATAAATTACCCTTAATGTATTACAAAAAAATACTTACCCTTGTAAGTATATTTATGTTGACGTATACACATGCACAACACGAAAAATCCACAAAATTTGGTAACGGCTTACTTAATATTATAGGAAAAGACAGCACTTGGTCTATGAAAATGAGTGCCCGAATGCAATTTTTAGCAACAGGAGAATGGGATTCTAACAAAGATGGTTTGTACAACCCATCTTCTTCTATGTTAGTGAGAAGAGCACGTTTAAAATTTAAAGGATTTGCTTTTTCTCCTAAGTTAAAGTATAAAATGGAGCTTGGTTTATCTAATAGAGACATTAGCGGTGCTTCAGAACATACAGGAAATGCTCCAAGATATATTTTAGATGCTGTTTTAAAATGGAATTTCTACCAAAACTTCGAACTATGGTTTGGACAAACCAAACTACCGGGCAACCGTGAACGAGTTATCTCTTCAGCAAACATGCAATTAGTAGATCGTTCTTTATTAAACAAACGATTTAATATTGATAGAGATATGGGAGTACAGTTAAGACACCATTTCAATTTATCTGATAATTTCATAGTAAGAGAAGCTCTGGCTTTTTCACAAGGAGAAGGAAGAAATGTTACGATAGGAAACTTAGGAGGTCATCAATATACCGCTCATTTAGAACTTTTACCTTTTGGAAAATTTGAAGGAAAAGGAGACTATATGGGAGGAGACTTAAAAAGAGAACAAACACCTAAACTTGCTATTGGTATGAGTTATGATTTTAATAACAATGCTGTAAAAACAAGAAGCAACCAAGGAACGTATATGGTTACTGATGACGGGTATTATCAAACAAACATTTCAACCTTTTTTATAGATACTATGTTTAAGTATAAAGGGTTTTCTTTTATGGGAGAATATTCATACAGAAACGCAAAAGATCCTATTGCAAAAAACTCAGATGGAACTCCTACAGGAGAAATTGTGCAAGTAGGAAGTGGTTTAAATCTACAGTCGGGATATTTATTTACTAAGAACTGGGAGGTATCTGGTCGTTTTACCAATATTTCTTTAGACGAAAACATTACAGGTAAAGGAACTGAAAATCAATACACAATAGGATTATCAAAATACATTGTTGGTCATAAATTAAAGGTTCAAACCGATATCAGCTACTTAGACATAGCAGCAGCTACAAATCAATTAATGTATAGATTACAAGTAGACATACACCTTTAAATGATAACATAAACATAACATGAGAGCATTCTTGTGTAACTAAATTTGCAAAACTTAATTAAAAACTAAAAAATGGGAGATCCATATATTTTGATGCTAGTCGCTTTAGCTGTTTTAGCTATTGTTGACTTGGTTGTTGGAGTTAGTAATGATGCTGTAAACTTTTTAAATTCAGCAATCGGTTCTAAAGCAATTAAAGTAAGAAATATTATGATAATTGCGAGTGTTGGGGTGTTTTTTGGGGCAGTTACTTCAAGCGGAATGATGGAAGTAGCGCGTAAGGGTATCTTTAACCCTAGCATGTTTATGTTCCAAGACATCATGTTTATTTTCATGGCAGTTATGATTACTGATATTTTACTGTTAGATATCTTTAACTCATTAGGAATGCCTACCTCAACAACAGTTTCTATTGTATTTGAATTGTTAGGAGCTGCTGTATGTGTGTCATTAATTAAAATTGCAGCCAACGACACCCAATCAATTTCAGACATTTGGAACTACATTAATCATAAAAAAGCTATTCAAATTATTAACGGAATACTGCTCTCAGTAGTAGTCGCTTTTTCTGTTGGAGCTGTAGTGCAGTTTATTTCTCGTTTAATTTATTCATTTAACTTTGAGAAAAGACCTACATATATTAACTCATTATTTGGTGGTTTTGCAATTACTGCTATTACGTATTTTATCATTATTAAAGGAATGAAAGGAACTCCTTTTTATAGTGATATAAAACACCTTATTGAAGGCAATACTTTGCTTATTATAGCTGGAAGCTTTGTTTTTTGGAGTGCGGTATCTCATCTTTTAATACAGTTCCTAAACGTTAATATTTTAAAATTGATTATTGGTATTGGAACCTTCTCTTTGGCAATGGCCTTTTCTGGTAACGATTTGGTTAACTTTATTGGAGTACCAATTGCTGCGTGGAACTCATACCAAGCTTGGGAAGTATCTGGCATTGCTCCTGACGCATTCTCTATGGGGATTTTAGCAAAGAAAGTACCTTCTAACGTATGGTTACTATTATTAGCAGGAGCGATTATGGTTATTACTTTATGGACTTCAAGCAAAGCGAGAAATGTTATTAAAACAGGTATCGATTTATCTCGTCAAGGTGACGGACATGAAAAATTTAAACCAAATCCATTATCAAGAGTGGTAGTAAGAAGTGCTATGGGGATTAACTCTGTTGTTAATTTTGTTGTTCCTAAAAAAGCCTTAACCTTTATAGATTCTAAGTTTCAAAAACCTGTAATTGAATTACCAAAAGACAAAACTTATGAAATGCCTGCTTTCGATTTAGTAAGAGCCTCTGTAAACTTAATTGTTGCTGGTATTTTAATCTCTATTGCAACTTCAATGAAATTACCATTATCTACCACTTATGTAACATTTATGGTAGCAATGGGTACCTCTTTAGCTGATAGAGCTTGGGGACGCGAAAGTGCTGTTTATAGAGTTGCTGGTGTAATTAATGTTATTGGCGGATGGTTTTTAACAGCCATTACAGCTTTTTTAACAGCTGCTTTGGTAGCTTACTTAATTAGCTGGGATATGGTAATGATTCCTGTATTGTTATTAGTAGTGGCTCTTTTAATTGCAAGAAATACATTACAACACAGAAAAAAATCTAAAGAAGAGAAGAAACAAGTACATATGGAACGAGCAGAATTAATCACTATTAATGGTGTGATTGAAGAAAGTTCAGATCATATTGCTGGTGTTGCTAATCGCATTAACAAACTATACTCAAGTGTGGTAAAAGACCTTGCTACACACGATTTAGTGAAGTTACGTAAAACAGATAAACACGTTACCAAACTAAACGATGAAATTGACAGTTTAAAAGACGGTGTATTCTATTTTATTAAATCATTAGATGACACTTCGGTACAGGCAAGTAGATTTTATATCTTAATTTTAGGGTATTTACAAGACGTTGCACAATCTATTAGCTATATTTCAAGAGCAACATACAAGCACGTTAATAACAACCATAAACACCTTAAAAAAGGACAAATTAAAGATCTTAAAAGTATTGACAATACTCTTTCTAAGTTATTAGATGATATTGCTAATACATTTGAAAATAGAAGTTTTGATAATTTAGAACATATTATTAACGAAAAGAAAGAATTATTAAAGGATGTATCTAAATCTATTGAAAAGCAAGTAGATCGCATTAGAACAGACGAAACAAGTCCGAAAAATACTACCTTATACTTTAGTATTTTAATTGAGACACAAGATTTAGTCTCTGGATTAATGAGCTTACTAGAAACCTACGAAGAGTTTCATATCAGTACCAAAACAGCTGAAATAGAAGCTTAATCAAACAAAAAGCCGAGTTAATTAACTCGGCTTTTTTATTTCTTATCTAGATTAACTAGTACTTTTTTTCATGGGACGCATTAAACCTTCTTGTGCTACCGAAGCAATTAATTTACCTTCTCTAGTATAAATATTTCCACAAGCAAAACCTCTTGCTCCATTAGTATTAGGACTTTCTACCGAGAACAACATCCAGTCATTAAAATCAAAGTCACGGTAAAACCACATAGAGTGATCTAAACTTGCCATTTGTGTATTCCCAAAATTGGCTACACTGGCATTTGGATTTAAACATGCGGTTAAAATATTATAGTCTGATATATACGTTAATATTTGCTGTTTAATTCCTAATGGCAAATCAGAAGCTTCTCCTTTTAATTTAAACCAAACATCAACCACAGGAGGTAAATCTTTTCGATCTAACGGATTTACAATTTGTACAGGCTTAAAATCAATAGGGCGCTCAATACTTAAAAAGTCTTTCATTTTCTTTGGTAAAAAAGCTCCAAATTGATCTAACATATCTGTCCAGCTCAACAACTCTTCCGGTTGTTTTAAGTCTTTTTTTATAGGCATTTGATGCTCGTAACCTTCTTCTTTTTTATGAAAAGAACAAGACAAAATAAAAATCGTTTTATCTTTCTGGTGTGCCGTTACTCTACGTGTAGAAAAGCTTCCTCCATCACGAATGATTTGTACATGATAGGTAATTGGTAACTCTAAATTCCCTGCTTCTAAAAAATACGAATGCAACGAGTGTAAAATACGTTCTTTAGGAGTTGTTCTATATGCTGCATTTAATGCTTGTGCCAATACTTGACCTCCAAAAACATTTGGACTTCCTATATCTCTACTTACTCCGTTAAAGTTCCCTTCACCTAAATCGTCAAGAGTAAGTATGTTTAATAATTCTTGTGTGTTTTTCATTTCTTACTGCAATAAAGATTCAATTCTTTATACTTTTGTTTTAAAAGGTCTTATACGCCTAAATTCTGTGGGCTGAATTCTATTCAAAAATAAGCTTAAAATACGATTTGGAATACTTTTTCTATGTCGTAGATAAATTGTTAAATCTTGTGGTACTGCTCCTACCGAACTTTTTATTTCACTGGCTGTTCTTCCAAAATTAATGGTTTGTATATTGCCATCAATAGCCAATGCTATATAATCATACAACATTCGTTGGTAAACGGCATGACTTCTATTAACAGTATAATCAATACCTACAAAGTGGGCATCTAGCGAGTGTTGATTTATCATTCCAGACAAAAAGCCAACTAATTTATCTCCTAACCAATATACTTTTATAACATAATCATCTTTTAAGTTTTCCTTTAAAGATATGTAGGTTTCTATATTAAAGTACCCAAGATTAAAACTCGCCTTATTTGAAACATTCTTATATAGTAACATCATCTCAGGTAATAATTGCTTTAAAGACTCGAAAGTTAGGTCTTCCGTTCGTAGATCCTTACTTTTATCTAAAGCTTTTTTAGCTTTAACTCTGTACTTAGTTTTTAAAGCTGCTAAATAATCATCAAAAGTATTCCAACTACTGTCTAGTGTCAACACCATATTAGGATCTACATTAAATGAATTGTACCCTACGCTATGAAGTGCGTCTGTAATAAAAAGAGAGGCATTTACAAAATCTTTCAGCATAAAAGCATCAATTGTTTCTTTTGAAATGTCTTTTTCAAAAGCCACAATAGCTTTTGCTAATTGTTTTACAACTTCTTTTTTATCTTGATTTGGTTTGATAAAAATTCCGTGTTCTCCACTTACAAAAGTATTACCACATGTAAGTATTTTAAAAGGTTTTTGAGAAGACAACAACTGTAATTTCCTGCCCATACATCGCATCCATTCTACAACCGATTGTAAATTATTTTGAACACTGTGTAAGTAAAAATCGATTAGCTTAATGGTAGCAAAGGCTATTGCTTCTTTATTTTCATCAAACAATACAATATAAGAGAATTGTATTTGCTCATTATTCTTTTCTAAAGCTTCTAAATACGCAGGTTGAAAGTACAAGTTGCTTGTACATTCAAGCTCTTCCCAAACCTTTATTGGTACCTCTTTTACTGAAGAGAAGTAACATGTATTGGATATTTTTTTTTTACAGGATAAAATAATTGTGGTTTTTTACGATTTGTATTTGTGTAAATTAGTAAAAGTTTGTCAAATACCCTATAAATTATTTTAAACAACTCCATTATTCCAAACAGGCACTTTTAAAAACCGACTTATTTTCACCATATCACTTAACAGATACTCTTTATCTCCATGGTTTAACAAGTTATGGCGTTTGCCACTTTGAGTAACTAAATTTACCTCGTAACAATAATACCCTCCAGAGTTATTTCCTTGGACAAATTTTGACAATACTTGTAATGCATATACTTGTTGAAAAGCTATGATTTCTCCATCAATCAACACCTTTCTTTTTTGCGAGTTTAGCTGTACCTTAGTGCCAAAAGAAAACAACAAAAAGATTCCTATCAATAAAAAAGGACCTCCAGAGGTAAAAAACATTTTTCCTCCCTGCATAAAGGTTAATGATTCTTTTGAAAACTCAACAAACTCTATATAAGACCAAGCCACATAGTTTCCCCCCATTAAAAAGAAACTCCAAGCTATAAACTTCATATAAGAGCTAGAGGTTATTTTATAACCAGAAGTTGTTTTTCGTAAACGTTCACTTAAAAAATTACTTCCTGATCCTTTCAGCGCATCCCATGAAATATGTTGTCCAATAGCATCGGCTGTAAAGTCGTCAAAAGAAAACGCTATTTGTTTATTGGTTGGTAAGTTTTTCTTCCTTTTTACCCAATAACTAGCACCAAACATGCCAATAAACATAAAAGCCAATACTGCTAACATTCCACCTGTTTTATAGTAAGTGTATCGTTCTTTTCTTATACCTAACTTTTGAATTGGAACGCTTATTTCAAGGCGTTTGATAGTATTTAAATCTCTTCTGGCAGGATTAGTAATCTGTTGTAACGAGTCTAGCTCTCGTATACTTTGCTGGACTTCTATTTCCCTTTTGTGAAAAAACTCATAGGTATTTTGTAACTGAGGTAGCACCACAAAAACAAAAATTCCGATTGGAATTATTGCAAAAAACCAAGCATTATTGAGGGATACTTTTTTCATATTTTATTTTTTGGAAAGCAAATTTGAGAAAAGTTTTTAATCTTTTACATAAAAAAAGCTTTTACGTTCAGGTAAAAGCTTCTTACATTGATATTGTTTTTTTGTACTACTCGCAAAAAGGAACTGTAAAAAAGCCCTCTATTGAGTTATCGTTACTTGAAGTTGCCTTTATTTTTAACGTAAGTTCATTGTTTGTAAACCTAACAATCTCAACAACTCCTTGAAGGTAGTTTAAAGGAGTGGATCCTTTCTTATTAAAAACTACATTCACATTATTATAAGTTCCTAACTCTGCTTTCACATAAGTTGTAATTTCTAACTCATAGTCAAAAATATCTGAACTGCAAGCTGCTTGAATGTTGGTAATATGTACCGAAAGCTCATTGTTTCCAGACATGAATGCTTTCCCTCCTTCAGCCGTAAAACTTGTTCCAAATACTTTTCCTGATAATTTTGTGTTTGCGATTCCTGCTGGATCATTATCGCTGTCAGAACAGCTGCTCATCACTAAAGTTAGGGACATCAAAACCGCATAGCTAATTTTAAAAATCTTTTTCATTCCTTTAAAAATTTAATTTGTTTTTACTGGCTGCGAATTTAGTTTAAAAATAAAGACCCACAAACAATTAATTGTTTGTGGGTCTTATATATTTTATAAGGTGAGTTTACCCTACAATGTTTATAATTTTTCCTGGAACGACAATCACTTTTTTAGGCTCTCTTCCTTGTAATTGTTGTTGCGTTTTTTCGTGTGCCATGACCGTTTTTTCTATTTCGTCTTTGCTCATATCTAACGGTAGCTCTAAGGTAAAACGCATTTTTCCATTGAAAGATACTGGATAGTTCTTAGAACTTTCAACCAAATGCTTTTCTTCAAATTTTGGAAAAGCTACGGTTGCAATAGACTCACTGTGTCCTAACTGACTCCATAATTCTTCTGCAATATGTGGTGCATACGGAGAAATTAGCACTAATAATGGCTCTAGTATTTCTCTTTTGTTACACTTTTGAGCAGTCAACTCGTTTACCGCAATCATAAAGGTAGAAACTGACGTATTGAACGAGAAGTTCTCTATATCTTCTTCTACTTTCTTAATCGTTTTATGTAAGGTTTTTAACTCGTCTTTCGTTGGTTCTGCATCAGAAACGTTGATACCATTTTCATCCGTAAATAATTTCCATAATTTCTTTAGGAAAGAATACACTCCTGAAATCCCTGATGTTTTCCATGGCTTGGTTTGCTCTAACGGACCTAAAAACATTTCGAATAAACGCAAACTGTCTGCTCCGTATTCTTCACAAATCAAATCTGGATTTACAACGTTGTATTTCGATTTCGACATTTTTTCTACCTCGCGTCCCACAATGTATTTACCATCTTCTAAAATGAAATCAGCGTCTTTAAAATCAATGTTTAATGGATGATTTTTAAATGCTTCAATATCTAATTCATCAGAGGAGTTTACTAATGAAACATCTGCATGAATAGCTTGTACTTTTTTATCACCTACCAATCCTTTAGAGACAAAAGTATTCGTTCCTTCAACTCTATACACAAAAGCAGAAGTTCCTAAAATCATACCTTGGTTGATGAGTTTTTTAGCAAACTCATCTACTGGTAACAGTCCTCTATCAAACAAGAATTTTTGCCAAAAACGCGCATATAACAAGTGTCCTGTAGCGTGTTCAGAACCTCCAATATATAAATCTACCTCTTTCCAATACTCTACCGCTGCTGTGCTTACAAATTCTCCTTTGTTATTTGAATCCATATAACGGTTAAAATACCAAGAACTTCCTGCCCACCCTGGCATGGTGTTTAGTTCAAGAGGAAATACAGTTTCATTATCTATTAACTCATTACTCACTACTCTATTCTCAATACTATTCCACGCCCAAACCTCAGCATTTCCTAGTGGTGGTTTTCCATCTTCAGTAGGTAAGTATTTCTCAACTTCTGGTAATACGATTGGTAAATACGCTGCATCAATCATTTGCGGCATTCCGTCTTTGTAATATACTGGGAATGGTTCTCCCCAATAACGCTGACGACTGAATACTGCATCGCGTAAACGATAGTTTATTTTTCCGTAACCAAATCCACGTTTTTCTAATTCGTAAATCACGGTTTTCATTCCTTTTTTATAGTTTAAACCATCTAAGAAGTCAGAATTTGCCAATTTGATTCCGTCTTTAGCATCGTTTGCTTTTTCTGAAATATCAACATCTACAAAAATATTCGGAATCTCTAATCCGAAGTGTTTTGCAAAATCGTAATCACGTTGGTCACCACATGGTACCGCCATAACAGCCCCAGTACCGTAACTTGCTAATACATAATCACCAATCCAAATGGGCACTTGTTTTCCTGTAAATGGATGCAACGCATACGCACCCGTGAACACTCCTGAAATGGTTTTTACATCTGCCATACGATCACGTTCTGAACGTTTTGCTGTAGCCTTAATATATTCTTCAACAGCCTTTCTTTGCTCATCAGAAGCGATTCGCTTTACCAAGTCGTGCTCTGGAGCTAAGGTCATAAAAGACACTCCGAAAATAGTATCAGGACGTGTAGTAAACACGTCTATTTTAGCATCGTGTCCATCCACATCAAAAGAAACCATGGCTCCTTGCGAGCGACCAATCCAATTGGTCTGAGAATCTTTTAATGGTTGTGGCCAATCGATATTTTGTAATCCGTCTAATAAACGTTGTGCATACGCAGAAATTCGCATAGACCATTGGGTCATTTTTTTACGCACTACTGGATGCCCACCACGTTCTGAAACTCCGTTTACAATTTCATCGTTTGCTAACACCGTTCCTAGTGCTGGACACCAGTTTACTTCGGTATCTGATAAAAATGTTAAGCGGTATTGTAAAAGTATTTCTTGTTGTTGTTTTTCAGAGAAGTGTTTCCATTCTTCCGCAGAAAACACTCTAATATCTTCATCAGAAACTGCATTTACATTCGCATTTCCTTCTGCTTCAAAGGTCGCTATTAAAGTGGTAATATCTTCTGCCTTATCGATGTCTTTATTGTACCAAGAATTGAACAGTTGAATAAAAATCCACTGTGTCCATTTATAATACTCAGGATTTGACGTACGAACTTCACGAGACCAATCGAACGAAAACCCAATATTATCTAACTGACGACGGTAAGTTTTGATATTCGTTTCAGTAGTAATTGCTGGATGCTGTCCTGTTTGAATTGCATATTGTTCCGCAGGCAATCCGAAAGAATCATATCCTTGTGGATGCAATACATTAAACCCTTTATGACGCTTGTAACGAGCATAAATATCAGATGCGATATATCCTAACGGATGCCCTACGTGCAATCCTGCTCCTGATGGATAAGGAAACATATCTAACACGTAGTATTTTGGTTTATCAGAATTATTTTCAGCTTTAAACGTACCTTGATCTGCCCAGTACTTTTGCCACTTTTTTTCTATCTCTTGGTGATTGTATTGCATTTGTAATCGCTTGTTTTAAAGGATGCAAATTTACAGTTATTGTTGGTAAGTAAAAAGTTTAGTTCTTTTAATACTTTGTAAAGCTTTAAATAAGTACAAAAAACCTCACAAGCCTTAATAAAAGGTTTGCAAGGTTTAAAATTGAAATAAGAGAAATTTTTCTATTCTGCTAGTACAGGGTTTGTTAAAATTACTTGTAACGTTCCTCCACGCCCAGATCGTTGAATATTACAAATTCTTTCTGTTTGTGCAGGCCCTAATGGTAAGGTAGAACAAGGTTTATTACCTACCAACTGAATACAATCGGTACAATTTACTGGAAATACTCCTGGGTTTCCTGAGTTTTCTTGCAGTCCTTTGTTGTAAATTTTTGTAATGGGTGTTTTGTTTGGTCCATAATTCCAACCTCCATCTTTATCTACTTCCATCGCTATGAAGCTATTTACACCATTAACACAACTTATATCAAAAGCTTCTGCACATGGAGTATTGGGGTTTAAGGTAAACTCTGCGATACTTGTTCCTTGTGCCCCATGGTTAAAATCAGCTCCCGATACTGGACATTGTGGCTCTATATAAAAACAAATATTTCCACTAAAACATTCTCCATTTGGATCAAACTCTTGTGTTTTTCCTGCTCCCAATTCAAATTTTCCCATGAGTTTATTTACATTGGTTAAAAAACCAAAATCTGATACTCCAACCGGGGATGGACAACATTTATTGGCGCTATTGGAAGCGGCAAAAGTTACATAAACTTCTACTGGTTTTGGCGTTTGATTGGTAACAGATAATTTGGTGTATTTTGTAGACATAAGTATGTTTTTTAAGTTTTTAATTTGGTTAAAAGCAAGTGTAATAATTGCTTATTGTAAAGTATTAATTGTATAGTTACGAATGCTTGAAAATGCCTTTACTGATTGTTTTTTAGTAATGAGCGGTTCATTTTAAGTTTTTAAAAACATTTGTGTAAACAGGTTTCTTTTTTTATAACTGATTGTATTTTTATAATTTAGGAAACTTAACAACAAACCAAACTATGAACGAAAACAAAACTGCTTTTAATATTAAAAGAAAGGCCTCTGCTTTACTTAAAACGCCCATTAATCAACCAGAAATTAAAACCTTAATTGATGATGTATATTCTTATTTTAAAGAATTAACTCAACTTACGGGATTTGATCAAAAAATAGAACATTTAGCAGCTGTAACAACTGCAAAAGGGAAAGCATTAGGATTAAATCATGCAGCACAATGTTTATTAGATTATAAACGCACTGCGAAGTTTTTAAAGGCTCTGGTTAACGCTATTAAAGAGCAACAACAAAAACATCCAAACGAAACTATTTATGTTTTTTATGCTGGTTGCGGACCGTACGCTCCGTTTGTTACTCTAATTGCTCCGATTTTTAGCCCTGAAGAAGTACAGTTTTCTTTACTAGAAATTAATGATAAGTCTCTAGAATATGCCAAAACCCTTATTCAAAAATTGGAACTTACCAATTATGTAACAAGCCACTATACTGCTGATGCTGTTACTTTCAAAATCCCTGATGCTAAAAAGTATCATATCCTGTTTAGTGAAACTTTAGATGCCTTGTTATACAGAGAGTGTTATGTTCCTATTTTATTTAACCTATTACCTCAACTATCAGAAGATGTCACTGTAATTCCAGAAAATGTGTTGGTAAAAATGAGCTTATCAGTTGATCCAGTTACTGACTCCAAACACATAACTGAAGAAATTGACACCATTATTGATGTTAGGAAAGCCATTTCGTTAAACAATACTGATACAGTCCCTAGTCAACTTCCTGATAAAAAAATAGCTGTAAACTCAATTAACATTGAGCAATACAACTACTTAATATTAGACACATTGGTACATGTTTATGACGATATTTGGTTGACAAGAAATGAATCTTCCCTAAGCATTCCTCTTGAAATGGGAATTGAGCATCCTTTTCACTTTAATTCAATTGTTTACACTTATCAAATGGATCCAAGCATTGAGCTAAAATACTCTTTAGAAAAGTAGATACTGTTTAATAAAAAAACCTCTCAAAAGAGAGGTTTTTTGTATTGTTAAAACTGGTATCCAACAGAAATTTGAAAAGAACCGTTTTTAATATCCGGATTTTCTTGAATTGCCGTTAGTCCTAAATTATATCGTGTTTGTACAAATAAACCTTGTTTAAATTGGTAACCTAAACCAAGGTTTGCGCTTAAATCATAGTTTTCTATATCTGGGTCTAAGCTTCCACCATCATTTGTTTTTACAACATCATCTACTAAAAAAGATATTTGAGGACCTAGCTCAAGGGAAAAACCATCAACAATATAATATTTAGCCATGACTGGCAACGAAATGTAATCTATTTTTAATTGATTAGCATCGTTTTCTGTACCCATTTGTGAGTACAGAACTTCTGGTTGAATAGAAAATGAATCTGATAATTTCAATTCCACTAATCCACCTACATGAAGTCCCAATTTCGAATCGGTATTTAAGTTTTCTCCATGAATCGTAGCAACATTTAACCCTGCTTTTACTCCAAATTTAACTTGTTGTGCTTTAACTCCTGAAAATGCGATTATGCATAAAATCACAAGTACTGTTTTTTTCATCATCATAATTTTAATTTATATAGAGAGACTTTGGAACAATCATCATGCCAACTTTCTTAATGTTTTGTTGAAGCTTGGGGTATCTTTCTTTATGAACTTCAATATAACCCACAAAAAAACAGGCATTTAAAAATGCCTGTTTTTTTTATATACTTAATTATATATTATCCTTTTATAGGAACCGTAACAATAACATTATCCCACCCGATGTACATATTAAATGCATCGTCTTCTCCTTCAAAAACAATAGAAAAAGCTTCAATTGTTTCGTCTGATTTAGAAGTAGGTGCGATTACTCTAGCTACATCTTCTCTTTCATTATAAAAGTAAGATCCCCAAACATTTTTGGCAGTATTTAAAATAAGAGTCCACTCTTTTTCTCCTGGAATCGTAAATAGTGTATATGTTCCTGCTTTTACTTTTTGGTCTCCAAAAACTACATCTTTATAAAATGTAATTTCAGCCGCTTCATTAGCACCTGTTCTCCATACTTTTCCCATGGGAGCTAATTTTGCTAATGATCTTCCTTTTAATTGAGGACGACTATAAACAACTTTTACTTTCTTATCTGAAATCCTGTAACTACTTGGATAGGCAGCCACATCCATAGGACTTTTATCTAAGCTTACAAATTTTTGAGCCGCTGCATCGTTTGTAAATACTAGTGCTACAGCAAATATGATAATTGATAAAATTGATTTTTTCATGTTCTTATTTTTAATTATTAACTGAGGATTCGTCACCAAATTTAAGAATCCTTACGTAAAATCTATTATTTTTTTAAAACAATGATCGCTTTAACTCCCAAGATAACAAAGAACAGTCTTCTTAAAAATTGTAATTCAGGTAAATAGCCGACCTGTACTTTACCTCTATGGTTCCTTGTGCTAAATTTTGCTGAATTGGATACATTGCTAAGACACCTATTGTTAATTTTTTTGCATTGTATTCTGCTCCTAAATTAGAAAACAATGCATAACCTTCTGTATCTTTCACTTTTAAACCTATCGTTTTATTACTAGCAAAAACCTCTCCAGAAATTCCTACCGATGGCACAAAGCTATTTTGCTTACTATCTTTAAACATATAAAAAAAGGTACTGTTAAAGTTAAATTGATTTCCAAATCTGTATTCCTCTTTATTTGTTGTTTTTATATAGTAATTAAAATAATTTGTAATTCCAAAATCGTTTCTTTTATACACATATTGAAAGTTGGTAATTATATCTATACTTCCAGTTCCCAACTGAAAGCTAGGATTAATAGAATTATTTATTGCCTCGTTGTACGTTCCGGTAGGCAGTTTCATTCCAGCTCCAATTTTTAAGAGATGATTAGAAGAGATGATCTTATCTTTTTCTTCTTTATACTTCCCAGTAGTTTTATTCAAAAATGTATAATTAATTAAGAAAGAAATATCTCCTAAGCCTTCAATAGCTGTAGTTTTATCGATATAGTCTCTTGTATGAAAATGGAAAGGCACAAAAACTTGTGCTTCTAAATACTCGTTGATAATAGGAATTCTAGACCATACTTGTACTGTATTAAAATACTCGTTGATAATTGGTGAATTCTTAAAAATCCCGTCTTTAGACTGATATTTTTGATGTAGGTAACGCACTCCAACAAAGTTATTGTCGATAATTCCTCCCATTCCTAAACTACCTCCACTATTACTGCATCCACAAGCATCACAATCTAAAAATAGTTCGTAACGCTCTGGGAAAGGGGTATTGGCTTGTATTTGTACTGAAATAAGTATTCCTAGAATAAACATTCCCTTATTCAGCAAATCTTTTGTCTCTGATAAATTCTTCATCTGTTAGTGTTTTTAAAAAGACTATAATATCTTCCTTTTCTTGTTCGTTTAAGGGTATTCCCCATGTTCCATCTTCCTTTTTAAGGATTGGGTCTACGTTTTGAGTTTCTTGAACTCCTGTTGCATAAAAATTCAATACTGATTTTAGAGATCCAAATCGACCATCGTGCATATATGGAGCGGTAAGCTCAATATTTCTAAGACTTGGTACTTTAAACTTGTATTTGTCACCTTCCAACAAGGTTACTGTCATTCTACCTATATCATTAAGTGCTGGATTAATTGGTAAACCATTATTTCTAAAAGCATCATCCGTAAACAAATCTGATACGTGGCAAGAGGCACATTTAGCATTGAAAAGTTCTAATCCGTTTTTTTCTTGTTCAGAAAATGCTCCTCCCTTTTCCACTCGAACATATTTATCGTATTTTGAATTTGCAGAAACCATCATAAGCATGAATTGAGACATCGCTTTAAATGTATGATCTGCATTGATTTGTCCATCTTCGAAGGCTTGACTAAATAATTTTCGGTACGCTGCATCTTGCCTTAATTTTTCTAAAATATTAGTTACGGTTTCATCCATTTCAACAGGATTGGTAATGGGTATTATAGGAAACATATCTAAATGAAAAGCTGCTCCGTCCCATGAAAACTGTTTTTGAAATGCCATATTTTGAATTGGTGGTGTATTTCTTGTTCCTTCTCTATCTTCTACTCCGTGACTTAACTGATGTCCGTGATGAGTAAACGCAAATTTTTGTTGATGACAAAAAGCGCAAGAAACCACGCCATCAGAAGATAATTTTCCATCATAAAAAAGCTTTTTACCCAACTCAAAACCTTTTTCTGTAATTGGATTTGATCTTAGATTATAATGAGGTGTTGGAAAATTGCTAGGTTGTTCCAATACTAGCTCAACATTTGTATATACATCTTCTTCTTTACAGCCATACAAAACACTTACGAGCAATACAATCATTAATTTTTTCATTACGTACGGTATTAAGAGTCAATTGAAAACAATTGACTTGTTATACTTAAAAAAACTAAAGAACAGTGTTTTACCACTATTCTTTAGACATCCTTAATTATTAATGATGATTGGTATGGTGTACATGATGTACCATAAACATGTTCGTATAATTTTCGGCTATTAAAGAGGCCTTATCTCCCCCCATAATTGTTGCACCTTCAGATAACTTAACCTTAGAAACTCCGTCTAGCATTGTATTTGCATCTACTTTAATATGTAATTGAGGTGATTGTTCCTTACTAACAATAGCAACATCCATTGGTAATACTACCTCTTTGTATAAATCAACTGTTGTTCCTCTACTTGCAATATGCAACATAAATGGGTTCTCATCAACAGCCGCTGCTTCTTTGTAATTTCCTTCTAAAACGACAAACTTGTATCCAGCTTGCCAGTTCCAAGTTAAGTTATAGCTCTCAGCCAAAGTCCAAAAATCTTGCTGTACAGCTTGCCCCTCTTTAAATCTTTCTTGGTCAATTCCAATTCCGAATTTAATTTGTGTATACTTACCCGCAGGTACCTCTTTAAGCGATATTTGAACTTTTTTTACCTTATCTCCTCCTCCTTCACTTATTATAAAGTAACTTTTTTCTTTAGGATATACATATTCTTCTCCTTCTTCTGTTATGAGCACAAAATTACTTACGATATAATCGAAAGAGTTTATTGTTAATGTTTCTCCGTTTCCGTTTGTGTAAGTTGAAGTTCCTAACAAAAGTTTGTCTTCAGCAAAACCATTATCAAACTCTATTACTACCTCATTTTCCCCTTCTAATTTATCGTTAATCATCTCATCATCACTACAAGAAGTGAACGCTATAGCCAAAGCTATGAAAGCTAATATTTTTTTCATCTTTTAAATTTTATGTACTACAGTACTTCTTTAACAATGCGGAGCATCATTAAAGATTTTACTTGTAAATTGTTTTAATCTTGTTTTTATTTTACAATAGTCTACCATTTTGATTACGTTATTTGTAACCAATTAGTAGTAATTATAGCTAAGTATGAAGATTAAATAATAGGAGGATGAAATACTTTTTGATTAAATAGGTAGTAATAGTTTTTCTTATAAGAAAATAATTCTTTTTCTTTTACAAAGTGTTTTTCTTCTAAATCTAAATTTAAGATTGAAACAAACCCTATCGGATATTCTTCCATTGCAATTCGCAACGATTTAAAATCATCGTCTTGTTGCTTTTCAAGTTCCATCATTAACTGACATTTACCATTACAGTTTAACTCTGGTTTATCTTTGTTAATACACAAAACTTTTGAGATATAATCATAATTTATTGCGTACTCTACAAAAGGAGCTATTGGGCGTAACATGGCTATCATGTACAATGCAACAAAAAAATATATGCTTAGTTTCTTTAACAAAAAAGGGCTTTTTTACTAACACAAAGATACGACTATCTCTACTGATAACCAATGGTAAAAACACAAGTTTTTTGTTTTATTTTAATTTATTCTAAATAAAAAACTTATATTTGCACGGATTTTACCAATAGCAAATGATTGTTTTTTATACTGAAACCAAGAAAGTAACCTCTGTCAAAACATTACAGAGAACAACTATTTGTAGTTCTTCCTGTGCTAGCAACTGTATTAAACCTAAAAATAAATGCTGCAACAAATATCAAAAGAAAGGAATTAATTGTAAAAGATGTCCGTTAACGTTTGATTTAAGAGCAGTTTCATAACAATAATTTCCCCCGTTTGTTTATATATTACAAACAAAAAAAACCTTAAAGAAATTTCTTTAAGGTTTTTTTAGTATATCTAAAAGCTATTTAAGCTACTTTTAATAAAAAGTAATTTTTCTTACCTCTTTGTAATAACACATACTTATCTGCAATTAAATCTTTGGAAGTAATTACAAAGTCTTCACTTACTTTTTCTTTATTTACAGATATTGAATTTTCTTTTAAGGCTCTTCGAGCATCTCCATTTGATTTTAAAAAGCCTGTTTTGGCTGCTAAAGCGGCAATCATATCCAACCCACCAGTTATGTCCTCTGTACTAACTTCTGCTTGGGGTACGCCATCAAACACATCTAAGAACGTTTGCTCATCTAAGTTCTTTAAATCTTCAGCTGTAGATTTTCCAAATAAGATATTTGAAGCAGCAATTGCTTTAGCTAATTCTTCTTTTGAGTGTACAAAAATAGTTACTTCCTCAGCTAACTTCTTTTGTAAAGCTCTTTGATGTGGCGCTTCTTTATGTTCAGCAATGAGAGCATCAATAGTTTCTTTATCTAAAAACGTGAATATTTTGATATACTTTTCCGCATCTTCATCTGAAGTATTTAACCAAAATTGGTAAAACTTGTAAACGGATGTTTTAGCTGCATCTAACCAAACATTTCCTCCTTCAGACTTTCCAAATTTAGAACCGTCTGCTTTTGTAATTAATGGGCAAGTAGCTGCAAATGCTTTTGCATCTTCACCTGGTGTCATTCTACGAACTAACTCTGTACCTGTGGTAATATTACCCCATTGGTCAGACCCTCCCATTTGTAATTTACAATTTAAGGTTTTATATAAGTGATAGAAATCATACCCTTGAATTAATTGATACGTAAACTCTGTAAAACTCATTCCGTTACCAGCTTCTCCTGTAATACGCTTTTTTACAGAATCTTTTGCCATCATGTAGTTTACAGTAATTCTCTTACCAACATCTCGCACAAATTCGATGAATGAAAAATCTTTCATCCAATCGTAATTGTTTACCAATAAAGGAGTGTTTTTAGCCCCGTTATCAAAATCTAAAAAGCGACCTAAAGTTCTTTTTAAACCTGCTACGTTTTTTGCTAAAGCTTCTTCATTTAATAAATTACGCTCATCTGATTTTCCTGTTGGATCACCGATCATACCTGTTGCACCTCCTACTAAAGCTACTGGCTGATGCCCTGCTTTTTCAATGTGAACTAGTAAAATAATTGGAACTAAACTACCAATGTGTAACGAATCTGCAGTTGGATCAAAGCCAATATAAACCGACGTCATTTCTTTTTGAAGTTGTTCTTCGGTTCCTGGCATAATGTCGTGTATCATTCCACGCCATTGTAATTCTTCTACTAAATTCTTGGTCATTTTATTCTATTTTTAAAGAAGCAAAGATAAGTTTATCAGCCAAAATAAACTAAATTCGCTTTATGATTTTAGTTACAGGAGGAACAGGTTTAGTAGGCTCACATTTATTATATCATTTAAGCCAAAAAAACGACAAAATTCGAGCTATTTTTAGAACTGAAAAAAAGCGTGAACATGTTAAAGAAATCTTTTCTTTTTACACAGATAATGTGCAACAGTATTTTTCAAAAATTGAATGGATACAAGCTGACATTACAGATATTCCTTCCCTAGAACCTGTATTTAATAACATTACACAAGTATACCATTGTGCTGCGTTAGTTTCCTTTAATCCAAAGGATTATAGAAAAATGCGTCAGATAAATATCGAAGGAACTGCCAACTTAATCAATTTGGCTATTGATGCCAACGTAGATAAATTCTGTTTCGTAAGCTCCATTGCTGCGGTTGGGGATGCTATTAACGGAAAACCTATTAATGAAGAAAATGAATGGGTTGATAGTGATGAAAATCATGGGTATGCAATTACCAAGTACGGTGCTGAAATGGAAGTTTGGAGAGGTAGTCAGGAAAATTTGAATATCGTTATTGTAAATCCAGGAGTAATTTTAGGTGGTGGTTTTTGGAGGGAAGGATCTGGAAAGATGTTTACCCAAATAAGCGATGGATTTCCCTTTTACACGGAAGGCATTACTGGCTTTGTTGGAGTTAACGATGTTGTGAAAGCCATGATAGGCCTGATGGATTCAAACATAAACAACGAACGATTTATTCTCGTTTCAGAAAATAAATCGTTTAAAGATGTTTTATTCAGCATTGCTGACAACCTAAATAAAAAAAGACCTTCAATAAAAGTAGGAAAATTAGCTACTTCAATATTTTGGAAAATCGATTGGCTTTTAACAAAACTTACTAGTAAAGAGCCTTTACTAACTAAAAACACTGCTAAATCTGCTCACAACAAATCGTTCTATACTTCTAAGAAGATTACCGAACAACTTGGTTTTGTGTTTGAACCTATTGACCATGTAATAACTAACGTTTCTAAAGAATTTAAAAAACAAGTTACTTAAGACTCTTCTTTAAGTCTTTTTTTTCAAGTCTTCTATTTTCTTTATTTATCGAATCTTTAGGGTAATCGTTTACTAATAATTCTTTATTTAAAATAGTATCTTTTTGGATCCCTTTTATAGAGTCTTGAACTTCTTGTTCTTTCTTGTATAAAATGTCTAATGAATCAATGTTGCTCTTTACATTTTTTAAAATTCCTGCATACTCATCAACCATAGAGGTATAATATGTATTGCTAGCATCAAAACGAGTGCTATCAATTTTATATTTTTCGTACACCAAAATCATATAGTTTTTCTCTCTCTTTAACAACTTATTTTTTTGGTTTTTGGCTGAAGAGGCAATATACATATCCGTTAATAACGAAACCATTGAATCTTTAGGAATAAGATTCTCCGGTTTTTTATAAATCGTATTGCTATTACACGACACTATAAACAGCCCCAGACATATGTAAAAAAAAGATTTCATTTATCTATTAAATAATAATCGTTTTCCTTTAATTTCTTCATTAAACACCCCTTCATTGTACATTAAATTTCCATTTACGAATGTATGTGTTATCTGGTTTGAAAACTCAACTCCTTCGAAAGGAGACCATCCACATTTATACAATACATTTTCTTTATCTACAGTCCACTTCTTATCTGCATCAACCAAAACTAAATCGGCATAAAAACCTTCTTTTATAAATCCTCTTTTTTCAATTTGGAAAATCTTTGCTGGATTATGGCTCATTTTTTCTACTGCCTTTTCAATTGGCAACACCCCTTCTTTTACTTTTTCTAAAATCGCTGGAACAGCATGTTGTACTAACGGTCCTCCACTAGGGGCTTTTGTATATACGTTATCCTTTTCTTCTAAGGTATGAGGTGCATGATCGGTTGCTATGATATCAATTCTATCATCTAGCAGCGCCTTCCATAAACCATCTTTATCTTTTTGAGTTTTTACCGCAGGGTTCCACTTAATATACATCCCTTTTGTATCGTAATCAGCATCGGTAAACCATAAGTGATGTACACAAACCTCAGCCGTAATTTGTTTTTCTTCTAAAGGAATATCATTTCGGAATAAGTGGGTTTCTTTTTCTGTAGATAAATGAAAAATATGTAAACGTGCTCCTGTTTTCTTTGCTAATTCAATTGCTTTTGAGGATGATAAATAACATGCTTCTTCACTACGAATTAACGGATGGTATTTTACAGGAATATCATCACCGTATTTTGCTTTGTATTCTTCTGTATTTTTTCTAATGGTAGCTTCATCTTCACAATGTACAGAGATTAACATTTTAGTTGAAGAAAATATTTTCTCAAGCACCTCTTCATTATCTACCAACATATTTCCTGTTGAAGAACCTAAAAATAACTTGATACCAGCAACGTTTTTAGGGTTTGTTTTTAATAACTCTTCTAAGTTATCATTCGTTCCACCAAACATAAACGAATAGTTTGCGTATGATGTTTTACTTGCCATATCAAACTTATCAGCTAGTAATTCTTGAGTGGTTGCTTGAGGCACTGTATTAGGCATTTCAATGAAAGAAGTAATTCCTCCTGCAATTGCAGCCTTACTTTCGGTAGCAATATTTGCTTTATGTGTTAACCCTGGTTCACGAAAATGTACTTGATCGTCAATCATACCTGGAATTAAAAACTTTCCTTCAGCATCAACCATTAATACATCATCGGTAGGAAGTAAGTTTTCTCCTATTTCTTTAATAAATTCTCCTTCTATTAAAACATCGCCTTTAAAAACCTTGTTTTCGTTTACGATTTTTGCGTTTTTAATTAAATATGCTTGCTTCATTTTCTATTAAATTTCCATTTTCATGTTAATCAAACTCTTATGAAAACCAAAGCGCTCATAAGATTTTATAGCCCCTAAATTATCTTTATAAACATCTAGCCTTAGTTCTTTTAGTTCTTTACTCTTTGCCCAACTTTTTAAAGACTCTAAAATTAACGAACTGATTCTTTGGCCTCTAAAATTTGGTTTTACATACATAAACCCAATATACCCATTTTGTTCATTTTTACGATAACTTCGAGATTTTTCGATCCTAAGATAACCTGAACCTACAATTTCCTCTTCAGCCATTGCCACGATTAAATGTACATTTTCAGCAAAAATCATTTCCTCTAAATTGTAGTAGTTAATCTTTCCCTCTTTTAAGGATGAATCAAAAGGTCTTTCTGCTTCTATAACTCCTTGTTCAAACGCTAACAAGGTTTCCATATCTTCTTTCCTTGCTTCTCTTGTAGTAATTATAGTCATGCTCTTATTTCGGTAATCCGTTAATTCTCATTTTTATCACACCAAAAACAGCTTCTTTGATTATGCCTTTGCTTAGTTTTGACTTTCCTAATACTCTATCAGTAAAAATAACTGAAACTTCTTTCACATTAAACCTGTGCTTCCAAGCTTTATATTTCATTTCTATTTGAAATGCATAGCCTACGAACTTAACCTTATCTAATTGAATGGTTTCAAGTACTTTTCTTTTGTAGCATACAAAACCCGCTGTAGTATCGTGAATAGGTATTCTGGTAATTAGTCGTACATATTTTGATGCAAAATAAGATAGTAACACCCTACTCATTGGCCAATTAACTACATTAACTCCCACTGAATATCTTGAGCCTATAGCTACATCTGCTCCTTCCTGAACACACTCATTATACAATCTAATTAAATCGTTAGGGTTGTGCGAGAAATCGGCATCCATTTCAATAATATAATCGTATTGTTTTGCGATTGCCCATTTAAAACCATGAATATATGCAGTACCTAATCCGTTTTTTCCTTTCCTTTTTTCGATGAAAAGTTGACTTGGAAACTCTTCTTGTAAACTTGCTACAATGGCTGCTGTTCCATCAGGGGAGTTGTCATCCACAACCAACACATGAAACGCCTTTTCTTGACTAAAAGTTGCTCGAATAATAGCTTCGATGTTTTCTTTCTCGTTATACGTAGGAATTATGACTAAAGCGTCTGACTTCATGTAATTTTCATATAATTCTAGGCAAAGATACACTTATTTATTACTAATTTTGTGTTAATTAAAAAGTATAAAAGCAATTGCAAGCAGTAGAACGAATTACAAACCATGATAGTTGGATTACTTTAGTTATTGTATTAGCTATTGTGTTATTGGCTATGATGAAATCGTTAAAGCCTACCAAGATATACGGGTATGCAATTGCTTTTATTACTCCTGGTTTTTTTCATAAAAGAATGGAAGAAGGGATTTCTTTTTTTACCCCTTTTAAACTGTTGCTTTTTTCTTTTTCAATAATTGTTATCTCGTTGTTTTTATTTCTAACTTTAATATCAGAAATATACTCTCATAGCTTTTTAACTTTTTTAGGGTTGTTAATATTTGTTACTATATATTTCTCTTTGCGCTTTATTATAGATTATACTTTGACTAATACTTTAGGGCTATCATCAATTGTACGTTATTTTTTACATACAAAATCGGGGTATTTGTATGTTCTTAGTATCTGGCTACTTCCCATTATTATACTGTACCAATATACTTTTACCAACAAACTTTTTTTAATTTATTCTTTTGGTATCTTGCTTATTTTTAGAGCGTTTTTAATTTTAACCAACAATAAAAAACTTGTAATTAACAAGTTGTTTTATTTTATTTTGTACTTTTGCACCCTTGAAATAGCACCGCTATTAATTCTTTATAAAACAACAACTACGTAATAAAGAGAAAGTTTATGAAAGTTAAAACTATTTTAGTCTCTCAACCTAAACCAAAGACAGAAACATCGCCATATTTTGACTTGGCGGAAAAGCAAAAGGTTAAGGTTGACTTTCGATCGTTTATTCATGTCGAGGGAATTCCTGTAAAGGAAGTAAGAGCTCAAAAAGTTGATTTAAACAATTACACAGCCATTATACTTACCAGTAGAAATGCTGTCGATCATTTTTTTAGAATCGCTGAAGAAATGCGTTTTACTGTTCCTGATGATATGAAGTACTTCTGTCAGTCTGAAGCTGTGGCCTATTATTTACAGAAATACGTTGTGTACCGTAAACGTAAAATTTATGTTGGTAATAGAACATTTCCTGAATTAACTAAATTGATCAAGAAACATAAAGACGAGAAGTTTTTACTTCCTTCTTCAGATAAATTAAAACCTTTAATTCCTGAAGAATTGGATAAATTAGGGGTTGACTGGAAACGTGCTGACCTATACAGAACCGTAGTCAGTGACTTATCTGATTTGGAAGATGTTTTTTATGATATTTTAGTATTCTTTAGTCCATCAGGAATTGATAGTTTATTTGAAAACTTTCCTGATTTCAAACAAAATAATACTCGAATAGCTGTTTTTGGCAACACTACTATTAAAGCTGTTGAAGATAGAGGTTTACGTGTAGACATTGCTGCTCCAACACCTGAGACACCTTCAATGACTATGGCTTTAGAAAAATACATTAAAGAAGTTAATAAAAAATAAGCAACCTACTTGCTCTTAAAAGCCGCTAATTAAATTAGCGGCTTTTTTTGTAATGTCAATCTATTTCTTGCGACTTTTCCATTTTATTATAATTAATGGAAAGTCCATAAATGTCAAAACAACAGCCCAAAATAGCTATTCTTATTTTTGCAAACTCTTCTAAAAGAGAAGCTGAACATAAGTTTTTAGGAAAAGGGCAAGAATTATTTGACTACTTAAATAAAAAGATAGTTTTTGAAGCTTCAAAAACAAACGCTCAAATATGTATTTGTAATGAAACTCACCAAATAGGAGCAACTTTTGGTCAGCGTTTTACAAACGCTTTAGAGCACACTTTTGCCAAAGGGTTTCATAACATAATTGTTGTAGGAAATGACAGTCCAAATTTAAACGCTTCTCACCTACAAAAGGCCATTGATCACCTTCAAAACGACCTTCCTGTTTTAGGTCCCTCAATAGATGGAGGTATTTATTTACTCGCCATTAATCGAAAACATTTTAACAAGAGAAGTTTTGCAACACTCCCTTGGAAAACTCCTGAGTTATTTGGTGCGCTTAAAAAAACACTTGAAAAAAACGAACACTCTGTATTGCAACTTGCATACTTAAAAGATATTGATTCAGAAAACGATTTAACCTATTTTTTAAATCGTTATTCAACGAATAACTTCTTAAAATATTTAATTAATAAGATACTTCTCGTATTGAGAAAAAGTTTTTACAACACCTCATACAGGCACAAGTATCAATACACTTCAGTGCTTTATAACAAAGGTTCTCCTAAAACTTCACGAAGAACACCCATCTTTTCTTAAGTACAGTAACATCATAACAATCATCCTTTTAGTGGTAAAACGCTTCGCTTTTACTTACTCTTTGATGGTTCTCAATATGAAACAAAATTTATAAAAACACATGAAACAAATCTTACTCGGGTTGTTATTATGCGTAACCACCTTTGCGAATGCTCAATATACAATTGGAGGGAAAGTAATCTCAAAAAACAATGGAATTCCTATCCCTTTTGTTAACGTAACTATCAAAAACACAACGAAAGGAACAATTACAGATAATAGCGGCAACTACTCTTTAAAAATAAAGAGTAAAAACGACAGACTAATCTTTTCTTCTATAGGCTATAAAACAGTGGAAATTGAAGTTGGTAATCAAAAAAATATCTCTATTTATTTACAAGAAGAAAATACAGGATTGGACGAAATAATTATTACTGCTTTAAATAAAAAAAGAGAGTCTAAAGAACTAGGATATGCTATTCAGAGCATCCAACAAAAAGATATTTCGGAAGTTAAATCAGTAAATTTTTTAGATAATTTATCAGGAAAATTAGCGGGTGTGAACATTACCAGTGGTGGGGCCACTGGTGTTGGCTCTTCTTCAAAAATCGTTATACGTGGCGAACAATCTTTCACCAACAACAACCCCCTTTTTATTGTAGACGGAACCCCCATAAACAATCATACTATTTTTAATAGTACTAACGAAGCAGCCGCAGGTTTTCAAGAAGCTGATTTTGGTAACGGGGCCATGGAAGTAAACGCCGATGATATTGCCTCAGTTTCTGTATTAAAAGGGGCAAGTGCTGCTGCTTTATACGGTACTAGAGCTTCTAATGGAGTTATCATCATCAACACAAAAAAAGGAAGCAATGCTTTTCAAATGAGTGTTAACTCTTCTTTATTCATTGACACAGCTTTCCAACTTCCTCAGTTTCAAAACGAATACGGACAAGGAAACTCTGGTCGTTTTGAATTTATTAATGGATTAGGTGGAGGAACTAACGACAATATTTCCTATAGTTGGGGACCAAGATTAAACCAAGGCACTTTAATTCCTCAATTTGACAGTCCAGTATCTCTACCCGATGGCACTACGGTTAGAGGAGGTGATACCGCTTTGTATAGCGGACTCCCTATTACACCTACTCCATTTATAGCACACCCTAACAACGTAACAAATTTTTATAAAACAGGTATTACAACAATTAATAATATTGCCATAGCATCGGGATTTAATCAAGGGAATTATCGTTTATCATTGACCAATGTTAACAGCGAATCAATTATACCCGGTGTTAACTTACAGCGCAAAACAGTTGCTACTAATTTGCAATTCATCCCTTCAAAAAACACTACCATTACTTCGCATGTTAATTATGTACATAGTAATAGCGATAACAGACCTTCTAACGGATACGGGTCTGAAAACGTGAATTATTCATTAGTAGCTTGGGGACCTCGATCGTTAAACATTAACAGTTTAAAAAATTATTGGCAACCAGGATTAGAGGGTAGGCAACAGTATTCGTTCAACTATACTTTTTTTGACAACCCATATTTCATATTACACGAAAATAGAAATGAATTTAACAGAGACCGTGTTTTTGGTAATATTTCAGCAAAACAACAAATTACCAACAACCTAAACCTAACACTAAGAACAGGAATGGATTACTCTAATGAAAACAGGCGTTTTTTAAGAAACTTTAGTTCCAATCGATTTAGGAATGGTGCATACGCTGAACACAAAGTAACCTACCGAGAAATTAACACCGATTTTTTAATTAATTATACCCCAAAAGTTGATAATGTTACTCTTGACATTTCCTTAGGAGGAAATCGCCTTGATCAAAGAGCTAGCACACAACAAACACAAACTACGCAATTAGCACAACCTGGTATTTTTAGCTTTAACAACGCCGCTTCTCCTATTGAAACTTTTGATTTTTCATCAGAAAAAAGAATCAACAGTTTATATGGCTTGATAAAATTAGGGTATCACAATGTCTTCTTTTTAGATATTACAGGTAGAAATGATTGGTCTAGCGCGCTTGCTACTCCAATTACCACCACTAATACTTCTTTCTTTTATCCTTCGGTTTCTACCAGCGTCATTTTAAGCAAATTATTTCCCCTTCCTACAACGGTTTCATTTGCAAAAGTTCGTGCAAGCATTGCTCAGGTTGGTAACGACACCAATCCATATCAAACTTCAAGAACTTTTATCCCCACAACAAATGTACATGCACAACCCGCATTTACAAGTCAAGATTTTATTGCCAACCCTAACTTACGTCCAGAAAAAACAACTTCTTTTGAAATAGGGGCTGATCTTCGTTTTTTTAATGATCGTTTAACTTTTGATATTACTTATTACAACGCACTTACCAAAGATCAAATTTTATCACTTCCAATTCCTATTTCATCAGGTTTTAAACAACAAGTAGTTAATGGCGGAAAAGTACGTTCTGAAGGGGTAGAACTTGTTATTAATGCCACTCCTTTTAAAACCAATAACTTCAAATGGAATACTACTGTAAACTTTAGTAAAAATGTTGCCACCATTGAATCGTTACCTCAAAACAGTGGACGAATTACATTGGCGTATTCAAGAGTGTACAACAATCCAGATCAAACCGTTTGGTTTCAAGTAGAAGAAGGCGGACGCATTGGTGATTTCTACGGAACTGGTTATTTAAAAAATGAAAAAGGTGATTTTGTCTTAACATCTGAAGGACATTTTATTGCAGACCCTACACTTAAAAAACTAGGAAATTACAATCCTGACTTTGCAATAGGACTCAACAATAGTTTTTCGTACAAAAACTGGAATTTGAATTTTCTTTTTGATTGGCGACAAGGAGGTGAATTAGTTTCGAGAACCTTAGCTTTGGCAGGGGTTGCTGGTCAATTAAAAGAAACAACTTACCGACCAACATCAGGCATTATTGCGCAAGGGGTTATAAATACTGGAACTCCAGAAAACCCAATATATGCCCCAAACACAACCGCAATAACTCCCGAAAGTTATTACAGACAATTTTACGACAGAAATCATGAAGAAAATAATGTGTATAATGCCTCCTATTTAAAGTTACGACAATTTGCCCTCAGTTATACCTTCAATTTAAAAAACAATGTCTTTGGCTTTGTTAAAAACGGAGCTGATATAACTCTTTCTTTTATAGGTAAAAATGT
Source organism: Tenacibaculum sp. (assembly GCF_048269885.1). Lineage (NCBI taxonomy): Bacteria > Pseudomonadati > Bacteroidota > Flavobacteriia > Flavobacteriales > Flavobacteriaceae > Tenacibaculum > Tenacibaculum sp. The sequence continues at coordinate 263,874 of NZ_JBLWTZ010000001.1, read as the reverse complement.
ATTTGCAATTAGTAACATTCCTCATTTTGACCCAGAACAACTAGCGGTGCAGGGAAATAGAATTGTTAGTGGTGTAGAAGATATGTCGTATGCTACCACCAAAAGCTTCGGATTTAAACTAGGTGTAACCTTTTAAAAAACAATGTCATGAAAAATTACGTATCTCTCTTCCTATTAGTACTCATAACAAGTTGTACTAGTGATTTTGAAAAAATAAATACAAACCCCAACTTTCCTGTCGATGTAGAACCCAGTTTATTATTTCGTAAAGTTATTTACAATTATGGAGAAGCAATGTCGTATGAAGGTTTTGTTGCAGGTAATTTATTAAGTCAACAACTTACTGCTTTAGATTTTAATTTATTTGATCGTCATGCTTTAAAATCACCACAATTAGGTGGGAATCCATGGCCTGTATTTTACACTAATCTAAGAGACAATGAAATTATCCTAAACAAAGCCAAAAATAATCCAACATTTAAAGTGTATGAAGGCCCTGCTTTAATTTTTAAGGCATATATGGCTATGGCTTTGACAGATCTTTTTGGAGATGTTCCCTATAGTGATGCTTTTAATGGAGATAACAAAACTGTTACTCCCAAATACGACACACAAGAAGCTATTTACTTAGCAGATGGAGGTATTTTAGATAGTTTAAAAAAGGGAATAATAGCAATTGAAAATTACACGGGTAATTTACCGCTAACGGGCGATGTTTTATACAACGGAAATCTAGATAGCTGGATTTTATTTGCCAACTCATTACGAATAAAAGCACTTATCCGTATTTCATCAAAACAAAACATAAACAAAGAACTTCAAGAAATTGTAACCGATGGCAACTACATTGCCAACAATGCTCAAAATGCTATTTTTAATTTTACAGATGGAGAGCCTAATAACTTTAGAATGGCGCGTTTACGAGTAGGAGATTTTAACAACTTTGTAATGTCTAAAACTATTGAAGAGATTTTAAAAGAGCTAAATGACCCTAGAATTCAAACTTTTTTTAGACCTTCCAGTACTCCTCCCAACAATTACAACGGGTTAATTAACGGAATAGATGCTTCAAAAACCACTATTTCATTGGGGAATTATTCATTAGCTGGCTTTATTTTTAGAGAACATGCCGGAAATTTGCAAGCCAATTATATGACCGCTTGGGAAACTAATTTTTTATTAGCAGAAGCAGCACACAAAGGATTTATTACCCACAATGCCAAATCATTATACGAATTAGCTACCACGCAAGCCTTTCGTTATTGGAACACTAACATACCTAATGATTACCTTACGACAACTGCTAGTTTTGACGACACAAAAGCCCTAGAGCAAATTATAACGCAAAAATGGATTGCTAACATTATTAACGGCTATGAAGGATGGATAGAATATCGTAGAACTGGTTTTCCTAACCTGAATCCCATTTCAGCTAGTTTAAATAACAATTTAATTCCTGTAAGAATGCCCTATCCTGCAGAAGAGGCCTCTTTAAACAACACAAATTATGAACTAGCTGCTCAAGCTACTAATGGTAATAGTATTAATTTTGGTGTTTGGTGGAATAACTAAAGTAAGAAATTAAAATTCTCTCAGAATACGTATAACCAATGAAAGAAACAATATACATTTGGCAATGGGGTTTACTACTTAGTACCAGCTTAATATTTTTAATACTTTCCCCTTTTGCCCAAACCAATCAAACCTTCTTTAAAGCTACACACAATAAAAAAGCACCCAATACATTATTGCTCACAGGTAGCTTAGTCATCTCTTGGATTTTTGCGAAAAGCATTACCAATGCGGCTAATTTAGGCTTGCAATTCGGACTTGTAGGAGGGGTTGCATATGCACTGTATTACCTTTCGTTTGCCGTTGCTGGAATAATTATATACCAACTACGTACCCAAGGAGGTTTTAAAAGCATTCATCACTTTTTAAATATTCGATTTGGCAATACCGCTATTCTTGTATTTTCTGTTTTAATTCTCATTAGACTATTTAACGAAGTCTGGTCAAACACCATGGTTATTGGTTCTTATTTTGGAGCTGTAGGTAGCTCCTCATACTACACATCTATTGTAGCTTTTACACTTCTAACCTTAGCTTATGCTTTGAAAGGAGGCTTGAGCAGTAGTATTTTTACTGACGCAATTCAAATGTTGTTTTTCTCGGTACTTTTAGCAATTATTCTTTGGAATATCTGTTCCTCTGAAGGTATAAATTACGTAGCAATTTCAAACTCTGGTGAGTGGACGATGGCTTTAGGAGGAAACTTAGCTATTGCTGCTTTTTTACAATCGTTTAGCTATCCTTTTCACGATCCTGTATTAACCGATCGTGGCTTTATAAGCAGTCCAAAAACAACTCTAAAAAGCTACCTTTGGGCTACTGTTCTTGGGTTTTTATGTATCGTTTTATTTAGTTTTGTAGGTGTCTTCGGGAAAATCAACGGTCTTGATGGGCAAGCAGCTGTTGCATTTAGTAAAACATTAGGTATTGGAATGTTATTAGTGGTTAATTTTATCATGATTACCTCAGCTGCATCTACCTTAGATTCTACATTTTCATCAACGGCCAAGCTTTTTGCTATTGACTTAAACATTCAACCCTCTGTTTCATTTGGCAGAATAATGATGCTACTCATTGCTGTCACAGGAACCATTCCTGTATTTTTAGATGCCTCAATTTTATCAGCAACCACTATTAGCGGTACTATGGTTATTGGGCTAGCTCCAGTTTTTATGCTATGGAAGTTAAAACCCCCTAAAATTAGTTACTACTTATCTGTAGGTACTGGTATTTTTATTGGCTTTTTATTAGTTTTTGATGCTTTTCCTTCTTTATTAATTTTTACTTCTGGCAAGTATGCTAATTTATTATGGAGCAACATTTGGGGAAGTATTCTTTGTTTCACTCTTTATTTAGTTCCGTTATGGATACAAAAACAACATATATAAATACCGTAAAGGGAAAAGCACTTTTATTTGGAGGAATTTACAGCAACTTACAAGCTTTAGAAGCTCTAATTAAAGTTGCTGAACAGGAGAATATAGCGCCTGAAAACTGTTTTTGCACTGGTGATATTGTTGGCTATTGTGCACAACCAGAAGAAACAGTACAAACCTTTATAAACTGGGGAGCACATAGTATTATTGGAAATGTAGAACAACAGTTACGAAATGGGGAGATTGATTGTGGTTGCGATTTTACAGAAGGTTCTCGTTGTGATGTTTTTTCAAAAGCATGGTATCCTTTTGCTCAAAACCACCTTTCAGAAACATCAATTAACTGGATGCAAACCCTACCCGATTATATCTCCTTTACATACGCAGATAAAAAGGTCGTCTTGGTACACGGTTCGTATCATGATATTTCTGAATTTATTTTTAAATCTACTGCATGGAAAAATAAAACTCCATCGTTCAATGAAACTAATAGTGATGTAATTGTTGCGGGGCATTGTGGACTTCCTTTTGCAGATAAGAAAGGTTCACTTCTTTGGTTAAACCCAGGGGTTATTGGCATGCCCGCTAACAATGGAAAATCCCATGTTTGGTATGCCATTTTAAATGACACTAATGATTTTTCATACACTTTTCATACACTTTCTTATAATTATAAAAAAGCAAATACATTAATGACTGAACAACAGTTACCTCCTGCTTATGCACAAACATTACTCACAGGTTTTTGGGACAATATGGAAATTTTACCCAAAGAAGAACGACTATGGAAAGGACGAGATTTATTTAAAATTATAACTCATTAATTCATTATTTTTATTGCTAAAATTTATAGCACCCATGGAAAGATATCTGGAAATTATAAAGAACTCATACACAGGTTATTGGAACTATCTAAAACAATCTGTTTTGTTTGAAATTCAATGGGATAATTATTTTTATGGCTTACTTCTAATTTCTCTTGTTGTTTGGGGATTGGAAATTGTATTTCCTTGGCGTAAAAATCAGCCTTTGTTTCGTAAAGATTTTTGGCTAGACACTTTTTACATGTTTTTTAATTTCTTCTTATTAAACCTAATTGTGTTCATTGCCTTGTCGAATGCTACGGAACAATTATTTAACGACCTCCTTGGTTTGATTGGTTTATCCGTTGCTAGCTTTCAACTTTTTGATATTACTACGATTCCTTATTGGGCAAGGATTACAGTTTTCTTTATTAGTATTGATTTTGTGCAGTGGTTTACACACACCTTACTACACCGATACGAATTTTTGTGGAACTTTCATAAAGTACATCATTCCGTAAAACAAATGGGCTTCGCAGCGCACCTTCGCTATCATTGGATGGAACCCGTAGTTTACAACTCTATGAAATATATTCCCCTAGCTATTATGGGGGGGTTTACTGCACAAGATGTAGCCATTGTTCATTTTTTCAACATCACTATTGGTCACTTAAATCATGCCAATATTAACTGGGATTACGGTTGGCTAAAATACATTTTAAACAATCCAAGAATGCATATTTGGCATCATGCAAAAGAACTTCCAGCCGAAAGAAAAATGGGGGTTAACTTTGGTATTACACTGAGTATATGGGACTACATTTTTAAAACAAACTACATACCGTATAACGGTCGTGATATTGAGCTAGGATTTGATGGCGATGAAAAGTTCCCAAAAGATTTTATTCATCAAGAGTTATATCCTTTAGGCAAAAAATAATGTTTTAAGCCTTTTTTAACCTATTACTTTATGCTGTGAACAAGCTAATTTACGATCAATTCGTATCTTTAGCTTTTTAAAAACAAACAAATGAAGTATATAAAAATTCTATTCTTATTTATTGTCGTTCAAGTTACTGCACAACAAGGAGGTATGTGGATTCCTTCTCTTTTAGAAGGAATGAATGAACAAGAAATGACCTCTTTAGGAAGCAAACTTACCGCTAAAGACATTTACGATGTAAACAATTCTAGTTTAAAAGATGCCATTGGGCATTTTAATGGAGGTTGTACTAGTGAAGTGATTTCTCCTGAAGGATTAATTTTAACCAATCACCACTGTGGATTTGGACAAATCCAATCCCACTCTTCTTTAGAAAACGATTATTTAAAAGATGGTTTTTGGGCGATAAACAAAAAAGAAGAATTGCCTAATAAAGGGCTATATGTTGAATTTATTGTTCGTATTGATGATGTAACTACCAAAGCATTGAATGGGGTTACTGATACTATGACTGAGCGTGAAAAGCAATCGACTATTGATAAAAACATCAACGAAATTCAAAAAACAGTACAAAAAGAAGTTTGGCAAGATGTTAAAGTAAAACCTTTTTACAAAGGGAACCAATATTTCTTATTCGTTACTGAGAAATTTGAAGACATACGCTTAGTAGGCGCACCACCAAGTAGCATTGGAAAGTTTGGTAGTGATACCGATAACTGGGTTTTTCCACGTCATACAGGAGATTTTTCATTGTTCAGAATTTATGCTAACAAAAACAATCGTCCAGCTAAATATAGTAAAGACAACGTTCCTTACAAGCCAAAACACTTTTTACCTGTTTCTTTAGACGGAATTGAAGAAGGTGACTTTACGATGGTTTTTGGATTTCCTGGCCGTACCAATGAGTACTTACCAGCCGTTGCTATTAAGCATATTACACAAGAGTTTAATCCGAGTAATATTGCTATTCGTGAGGCTGCATTAAAAGAAATTGACGCACAAATGAAAGCTAGTGACGCTGTTCGTATTAAATATGCATCTAAGCAAGCACGCATTGCAAATGCATGGAAAAAATGGATTGGTGAAAACTTAGGGATTAAAAAGAGCAATGCAATTACAGAACGCCAAGCTTTTGAAACTACTTTCAAAAAAGCATTAAAAGAAAAAGGGTTAGAAAATATCTATGGAAATATTCTTCCTGAGTTTGAAAAATTGTATGCAGACTTTGCTGATATTAATGTTAAAAGAAGAAATTTTATTGAGGTTTTCTTAGTTACCAACGAATTGATGCAAATAACTTTTAGAGCATATCAACTAGAACAAGTGGCTTTAAATAAACCTGAGGAATTTGAGGAAGCTAGAACGTCGTTAGTTAATAGAATTAAAGCAATTCACAAAAACTTTGATACAAATGTAGATAAGGGAGTATTTAAGAATGTGATGCCATTATACAACGCTACTAATGTAGATGCTTCTATTTACGATAAAACAAGTTTTACTGATTTAGATAAAGCTTTACAGTTATTAGAGGGAGACGCTAAAAAAGTGGTGAAAAATTTAAACAAGGATGCTGCTTACCAATATGCAAAACCTATGATTGAAGAGTTTTACACAAAAATCAATCCAGAGTTTCAACAGAAAAATCAACCAATTACGGCCTTGCAAAAAACATACATGAAAGCATTGATGGAAGCATTACCAAATACACGCTATTTTCCTGATGCTAATAGCACATTACGTGTTACTTACGGTCAAGTTCGTGGGTATTCTCCTAGAGATGCCGTATATTACAATCCTGTAAGTTATTTAGATGGTGTTATTGAAAAGTACGTTCCTGGTGATTATGAGTTTGACGTTCCTCAAAAATTGCGTGATTTATACGACGCTAAAGATTTTGGACAATACACTGATAAAAATGGAAAAGTTCCTGTTTGTTTCTTAGGAACCAATCATACCACAGGGGGTAACTCAGGAAGCCCTGCAATTGACGCACATGGAAACCTAATTGGATTAAACTTCGACCGTGTTTGGGAAGGAACGATGAGCGACATGAATTACGATCCTGAAATTTGTAGAAATATTATGGTAGATGTTCGCTATGTATTATTTATTGTTGATAAATACGCAGGCGCAAAGCACTTAATTGAAGAGATGAAGTTAGTACACCCAAAGAAAAAATAAAACATTTTTCTACATAAGAATAATATAAAAGCGAGGTTGTAAAATACATACCTCGTTTTTTTATACAAATAAACAGTTGCAGATTGAACTCTTAGTTATCTCCCTGCGATTAAAAATATTGACCTATCCCAAATACAAATCCTTTTGATGCATTCTTTGTAAGTCCATGTCCGTAATCAATTCTAAAAACTGCATTAACTATTTTTTTATTAATAAAGCGTAAACCAATACCAGAGTACATTCTAACATTATCACTATCTATAAAATCACTCAACGCTCCTCCTGGTTTTCGCCAAGTTCCTACATCTGTAAAAACATTTCCTTGCAAAACAAACCATTTCTTTTCATACAAAGTATAACGGTACTCTGTATTTAAAACAATACTTCCCGTACCACGATCAACCAAAATACCAACACCTCTTAAATTTACATTATTATCCAATGCGAATGGAGCAAAAGGGGTATTGTCATTAGACGACAAACCAAAGCGTAGCCTATTTGCCCAATTCCCTTTTTTTCCTAGCCTTTTAAAGTAAAAAAAGTCGTTCCAAAAAATTAAAAAATCATTCTGATATTCATTTTCAGACGTTACGTATTGTGCATGAAATTCATTTTTTAATCCGTTGATATATTGGTAATGATAATCTAGATTATCAAAAGTATAAATTAGCTTCAACAATTTTTTATCGACGCTTAACTCAGTTGGAACATCCGATGAAGTGCTTCCGTTCAAATAATTATATTTTTCCTTAAAAAAATTAATTCCAAATTGGAATTGATGTTTAAAATCGTGCTGATATAAAGCCAAAGCTTCATAAGAGATATTCTGATATGTATAATTGGCCGATTCACTATCAAAGTATAGCGGTTCTTCACTTGTCCAGTTTTGATGACTTAATGATACTCCCCATTTTGCTGAAAATAACGTAGGCGCCCTAAAGTTAATTCCATAAGAATCAAAACCATTATATTGATAAAACCCTCCTAAGGTTATATTCCTCCCCAAAAAGTTATACTCACCCACTCCTATTCTGTAGGCTAGTTTTTGATTGATAGTTTTGTGAAAGTTGACTTCTGGAATTATGGTAAAATTCTCTTCTATAGTTACAACAATATTACACTTGTTATTAGAACATGATGTTTTAAAATACGCATTAGAAATTGCTGGTAAGCGCTTCAAACGAATTATATCTTCTTTTAATACAATTGAATCAAGTACTTTATTTTCTTTTGATGTTAGTATTTTCTTTAAGACCTGAGTTTTCGTTTTTTTAGCTCCTAAAAAAGTAATTTTTTCTATGTGCTTTTCTTGTGAATACGAATTTATAGACAAGCAAAATAGAGCTAAAATAATGATTTTAAAAAAAGACAAGTGTGTGTTTATATTTTTCATTTACTCTTTTCATACATTTTTTGTATCGTCTGTTCTGCGGGTTTGTTTTGAGGTGTAAATCTATTGTTCTTTTGTCCTCCAACTTCTTTATGATTATAAAACCATTTCCAAACAAAACCGCCAGCAAACCAATCTTCTTTCCAAAATTGGTTGTACAAAGCTTGTAATGCCCTTTGCTGATTTTCTAAATTGACATTCCCATCAATTCTACTTGAATCCCAAGGTTTTTCTCCTGTAAAATTTACACTTCTGTATCCGTATTCAGTAAATAAAACAGGTTTATTAAACTTACTTTGAACCTGAATAACTTCATTTTTGTGAGGTTGCCAACCTTTTTCAAAATCTTTAAGAGTAGGCGATTTCTGATTACTTAACGGAAAATAAGCATCAATTCCGATAAAGTCTAAATCTTCCCAAAAATCTACTCGCTTGAATTCATCCCAATTTGCTGCGTAGGTCAATTTTCCCGAATATACTTTTCTAATTTTTCCAATAAGCCTTATCCAATATTCTGGCCTGTTTTTCACAAACTGCTCTAACTCAGTACCTATACAAAAAATTTCTGCGTTAATTTCTTCTGCTACTATGGCAAAAGCAAGAATGAAGTCTTCATACGATTGCTCTAGTGTTCTCCACTTATCTTCAGAATTCATTTTTATAGTTCCTGTATACACCCCATTCCAAACCCAAATTTGTGGTTTCAACATGATTTTTATCTTGCTTTGCTGAAACTCTTTGGCATATTGTTTTACTCCCTCTTTTGTTTCTCCAAACCATTGCTTTTGGGAGTTATAAATTACATTTGGAGAAGATAAACTTTTAACAAAACCAAAAGGCATCAGCGTAACATAATTTGCTGATACCTTTTTTACATCATCAATATGTTGAGTTGTTATCTCCTTTGAAGAAGCAACAAAACTAACGCCATTTATCTTATTTGACTGACTCGTACAAGAGCTTCCCAAAAAGACACAGCCTATAAAAAGGAGTTTTAGAGTTTTCATTACTCCTCTAATTTACTACTTTTAAAATAATGCTCTTAATCCTACATTAAAACTTTGCCCTAACCCGTTGTTGGTTCCTCTAACAAAGTTACTGTACAATACCTCCAAGTTTAAAACACTAGTTAATTGATATTTTCCTCCCAAACCCAAAGCTGTATAATCTTGTGTAAAATCTCCAAACCTTTGTGAGTGTTGAGAAAACACTAATACGGTGGACTTTTGATTAGGAAAATAACTGAAGAAAAAACCCGGAGCTAACAAAAAAGTATTGTTCGCAAAACTATCATCATCACCAAAATTATATTCAGTATTCAACTCAGTAAATAATTGCCATTTTCCACTAGAAAAAGTATAATCATAAAAAAATCGGTTTTGGAAAGTCCACGCTGTTTGGTCTAAAAACACGCCATTCTCTGTTTCATTACTCACTAAAGGAATGTGTATTGCTGATTGAACGGAAAAATTTCCAATATTTTTTAATGGTTGAAATTTAATAGCCGGTGCTATTGAAGATATTCCTTTTCTTTCAGAGTTTGGGCTGTCTTCTAAACTAAATACAGATAGTGCTTGACGCCCTCCAATTGTGTTGGAACGAAACTCTACAATTGCTCCTATATTGATTCGGTTATTTTCAGAAATTCCTGTAAATGCTTCCAAAGTAGTAGTAAAGTAGTTTTCTCTTAATTTCGATTTGGTGTTGCTACTTGCATCTGCAAATTTTGTTTCTGTATATAAATTATTAAACCATTTAATATCCCACTGCCCACTATTTAAAAGCTTGGATGGGGTATAGGTTTGAATGTTTGATTTTTTTGCTTTATCCTCTTGAGCATTTGAAAGTTGTACTACAAAAAAAAGCAAAATTGAAAGGCTTACTAAAGGTTGTTTCATAAGGTTCATTTTTAATACAAAACATAGGTCGCCTAAAAAAAACTTCACTTACAAAGCTTTATTATTTAAAATCATTCTAAATTTAATTCCTTTATTAAGTTCTTAACTTTAACAACGACCTAAACCGCAAATCAATAATTATGGAACACATTGTTATTATTGGTAATGGAATTTCTGGAGTTACAGCTGCAAGGCATATTAGAAAATTATCAGATAAAAAAATTACCATTATTTCTTCTGAGACTGATGAGTTCTTTTCAAGAACTGCATTAATGTATGTGTATATGGGACACATGAAATTTAAGCACACACAACCTTACGAGTCTTGGTTTTGGAAAAAAAACAGAATTGATCTTAAAAAAGGGTTTATTTCAAAAGTACATGCATCGGAAAAAGAAATAGCTTTTAGTACTGGAGAGAAATTATCTTATGATAAATTAATTATAGCCACTGGTTCTAAGCCTAATAAATTTGGTTGGCCAGGACAAGACTTAAAAGGTGTTATGGGAATGTACCATAAGCAAGATTTAGAAGCTCTTGAAAAATATGCTCCCAATAACAAAGCATGTAAAAGAGCCGTTATTGTTGGTGGTGGTTTAATTGGTATTGAACTTGCAGAAATGCTTCATAGCAGAAATATTCCTGTTACCTTTTTAGTTCGAGAAGATAGCTTCTGGGACAAGGTATTGCCCATGGAAGAATCAGCCATGATAAATCGTGAAATTATAGAAAATCATATCGATTTACGTTTGGGTGTAAATCTAAAGGAAATCAAATCCGACAAAAACGGACAGGTTACATCTGTAATTATTGAAGAAACAGGTGAAGAAATACCTTGCAATGTTGTTGGTTTAACCGCTGGTGTTTCTCCGAATGTTGACTTTTTAAAAGATTCAGAAATTGTGCTGGGTAGAGGCGTTAAAGTGAATCGTTTTTTAGAAACCAATATTAAAGATGTATATGCTATAGGCGATTGTGCTGAGCAGCATGAAGCGATTGGTTTGCGTCGTCCTATTGAAGCTGTTTGGTACACTGGTAGAATGATGGGTGAAACCGTTGCACAAACTATTTGTGGCAATCGAATTGAATACAAACCAGGACATTGGTTTAACTCTGCAAAGTTTATTGATATTGAATACCAAACTTATGGTTGGGTATGGCCCCTGCCTAAAGAAAATGAAGCACATTTTTACTGGGAGCACGAAAGCGGTAAAAAATGTATTCGAATAAACTACGATAAAAACACACAGGAATTCTTAGGTATAAATGTATTAGGAATCCGCATGCGTCATGAATTTTTTGATACGATTTTGAATGAAAAACAACCTGTAACTTATACTTTAGAACATTTAGCAGACGCTAACTTCGATCCTGAATTCTATAAACTTCATGAACCGGAAATTGTAGCAAAATTCAACAAAGAAAACAATACAAATATTCAATTAAAAAAGAAAAGCTGGAAACGAATTTTCAGTAGAATGTAAAATGAAAGTAATAAAACAAACAGGTTTACTTCTATTCTTAATAGGGTTGACCATTTTTTCAGGAGTAATTTTTACGGACTCTTTTAATTTAAATCAATCAGCGTTAGATTCATTTATAGCTGAGAAAGGATATAAAAATGAACTGATAAAAGAAGAACTCAATAAGGCTATTGTTACCGATGAAAACTTGAATATTTTTGAGTTTTCTAGTCGAGTTAGAAATGCCTACGAAGCATCTAACAATCATTACAACGCTTTAATTGCTAAATACGACGCTGAAAAAAACTGGGATAAAAAAGGAGAGCAGTACCAATTTTTAATTTACGGTAAACCTCATACCTTGAGTTACGAGTTAGCTAAAAAATCAGGAAATGGTTTTGTAAAAAACAATTCGGGTTTTCTATGGTTACTTACTTTTGGTTTAGGTATTCTTGGGGCGCTGTTATTTATACTTCCTAACTTTGTTTTACTAGGTCCTAAAGGAATTAAAAACAACGGTATTTTTTTAGAAGCTAGTACAAACCGAGGATGGATAGCTTGGTTCGTTTTACTGTACCTCGTTGTGTTTTACTTATTGCTTTATTTTTTTCCTGATTATGTGGTGAACTGGACTTTTATAGTAGACCCTATCAGTAAATTTTTAAACGGTGGAGAAGCCAGTCAATGGTTCGTTTACGGTTTTTTATACTGTGTAATTATGCTTACAATGGGAGTAAGAATGTATATAAAATACAGGCACAACAAATATCAAGTTATTAGAACAACTTCTGTTTTATTCTTTCAAATTGTATTTGCCTTCCTTATTCCAGAAATCATGACCAGTTTAAATATGCCTGGATATGATTTTAAGAATGCTTTTCCACTAGATTATGACTTCTTTTTTGAATGGAATTTAGATAGCTTAAGAAGTAGTGGAGCCATTGGTTTATTTATTTTAGTTTGGGGTATTATACTTACATTGGTTATTGTACCAGTAATGGTGTATTTCTTCGGAAAAAGATGGTATTGCTCTTGGGTTTGTGGTTGTGGTGGTTTAGCTGAAACCTTAGGAGATCCATACCGTCAACACTCAAACAAAAGTATGAATGCTTGGAAACTAGAACGCTGGTTAATACATAGTGTATTGGTATTTTCGTTGGTAATGACCATCGTAACACTATACTGTTACTTTACTGGAACACAATCTTTTCTTGGAATCAACTCTCAATGGATTAAAGATACCTACAGCTTTTTAATAGGAGCTTGGTTTGCGGGAGTTATTGGTACTGGATTTTATCCAATTTTTGGAAACCGCGTTTGGTGTCGTTTTGGTTGTCCCTTAGCCGCTTATTTAGGTATTGTACAACGTTTTAAATCGCGCTTTAGAATTACAACCAATGGTGGGCAATGTATTTCTTGTGGAAATTGTTCTACCTATTGTGAGCAAGGCATTGACGTTCGTTCGTATGCCCAAAAGGGAGAAAATATTGTTCGTGCAAGTTGTGTTGGTTGCGGAATTTGTTCAGCAGTATGTCCTCGTGGAGTATTAAAATTGGAAAATGGTCCAGAAAAAGGACGCATCAATCCAACAGAAGTTTTATTAGGCAACGATGTAGATTTAATGAACCTAGTAAATGAAAAATAATATTTTCATTGTATTTTTTTTTATTTCTTTTTCTTTAGTCGGACAAAAAGTGTATCATAAATCATTTTATGCAAATGGAACACTAAAAGAAGAAGGTTGGCTTGATAACAATCAGAAAACAGATTATTGGATTTTTTATTATAAAAATGGAACTGTAAAAAAAGAAGGTAGTTTTAAAAACAACCTTCCTGTGAGATACTGGTATTACTTTTATGAAAACTCTTTAAAAGAAAAGGAAGGACATTTTATTAACGGCTTACAAAACAAATGGTGGATTTTTTATACTAACAAAGGAAACATTTATCAAAAATGCCAAATCAAAAACAATAAAAAAAACGGCTACTGTTTGTTATACAAAAAACATAAATTAACAAAAGCTATAAAATTTAAAGATGGAGTAAAGTTAAAGGAATGGAATAATTTGTCTTCTTTTGCAAAAGAAAACAACCTCAACGACCTAAAATAATTAATGGATCCACTTATAAAAGTTATCATTCCTGCATATAATGAACAAGACTCTATTGTGCAGGTAATTAATGACATTCCCCCTATAGTAAATGAGGTAATTGTTATTAGTAACAATTCAACAGACGATACCGAAATTAATGCCCAAAAAGCAGGAGCTACTGTACTAACTGAAGATAGAAGAGGCTACGGATATGCTTGTTTAAAAGGGATGGAATACCTTTCTCAAAAAAATGAAAACGTAGATATCCTTGTTTTTTTAGATGGTGATTATTCTGATTACCCTGAACAACTCACGGAGCTTATTGCCCCAATAATAAACAATCAGATTGATTTTGTAATTGGTGCTCGTGTACAACGACTACGTGAAAAGGGATCTATGACTCCTCAGCAAGTTTTTGGTAATTGGTTGGCAACAACTTTAATGAACTTGTTTTTTGGAGCAAAGTTTACCGATTTGGGGCCATTTAGAGCCATTAAGTATGATAAACTACTTGCTTTAAACATGGAGGATAAAACCTATGGGTGGACAGTGGAAATGCAATTAAAAGCCCTAAAACAAAAACTATCCTATACAGAAGTTCCGATGAAATATAGAAACAGAATTGGCGTTTCTAAGGTTTCAGGAACCGTAAAAGGTAGTATCTTAGCGGGCATAAAAATTTTAGGTTGGATTTTTAAATATAGCTTTAAATAATGGTTTTAGAATACATAATAATTACGCTATACACTATATCATTAGTACTAATATTACTATACGCAATAGCACAATTAAACTTACTTATCAATTATTTAAAAGCTCAGAAAAAAAAGGAGAGTTCACCTATTTTAGATTTAACTGATCTTAACCATGTTCCGTATGTAACCATACAGCTACCCGTTTATAATGAGTTATATGTAATGGAGCGTTTATTAAACAATATTGCTCAATTAAAATACCCTCACGAAAAGCTAGAAATTCAAGTATTAGATGATTCTACCGATGAATCAGTTGAGAGTACGGCTACTCAAATTGAAGAACTTCAAAAAACGGGATTAGACATTCAACATATTCGACGTGAAAACCGTGAAGGATTTAAAGCAGGTGCTTTAAAAGAGGGATTAAAAACAGCCAAAGGTGAGTTTATTGCTATTTTTGATGCCGATTTCTTACCTCAAGAAAACTGGTTGCTTGAAACCGTTCCGTATTTTAAAGATCCTGAAATAGGGGTAGTTCAAACTCGTTGGGGACACATTAACAGAAATTATTCCACCTTAACAAAAATTCAAGCGTTTGCTTTGGATGCTCATTTTACCTTAGAACAAGTAGGAAGAAATAGTCAAGGACATTTTATTAATTTTAATGGTACTGCAGGTATTTGGCGTAAAGAATGTATTTACGATGCTGGAAACTGGGAGGGAGACACCTTGACAGAAGATTTAGATTTAAGTTATCGCGCCCAGTTAAAGAACTGGAAATTCAAATACCTAGAAGACGTTGTTACTCCTGCTGAATTACCCGTGGTAATTAGTGCTGCACGCTCGCAACAATTTCGATGGAATAAAGGGGGAGCTGAGAATTTTCAAAAAATGTTAAAAAGAATAATTACAAGCCCTACTATTCCTTTTAAAACAAAACTTCACGGAACGCTGCATTTACTAAATAGTTCAATGTTTACTTGCATCTTTTTAGTAGCTGTACTAAGTATTCCTATGCTGTATATTAAAAATGAATACGCTCATTTAAAAATTTACTTTTTAGTAATGAGCTTTTTTATTGTAAGTACCTTTATTTTCTTTATCTGTTACTGGTTTATGTATAAAAGGACCTATGGAGGAGGTTTTTGGAACTTCATCAAGTATATTGGTGCCTTTTTCGCTTTTTTCTCTATTGCCATGGGCTTCTCTTTGCACAATACAATTGCTGTTCTAGAAGGACATTTGGGTAAAAAAAGTGAATTTGTAAGAACTCCTAAGTTCAATATTAAGTCATTAAAAGATAGTTGGAAAAATAATAAATACATTCGTAAAAGACCTTCTTTACATGTAATTATAGAAGGGGTCTTAGCTCTGTATTTTGCTTTTGGTATGTACAGTGCTTTTATCGTAGGAAATCAAGGAGGTGACTTCGGACTCTTCCCTTTTCACTTAATGCTATTTGTTGGTTTTGGATATGTGTTTTTTAAGTCGATTTTCTCAAAAGCCTAAATGTCTTTTTTTAAAAAACATAGTTCAATTATACTAACTTTGGTTAGTGTAGTGCTGTATTTTTTATTTGCTTATACAACTGAACGCACAGAGTTTAATAAATTGCTTTTTCTATGGATAAGCCTATTTACTTGTTATTTTGTTCTTTTACGTGATCAACAATTATCGTTTGCTTATTTAACCAGAATTGCAGTCTTATTTCGGTTAGTTTTCTTGTTTGCTACTCCAAATTTATCACAAGATTTTTATCGTTTTATTTGGGATGGACGCATGATTTTAGAAGGGTTAAACCCTTATTTAACCTTGCCTCAAACATTTATTGAGCAAAACAACTATCCCATAAACCAAGCTAACGAGTTATATAAAGGAATGGGAGTTTTAAATGGTAGTCATTATACCAACTACCCTCCAATTAATCAACTGTGCTTTTTTATCGCTGCTTTGTTTACCAAAAACAGTATTATTGGAAGTATTATTGTAATGCGAGTACTAATTATCCTAGCTGATATTGGTATTTTATACTTCGGAAAAAAGCTTTTAGAAAGGCTACAATTACCTGTTAAAAACATTTTTCTATACATTTTAAATCCTTTTGTGATAATTGAACTTACCGGAAACTTACATTTTGAACCAGTAATGTTATTTTTTTTAGTTTGGAGTATTTATACCTTACAGCAACATAAATGGTTTTTAGCAGGCATCTTATTGGCTTGTTCGATCTCGGTAAAACTTATTCCATTACTTTTTTTACCTCTATTTTTTCAATGGTTTGTAAAAGGGGATATTTCAACTCTTAAAGGCTTCAAAAAATTAGTGCTTTTTCATTTAACCACAATTTTCACTGTTTTTTTACTCTTTCTCCCTTTTTATTCTTCTGAATTAATTTCAAACTACACCAATTCTGTTGGTTTATGGTTTAGAAATTTTGAGTTTAATGCTAGCTTTTACTACGTTGCTAGAGAAATTGGCTACCTCTTTAGAGGTTATAATGAGATTGCCATTATTGGTAAGATAATACCTGTTCTTACTATTTGCTTTTTATTAATGCTTACTTTTTTCAAGAAAAACAAATCGGTAAAACAGCTAATTGTAAGCATGCTTCTTACATTATCTTGCTATTACTTTTTAACAACAACAATGCACCCTTGGTATATTGCAACGCTTTTAATTTTATCTGTATGTACTCAATATCGATATGCTGTTCTGTGGAGTTTTGTTGTAATATTAAGTTACCAAGCCTATGCTAACTCTCCTTGGAAAGAAAACCTTTGGTTAATTACTTTAGAGTACGCTCTTCTATACACTTACTTTATTTGGGAAGTTTTTATAAAAAGAAAACCCACTCAAAATTGAGTGGGAAAAATTGCTATGAAAAAGAAAAAGAAAGTGGTTTAAAAACCACTGTTCAAATATAATTAAGATTTTTCTATTCGCAAATATTTTTTTTATCTTTTTTTACTTTTTCAAAACATTTGCTTAAAGTTTTCTTAACTCGTTGTTTTTCAGGACATATTTTTCTCCACTTTCTGGGCAAGTAGCCAAGCCTTTTTCATCAAAGTTTAAACGATGCCCGTATTCACTAATCCACCCTATTTGTTTTGATGGATTACCTACAACTAACGCATAAGGTTTTACTTCTTTAGTTACCACCGCACCCGCTCCTATAAAAGCGTATTCTCCAATATTATTACCGCATACTATTGTTGCATTTGCCCCTATACTTGCGCCTTTTTTAACAATCGTTTCTAAATACTGATCCTGTCTTTTTATGGCACTACGCGGATTAATTACATTCGTAAAAACCATAGAAGGGCCTAAAAAAACATCGTCTTCGCATGTTACTCCTGTATATATAGAAACGTTGTTTTGAACCTTTACATTATTCCCTAAAATAACTTGTGGTGACACTACTACGTTTTGTCCGATATTACAATTACTTCCAATAATGCAAGTAGGCATGATATGGCTAAAGTGCCATATTTTGGTTCCCTCTCCAATTTTACAACCGTCATCAATAACTGCTGTTTCGTGTGCAAAAAACGTTTTATCTGTATTCATATATAACAAAAATAAAAAAAACTCAACCAGTTGATTGAGTTTTTACTTTTTATTCTACCCTAAAAGTAATAGGCAAAGTATATTTTACTTTTACTTCTTTATTATTCTGTTTACCTGGAATAAATTTTGGAATTTTATTTACTACTCTGTTTGTTTCCTTTTTTAATTTAGTATGGGGTGCTCTAATTTTAACATCAACTACATCTCCTTTTTTATCAATAATAAACTGCGTTATTATTTTATACTTTCCTGAATTTAATCCTACTTCTTGTGCTAATTCTGAATTAAAATTACGTTGTATATGCTGTTGTATTTTTCTTTCAAAGCACTTTATATTTTCTTCTTCTGAGAGTCCTTCACAACCTTTAAAAACTGGAGTATTTTGTACATTGTTTATTGAAACTGGATCATCACTATCTTTTATAGTTTCAGTTTCTTTTAACTCTGGAATTTGATTTAAATCAATAGGTGCTTCATCTACAGGTAAATCTATTACAGTGGTATTTTCTGTATTATTATCTACTACTTCTGGTTTAAATACTTCTTTAATTACACGCTCTGGCTTTGGCTTTTCAATTTCTTTTACTTTTCTTTTTATAATAACAGGGGTATCAAAAGTGTAAACTTTCTCATAAACTTGTGCATTGGTAGGTTCCACTATTGCGACATCTTTAGCTGTTTCGTGTTCTAAAACAAGGAAAACGACAAACAACGTTAGGACCAAGCCTAGTTGAGTAAAAATAGTTGAGAATTTTTCTAGCTGCTTTTTAGCATGTTTCTTTGGTGTTTTCATAGTATTCTATTTTTATGTTAATACTTTGTTAAAGACAAGAAACGTGCCAATAAAAAAAAGCAATCCTAAATGGATTGCCTTTTTTTATCTTTTTAGTAAGTTTTTACTACTCTACATTAAATGTAATAGGTAAAGTATAACCTACTCTTACTGGTCTACCTCTTTGTCTACCAGGTTTCATTTTAGGTATCTTTCTAGCAACTCTTTCTGCTTCCTTTTTTAATCTTGGATGCGGAGCTCTTGCAGTTACATTTGTAATAGAACCATCTTTGTCAATTTTAAACTGAACGTAGATTCTTTTCTTCCCAGGAGTTAAACCTAACTCATTCGCAAGTTCAGCATTAAAGTTACGTTGGATATGTTTTTGTAACTTTTTATTTAAACATTCTTTCTTTTGAGCCTTAGTTCCACTACATCCAGGAAATACAGGAACTTCTTCAATAATTGCGAAAGGTACGTCTTCTACTACTTCTTCTACCTCTTCTACTTCTTGAATATCTTCTACTTCTACAGCTTCAGTTTCATCCGTTTCAGTAGATTCAATTACTGTTTCTTCAATCTCTTCTTCGTCTTCTACTACTTCAATTTTTTCAGGAGCTGGTGGTGGAGGTGTATTTGGCTTTGGCTTTGGTGGTTCAATTTGAAGCTCGATAGTTTCCTCTTCAATATCAGAAGCCATGTTAGCCATACCTAACTCTCCATACTCTTTATCATATGTCTTATTTTCAATAGCAACATACGTTACAAATAAAGCTAAAACCAAACCTATTTGCATAAATAGTTTACTATAGTTTTCTAAGTTTGATTTTGGATTTTTCTTGATTTCCATCCTAAATGTTTTTAATAGTTCGCTAATTTAATTAATTTATTTCAACTTTTACAAGCATAATCTTTAAATAGCTTTATTTTTATTAAAAAAAGAGTTGTAAACTATAAAAGCTATTAAAATACCCGTCGTGTTTGCCATTATATCTAAAATCTCTCCTGATCTATATGACGTGGTTGTAACTTGTAAAACCTCAATAATTATGCCGTAAAAGAAACAACAAAAAACGATAATATATTTATTAATTTTTGTTGTTTTTAAAGCTAGCAACCATACCAAACTTAACACAAAATAAGCAAAAGCATGTTCTAACTTATCTATATGATTAACTTGTATAGGAGCTTTTTCTAGTTTTATTAAACTAATAATAGCAATACTTAAAGTTATTAGTATTGCTATTATTAGTTTACCCTTTAATAAGTTCTTGATATGCTTCAGCACTTAATAAGTTTGCTACTTGTGAATCGTCAGATAATTTTACTTTTATCATCCACCCATTTCCATAAGGATCTGAGTTTACTAATTCTGGTTCGTCTTCTAACGCTTCGTTAAACGCTACTACTTCTCCTGATAAAGGCATGAAAAGATCTGAAACAGTTTTTACTGCTTCTACAGAACCAAAAACTTCTTCAGCTTCTAATTCCTCATCTAATGTATCTACATCGACATATACGATATCTCCTAGCTCTCCTTGTGCAAAATCAGTAATACCAATAGTTGCTACACCGCTTTCAACTTTAACCCACTCGTGGTCTTTGGTGTACTTTAATTCTGATGGAATGTTCATTGTAATGATTTTTTATTGTGTTTGTTTTAATTTCCTAAGTTGTATACTAAATTAATTCCTGCATTAATAGATTGTCTTGGAAAAGTGGTAGAAACTGCGTATTCAAACGTTTGGTGATTGTAATAAAAAGATGCTGTTAAATTGCTACTTAAATTATAATCAGCAATAAATTTTAATCCAAATAATTTCTCGCCTCCTGTAATCTGACTATTCTCTTCATCTACGCTTCTTATCAATGTTAAGTTGTCTCTTAACGAAATATCAGCTCTTAAATTTATATCTCCTTTTAAGGTTTCTTTCTTTCCTGTAAATCTGGTGACAAATTTAACATCTCTAATCTTATATCCAAATCCTAAAACATATTCTGTTCCTTTAATATCTGTTAAAGTATTGTTGTTAAAATTTAATGTTAACGATCTGTCTCTTCTTATCTCTCCTTTGAATGAAACTGAATTTTTCATTCTAAAATCTACTTTTACTAATGGTGAAAACTCATCAATTAAAGTTGCCGACGAAATTAAGAGTTCTGATTGATAATTACCAGAAGTATTTGTATTTGTTGGTGCGTTTGAATCGTACTGTAAATTATTGGTATAATTACCTATAGTATACGAAGATTTGTATCCATGTGATAAGGTAAAAGACGTGAAGTTTTTCTTAAACCACTTATACTTCATAAACCCATTATAGCGTAATGTCCAGTTTGGAATTGGTATATTTTTAAAGATTCCTGTACTTACAGAATTCGGACTATTTCCAGAATATGCTGCAATAAAGGCTGGGAGCATTGCTTGTTGTCCATTTTCTTTAAACCCAGGATTGTTATTATTTCTATCAAAATCGTTTACCGCTATTCCTCGTTCATCAGCAATTCTTCCTGAAATAGTACTTCTATAGTCTAAAAAGTTTTGATACAGCGTTTCATTATCTGTAAAAATAGTTCCTAACATAAAATGGCTTATGCTATAATTACCTGTTTCAAAAGGTTTGATATTTGGGTCTTGTTCAAAACCTCCACTACCATCTGAAACTACGTCTAACTGTTGTGTTAAATTGCTTGTTTGAATTCTGCTTCCTCGTAAGTCAATAGTTAAATCTCTAAGTGGTTTTACAGATACATTATAATCTAATTTTTTATACCTTGTTTTAGTGTAATTCTTACTATAATATTCGTCTCCAGCATTTCTAGTAATTAACCATCCATTCTCGATAGCTGTATTTAAAATATCTGTTTGACTCCCAAACACAAACCCTAATGTTGGAGCTAAACCGCCATCAAAATTATTTCTTCCTAAGAATCCAACTGAAGGTTTGTATCCTTGCAATAAAGTTCCGTTATTTTGAGAGTAACTAATCTTTGCTCTTTTTACCGAGGTTAATACATCATATACTCCTTTTCCTAACTTCTGTCCAAAAGTAGCTTTCTTTTTAAGTTTTGGTTTTTGTGCTACTTGATCTCCTCCTAAGATAGCTGCTCCTTTTTGCGTAGGCTGTTTCTTCGTTCCTTTCAGTAATAATTTATCTACTCCAACAATTTTATAAAAACGACCAAAATCTATATTCGTATTTAAGTTATGAGTATTGGCATTTTGAATCATGTTTCCAACTTGTTCAATATAACTTTGCGATCCTGCCTTCCAATCAAAATCTGCTGTATATCCATAATCCGCATTGATAAAATTCAAGAACGGGAACTTGTCTAAAGGTAATTTATAGGTTGTATTTAACTTTTGATGGTAATTGTCAGGTCTTCCGATACTAAAAAACTGATCGTAAACCTCTAATTCTTCATCTTCTCCAAAACTATCATATATATAGTTATTCGTTGCATTGAAGTTTAATTGTAGCGATTTGGTTAAATCAAAACCGATTGTATAATCCCAATTAAATAAAAATCTTCGCTGAATTAACTCTGGCTGTGCAGGTAAAGGATTAATAGGATCTATGATTAAGTTCCTAGATTGTTGGCTATTGTAGTTTCTGTTTATTCTTGAGTTTAACGCTACTGTTTTAGGTACTGGATTAAAATTTAAGTCTCTTATAAATTGTAGGTACCTGCTTTTAAAGCCTTCTGATTTTTTAAATGGCTCGATATTAAAAGGGACAAAAGTAAAATTATAACTGGCCCCTGCCATTACATTTTTGTTTACATAACTTTCAATATTGTAATCTTTATGAAACTCATCACTATGTGCATACGAGGCAGAGAAATTCTCTACATCATAAAA
Source organism: Tenacibaculum sp. (assembly GCF_048269885.1). Classification (NCBI taxonomy): domain Bacteria; kingdom Pseudomonadati; phylum Bacteroidota; class Flavobacteriia; order Flavobacteriales; family Flavobacteriaceae; genus Tenacibaculum; species Tenacibaculum sp. The sequence continues at coordinate 241,259 of NZ_JBLWTZ010000001.1, read as the reverse complement.
TTTAGGTTTCTTCTTACTTTCAGGATTTCTATTCTTTTTTACATTGATAAAACTAATGCTTTTTCTTCTTGTATAATCTTGAGCATTTTTACTATTTGGGTTTTTGTCAATCGCATCTTCTAATGTTACATCTTGAAATTGTGGATCGTATTTTGGGTCTCTAAATTCCTCTCCATAGCTATAGTTCATTGGCACTTGCATATTCCATTTTTTGGGCATCATTTTACCTAATTGGATATTTGTAGCTACACTATATTGTTTTATTTCTTCAATGCTTCTTTGTTGTACACGGTCTTCTACATTACCAAAACCTATGGTTGACATTCTTCCTGCTAAAGACACATCCATCACATCGGCCATATTAGCATCTGCATTTACCACTGCTGCCCATCCTCCTTTATTATCAAAACCTACAGCACGTAGTTCGTTAAACCAAACCTCTATCGTTTTAGTGTCAACTACTTCTTTATTCTTCACCCCTAACATTACCGTTCGTATTTGTGCTAAGGTTGGGTTTCCTTTTACAGAGATTTTTAGTTTCCCTCCTTCAATGTGTGGATCATCTACCTCCCCAGAAAAAATTTCAGAAATATTAACTCCTGCGGGTCTTTCAATTTTTAAATTAGCTAATTCTTGTAATGGTACTTCTAAGTTGTTCTCTGTTGGCCAAATATGAGTTGGTGTATCACTGGAAGTTGACCACTTTAATGGCTTCTCTATTTCGTAATAATTATCATTTAAGTCAGTACCTAAACGAATAATTACCACTGCATTTGTTGGGTCTTCTTCTTTCGCTACTTTATTAGGATCTTCTGCGTGTAAAAACATACGCAATTTTTTATACCTACGCATATCAATACTAATATTTTTATAAATAGTCCTAGCTTTATCAGCTTCTAAATCGGTTACTTTTAAGGTAACAGACTGTTCATTCTGACGCTGAATTCTGTTAGTTCCCTGTAAACGTTCTCTTTGAATTCCTGGTGGTAAGTCATAGCGATCAGGGTTTTGTTCAATACTTACTACTCCTACTTCAAAATTATTTAAATCATCGGAATCCAAATTTTCTGGTGCTCCTGTTTCTGGTAATGTTTTGGTATAACGACGCCAATCGCCTCGCACCAATTCTAACTCTCCAAAACGCAATACAACAGGCATTTTAAACTGGGTAAGAAACATTCTAATGAAACGGATACTATTAAAATCGGTTATATTAATTTTTTGAAACTCTTCTACATTCTTAATCGGGATTCTAAATTGATACCATGTACTATTCCTTTCTTCTCCGTTTAATAAAACAACTTTTTGGCTTTTTACGTCAACAATGTGGTTTTGCCCCAACACTAAATCATTTTCATTTAATGAAACCTCATACTCAAAATAACTATTTACAGGATTCATTGTTTGATCCTTATTAATATCTTCTGTATCTGGGTAAGTGGTAGATGATGTCGGATAAGATTCTCCTGATTGACTCGCTGTGGGTGAGTTTCCTTCTGTTCCGTTAAAATTTTTATACCTAGATAAAACTGATGGGTTAGTACTTTCAATAGCTCCCCCTCTAAAAAACTGAAAGTTATCTCCAGCAGGGTCTTCTAAACCAGCAAAGGCTGGGTATTTTGCTCTTTCCTCTTCATCGTTCAATCCGTCTAAACCAATATCTTGATTTGTTCTTGCATCGTTACTAGAGTCGAAAGCATATAAAATAGAAGGATTTATAGGTGTATCTCCCCAAATAGATGTTTGAATGTTACCTCCGTCTGCCTTTTGTCCATCGGCAGGTAGTCCGTTTTCGTACTGCTTTCTTCCGTCTTTTAAAATATCTTCGGAAATATTACCTAAGTTAATGAATAATTTCCCCACTCGATTTGTTGGATCACTTGGATTAATTCCTGCTGGTAAACCTTCTTCTGTTGTGATTGAGTAATTTTCATATGGATCCATTAACCAAAACTGGATATACTCAACATTTGCTTGTTCAAAATTGTTTGTTGTTAACGATCGCATAATACCTCCCCAACGCTCCTCAGCGGTTACGGTATTTGCATTCTCATTATAGTTATACGGTCCTCTTTCTGCTGGGTAATACGCTAAATCTAACGTTCTAACTAAATTTTGTTGTGTAATATCTAGATCTGTATTCGGGAATAATTCGTTGTAGCGAATTTGACGTACCTCATCTCTAGACAGTTCATTTTCATCAATATTATCTGGTCGGTTTCCACTACCATAAAATAGTTGATCAATGTTGTACCAAGCTAATTTTCCTCTTTTGTAATTATACTCTAAACCAAAAGTTCCCCCATCAAAACCTTGAGATTCTGGTGTACTGGCTAAAAACCATTGCTGTGGGGAGCTCAAGTTAATCGGTATTTGTGAAGCTTCAAAATCATCTAAATACGAAGTTGCAGTACCGTCTACATTAATTCCACTAGGAGATCCTGGTAATAAATAGGCCATATCTGCTCTAACTGAAACATTCGACGGTGCTTCAGTTTCAACAAAAGGTAACTTGTTGGCTAACTTCGTTAAATAGGGCACTTCTGAAGAATAATCTAAGTTCAACCCTAACATAATATTATCTATAGGTTCTCCTCCTAAATTTACCTTAGGTGTAATTGGTTTTTCACTAACATTTAAAAAAGTTCCTCCTAAAATAAAATCTTCAGAAAAACGGTGTTCAACATCTATTCCTATAAATGTTTTTCGTTGCTGATTAAAAAATGTATTATTTTCTACAGAAGCATTAATCGGGATTCCGGATGCTTCTAAACCTGGGTCTAAAATTTGCACACGCCCCAACTGATAGTCAACCACATAATCAATCCCTTCAACCAGTTGCCTTCCTCCTGCTGTAACTCGTACTGATCCTCTTGGCACATTGAAGGCTCCAAGAGAAATTCCTCTACTCGTTTCTGATTTAAAATATCCTTTTAAGAAGAATTTATCTAAGTTCTGGTACTCGTTTTTTGCTTGGACTTTTGTGGTTAAGTATAATTCTTCAAACACATACTTATCTTGGTCTGTTGGATTGGTAAGTTCATCTTTTAAATCATTTCCAAATGGTTCTGGTTCAGGAAACAAAATATACCCTCTTTCAGAATTTACTGTAATTCCTTCAACATAATCAAAGAAACCATCTCCGTTAGGAACAGCATATTCACTTTGATCTAATTTATCTAAGTTTAAAATACGTAATAATGGCTTATCTGTTATCCCGGGTGTTTGTGCTTTTTGTAGAGTATTTTGCAAAGTTCCTGTTTCATCATCACGGTACAATAATTCAAAACGAAATCCATCACGTTGTAATGGGAAAGCTCCTAAAGCATATACGTTTTTCATCATCAATCTCCAAGTTGGAAAAGCTTCCGTATCATCTCCTGGTCTTGTCGTATTTAAAATTTCACTACGTAATAACTTAACGGCAATATTTGCTGGTGCTACAATTCCATCGTTTGAAAACTCTCCTACTTTAAATACTGTTTCACTATTAGAGGCTCCTACCACCGTATATTCAAAAGCCACCGCTAAAACCTCTCCATCATTCAACCTTCTATTTAATGAGATGAAACCTAACTGCGGGTGCAGCCTAAATTCATTTGGTTGTAACCTACGAGCATTTTGCAAGTAGGTATAGTTAAACCCTTGTCGTGCTGGCACTCCTATTCCATTAATAGCAGCATCAATGGTTGCTACATCTCTGATGCCTCCTGAATTTGCAGCTAATAATGAGCTTAAATTATTCACTCCATTATATGGTATAATTTCTGAGTTTACTGATATGGCTCCTGGTGTTGTTGTAATCTCTGCTGGGTTTACCTCGTTTGCATCATCAGATTCTCCTAAATCGGCAAAAGCTACAATGCTACGGTAATCACTTACATTTTGGTTTCTGTTAGTTACCCAAACCTCTACTCTAGTAATATTTATAGGGCTATTAATTAAAGGATAATTCTCTAAAGCTTCTTTGTAATTTTCTCTAAAGTATTGTGATAAGAAGAAGTGTCGATCATTATCGTAATCAGAAGCTCTTAATTCAAAAGGTTCTATGGTTGCTCCTCCTTCTGCTACCACTGTTTTAGATTGCGAGTTTTGTTGCGAAAAAGCAGCAGTTACGTATGTTTTACCAAACTGTAATTCTGTTTTTACCCCAAATAACGATTGTGCTCCATTAATCAGTGAATTTTTAATTGGCATGCTAATATTACCTGCCTCAATATTTCTAATGATGTCGTCTTCAGTCGGAGTATACTCTAATTTGATAACATTCTGAAAATCAAAAGTAGATTGGGTATCATAATTTGCAGTTACCGTTAATCGTTTACCTACCTTCGCTTGTAAACTCGCACTAATTTGTTGGTCAAAATCAAATGTAAAGCTGCTTTGATTTTCAACAGAAATCTGAGGGTTTTCGTTGTTTTGATATACTCCTCCTAGTTTAATATTAATTTGCCCTGTTGGATTTACCTCAACGGTATTTCCTCCAAAAACAGACTCAAAAAACTTAGAGTTTACATAATATTTAGGTAATAAGTTTTTACGAGCTGCTTCACTCCCTTTCTTTTTAGGGTTAGTAGCATCTACTTTTTCTTTAAAGTAATCTTTTAAATCGTTTTTTAAACGGTACTCATTATACTCTTTAGGAGTCATAAAAATAGGAGTTCCTACATAATAGTCTCCTATTTTTTCAACAATCATAAACTTATTCAACGCCTTATCGTAAGTTACCACTTTTTGAGAAGGATTGTTTAAGTAAAGTGTTCCGTTTTGATTGTATTTAAAATTGTATTTGAGGGGAGTTACAGTGTCTTTTTTAACAGCGTTAGTGTTATTCTTTTGAGTGTTTTGTGAAAACGAAACAACACTTACCAAAACAGTAAGTGCCGTAAGTAATCTATTCATAACTGCTTTTTCCAACCTTTTTTATAAGTTTTTTAACGCCTGCTTTATAAGTTTTTCAACACTTGCATCAGGTGTTTCTTTTAATATATTCCCTATTACCTTGTCTGCTTGCTTTCGTGCAAACCCAAGAACCTCTAAAGCAGATAACGCTTCTTCTTTATTTGTATTGTTCTGTACCACAGAAACTTCATCTACATCAAAAGTTTTCAACACCTTATCTTTTAAGTCAACAATAACCCGTTGTGCAGTCTTCGCTCCAATGCCTTTTACTGTTTGTATCAGTTTTACATTTTCCGAAGCTATGGCATGCGAGACTTCTTGTGAAGTCATTGAAGACAGCATTGTTCGTGCAGTACTTGGTCCTACACCTGAAACCGAGGTTAACAATCGAAAAACCTCTCGCTCTATTTTGGTTGAAAACCCGTACAATGTATGAGCATCTTCTCTAATAGATAAGTGTGTATATAACAACACATATTCATCGTTTGGTAATGATGAATATGTGTTTAAAGAAATATGCATTAAGTATCCTACACCACTGCAATCTACAACAGCGTATGTAGGATTTTTTTCCACAAGTTTTCCCCTTATTTGTGTTATCATCCAGCTATTTTTTCTATTCGTCTAAAATAGACAAAAATATCTTTTAAAAAAATTTCTCTCTAAGCTATTGAGAAACCTTGTTTTTGGCTTTCATTTCTTTGTTTTGAGCGTCCACCACTGCTACTGCAGCCATATTTACCATTTCGTCAACACTTGCCCCCAATTGTAAGATGTGTACTGGCTTACTCATTCCTAGTAAAATTGGCCCTATTGTTTCTACTTCATCAACAGCTTTCATTAATTTATAAGTAATGTTAGCCGACTCTAAATTTGGAAAAATTAATACGTTTGCTCTTTTTCCATTTAATTTAGAGAAGGGAAACTCTTTTGCTAACAACTCTGGATTCAAGGCAAAATCTGCTTGCAACTCACCATCTACTACAACATTTGGATAATGACGGTGAATGTAAGAAACAGCTTCTCTAATCTTAGTTGAACTTTCAGATTTTGATGATCCAAAATTTGAAAACCCTAGCATTGCTACATTTGGTTTCATTCCAAACATCTTAGCTAATACAGATGTTAACTGTGTAATTTTAGCTAAATCTTTTGCTGTTGGATTGATATTAATTGTGGTATCAGCTAAAAACATCGGCCCTTGCTTCGTTAGCATCATATTTGTTGCTGCAACCCTTGTTACTCCTTGATCTTTTTCAATCAATTCCAACATTGGTTTCACTACAGAAGGGTAAGGTCTTGAATATCCTGTAATTAACGCATCTGCCTCACCTGAATTAACCATCATTGCTGCAAAATAGTTACGTTCACGCATCCATTTTTGAGCTTCTAAAAAGGTAACCCCTTTACGCTGTCTTGATTTCCAAAATATTTCAGCATATCGGTTTCTTCTTTCTTCTTCCTCGTCTGTTTTAGGATCAATAATCGGCACATCAGCATCGAATCCTAACTCCGTTTTCAGTTCTAAAATAATTTCTCTTCTTCCTAATAAAATTGGTTTTCCAATTTTTTCTTCATACACTCTCTGTGCCGCTTTTAACACATCTAGATGATCTGCTTCTGCAAACACCAACCTCTTAGGATTCTTTTTAGCTCTGTTGTGTAGTAAGCGTACTTCTTTACTTCCTGTTCCCGAACGATCCATTAACTCCTCTCGATACTTATCCCAATCATCAATAGGTTCCTGAGCAACCCCAGAATCCATCGCAGCTTTTGCAATTGCTGGTGGAATTTCATAGATTAATCTTGGGTCAAATGGTTTCGGAATAATATATTCTTTTCCAAAAGAAAGACTTACTTCGTCGTATACGATATTTACCTGTTCTGGCACCGACTGTTTTGCTAAATCTGCCAATGCAAGTACAGCAGCCATTTTCATTTCTTCATTTATTTTTTTGGCGCGTACGTCTAATGCTCCACGAAAAATAAAAGGAAAACCTAGTACATTATTTACCTGATTAGGATGGTCTGATCTTCCAGTTGCCATAATAATATCGTCTCTAGTAGCAATCGCTAAATCGTACTCAATTTCTGGCTCTGGATTTGCCATTGCAAAAACGATAGGGTTTTTAGCCATTGACAATAACATTTCAGGAGACACCACGTTTCCTTTTGACAAACCAATAAACACATCAGCATTTAACATTGCCTCTTCTAATGTGTTTACATCTTGATCTGTAGCAAATTCCGCTTTTTGTGATGTTAGGTTGCCTCTATCTTTTCTAATAACACCCTTACTATCACACATAATTACATTTTCACGACTTGCCCCTAAGGCCAAGTATAAACGCGTACATGAAATTGCTGCGGCTCCTGCTCCGTTCACAACAATTTTTACATCCTTAATGTCCTTTTCATTAATTTCTAATGCATTTTTTAAGGCTGCGGCTGAAATAATTGCTGTACCATGCTGATCATCGTGCATTACAGGAATGTCTAACTCCTCTTTTAATCGTCTTTCTATTTCAAAAGCTTCAGGAGCTTTAATATCTTCTAAGTTAATTCCTCCAAAAGTAGGAGCAATAGCCTTAACAGTTTCAATAAATTTATCTACATCTGTAGTATCTACTTCAATATCAAAAACATCAATATCAGCAAAAATTTTAAAAAGCAGCCCCTTTCCTTCCATGACAGGTTTGGATGCTTCAGGACCAATATCTCCTAATCCTAAAACCGCTGTTCCATTTGAAATAACAGCTACTAAGTTACCTTTTGATGTATATTTATAAACGTTGTTTTTGTCTTTAGCTATTTCTAAACAAGGCTCTGCTACTCCTGGAGAATATGCTAACGATAAATCGTGTTGAGTTGCATATTTTTTAGTAGGTACTACTGCTATTTTCCCGGGCTTCGGCTTGGCATGATAAAGTAGTGCTTCATGCCTTTTTCTAGAATCTCTCATAGGTTCGTTCTTGTTTGTTTGAACTCACAAATATACATTTTGTTATGAAGTAAAAAGAATTTGTAACCTGATAAAAGTCATATTTCGTCTTTAAAAATTTCCTGAATTTTGCCCTAACCTTAAACCAAATAAAAAATGGAAACTACACATAGACACATTATTGACGAAGAAGTACAGTGGGATAAAACAAAAACCATTGTAAGTAAAACTGATGTTTACGGAACTATTTTATATGCTAACGATGTTTTTTCTAACACTTGTGAATACAGCACTATTGAATTAGTTGGTGAACCTCATAATATTATTCGCCACCCAGACATGCCTAAAGTGGCTTTTAAAGTATTGTGGGACGCTCTTAAGAAAGGCGAAAACTTCCATGCTATCGTTAAAAACCTAACAAGAACCGGTAGGTATTACTGGGTTATAACCGATTTCACTATTGACAAAGATGATGAAGGTAAAATTGTAGGATATACAGCTCGAAGAAAGGCCGTTCCTAACGGAGTTGTAAAAAAGATTGAGCCTATATATAAAACACTGTTAGATATTGAAAAACTAAAAGGCGAAAAGGCTAGTGAAATGTATTTTGATGCCTACCTAAAAGAAGAGGTTGGTAAAACTTACAATGAATTTGTTGTTGATTTATTTAATGAAGAACTCTCTAAAGAGGAAACTGAAAAAATTAAAAACGAAACCAACCCTTTAAAGAAAGGACTGAACTGGTTTTTCTTCGGGGAGACAAACCCGACGTAAAACTTATTATTCCCCTAAATAATCCTCTTAAAAAACATTTTTCCAAAAAGGATTGAGATAGTCATCTCAATCCTTTTTCTTTTAAAATTATCCCAATACTCATTCTTTATTAAAATAACACGATTCTATCATTACAAAATAAAAACTAATACAATACAATTATCTAACAATCAATTTTTTAGACCAAATAAAAATTATCTTCTTTTACCTCAACTAAAAATTCATTCAAAACATACTCCTCCATCAAAAACCTTATATTTGTTGATTATTTTTAAGTAAACCACCCCGAATAACTATTAAAACAAAAAAAATGCACACAAACAATGCTCTTAGACCTTCCAAAGTTATAGATGAGGAAGTAAAATGGGACAAATCAAAAACAATTATTAGCAAAACAGATCCTGTAGGAACTATTTTATACATGAATGATACTTTCGAAGAAGCTTCGGAATACAATAAAATAGAACTTATTGGGGAACCTCACAACGTTATTAGACACCCCGACATGCCTAAAGTGGTTTTCAAAGTTTTATGGGACAACTTAAAACAAGGAAACAACTTCCACGCTATTGTTAAAAACTTAACAAGAACTGGTAGGTACTACTGGGTTATTACTGATTTCGATGTAGAAAAAGATGATAGCGGAAAAATTACTGGATACACAGGAAGGAGAAAGTCTTTACCTGAAAGTGTGATAAAAAAAATAGAGCCTTTATACAAAACGTTATTAGAAATTGAAAAAGTTAAAGGCGAAAAAGCAAGCGAATTATACTTTAATTCATATTTACAAGAAGAGGTTAACTCTTCTTATGAAGATTTTGTTGTAAATTTATTTGAAGGAGGAGATACAGCCAACATAAAAGAAGCAGACAAACAAGCTCCTACCAAAGAAAGCGGAATGATTAAAAAAGGGCTTAATTGGTTTTTCTTTGGAGAAACCAATCCTAAATAATTTTCAAAAAACATAAATAAAACCGCTTTTAAAAGCGGTTTTATTTATTTTATAAAGTCAATGTTTCTTACTAGACCTGAAAACTTAGTACGTTTGACTGCCGATTTTTTAAACACTTTGCTAAAGGTTTCTTGTGTAAGCTCTTGCCAATCACGTTTATTCATTTGTAACAGGCTTTCTTGAGGCCTAAACAAATTCTCTTCATGCGGTTGTGAAAAACGATTCCACGGGCATACATCTTGGCATACATCACAACCAAACATCCAATCTTGCATTTCCCCTTTAAATTCTGATGGAATTGCATCCTTCAACTCAATTGTTAAATACGAGATACACTTACTTCCATCAACTGTATTGTTAGGTAAAATGGCCTGTGTTGGACATGCATCAATACAACGGGTGCAACTACCACAATGGTCGGTTTTAAAAGGTTCGTCGTATTCGAGTTCTAAATCGATAATTAATTCCGCCAAAAAGAAAAACGACCCTTGTTGTTTTTGAATTAACAACGAATGTTTTCCATTCCATCCCAATCCCGATTTGGTTGCCCAAGCTCGTTCTAACACAGGAGCAGAATCAACAAAACACCGCCCAGAAACTTCTCCTATTTCATCATTAATCAATTGTAATAATTCATGTAATTTATCTTTAATAATATGATGATAATCTTGACCGTAAGCATATTTAGAGATCTTATAACTTCCTTCTTGCTGAACTTCCGAAGGAAAATAGTTGTACGACAAAGAAATTACCGATTTTGCACCTTCTACTAGTAGTCGTGGATCTAAACGTTTATCAAAGTGGTTTTCCATATAATGCATTTCACCGTGATACCCATTTTGTAACCATTTTTCTAAACGAGGAGCTTCCTCTTCTAAAAAATCAGCTTTGGCAATACCACAGCCCAAAAAACCCAAACGTTTTGCCTGTGTTTTTATAAAGTTAGTATACTGCTGTTTCTGACTCAAAATTCGCGGTTTAAAAACCACAAAATTACCAAAAGAAAATTTATCATTTCATTGACTTTTTATTTACAAATAATTGTTGAACTTTGTTCGTTAGTATTACATGACAAACTTTATTCATTATGAAAAAGATATATAAAATATTATTAGGTATTGTAGTTTTTTTCTTCATCCTTTTGGTTAGTATTCCCCTACTATTTCAAGATAAAGTGATGAACTTGGTAAAAACTACCATTAACAACAACGTAAACGCTACAGTTGATTTTAGCGATTCTAGCTTAAGTTTACTTAGAAATTTCCCAAACGTATCAGTCCAGTTGTCTAACCTAACGGTTATTAATAATACTCCTTTTGAAGGTGATACTTTAGTGTATGCCAAAGAGGTAAATTTAGCATTAAAACTTACAGAGCTTTTTAAAGCTTCTTCTGAGCAGCTAAATATCAAATCATTTACTATTGATGATGCTTTGGTAAATGTATTAGTTGATAAAAAAGGAAATGCCAATTATGATATTGCTAAACCTTCTGAAACAGAAGACACAAAAGATGAAGAACCATCTACTTTCGGGCTATCTATTAATTCATACGCTATTAACAATGCTACGATAAAATACAATGATGAGCAAGGTAAATTAAACCTTGAACTAACCGAATTAAATCATAGTGGAAGTGGTGATTTCTCTCAATCTAATACAGAACTAGATACGCAAACCTCTACTTTAGTTTCTTTTGGAATGGACGGCAATTCGTATGCTAAGAACCAAAAAATAGAATTAGATGCTATTGTAGGAATGGATTTAACTAATATGAAGTTTTCTTTCTTAAAAAATGAAGCTAAATTAAATAACCTTCCATTGGTTTTTGATGGTTTTGTTCAAGTAAACGAAAAAAATCAAGAGGTTGATATCAACTTCAAAACTCCGTCTTCTGACTTTAAAAACTTTTTAGGTTTAATTCCTGAAGCCTATACCAAAAGTATTGCCGGCGTAAATACCACAGGTAATTTTAGTGTAAATGGAAAAGTAAATGGAATTATTGACGATAACCATATTCCTAAGTTAGATATTTCTATGAAGTCAAGTAACGCTTCATTTAAATATCCTGATTTACCCAAAAGTGTTCAAAACATTAATATTGATGCACAAATAAAAAACACCACTGGTAAAACTGAAAATACCTTTGTTACTATTAACGGACTCTCTTTTAAAATTGATCAAGATACGTTTTCTGGAAAAGGAAATATTTATAACCTAACTACCAATCCAAAAGTAAACGCTAGTTTAAAAGGTGTTTTGAACCTTGCCAATATTAACAAAGCGTATCCTATTGATTTAAAAAATGAATTAAGCGGAATATTAAAGGCTGATTTACGTACAGAATTCGACATGAAAGCGCTTGAGAATAATATTTTAGACCGTATTAAAAATAACGGAAAAATGGAAGTAAGCGACTTTGTTTTTTCTTCGGAAGATGTTGTAAACCCTCTTCATATTAAAAATACAGTTGTCAATTTTACACCTGGTACCGTTAGCTTAACAAAGTTTGATGCTACTACTGGAAAAAGTGATTTAAATGCTACTGGAACACTTAAAAACTTGTTAGGTTTTTTACTTTCTGACAAAAAATTACGTGGAAACTTCATACTAAATTCAAACAAGTTTTATGTAAGTGACTTTATGCAAGAAAATCCTGAAGCTGTCGAAAATAAAGAAAGTGGTTCAACAAAAGACACACCAACGGAATCTTTAAAGATTCCTGCATTTTTAGACTGTGCTGTTTCTGCAAACGCTAAAACTGTATATTATGATAATTTAACCCTACAAAATGTAAGAGGTACGCTTCTTTTAAAAGACGAAAAGGCCATATTACAAAATATGAATGCTGGTATTTTTAATGGTCAAATTGCTTTAAACGGAGAAGTTAACACACAACAAAAGAAACCTACGTTCGACATGAAATTAGGTATTAAATCTTTTGATATCGCACAATCATTTACCAGCTTAGATTTACTACAATCAATAAGTCCTATTGCAGGTGCTATGAATGGTAAATTAAATTCTGACATTGACTTAGCGGGGAGTTTAAATGATGATTTTACACCTAACTTAGCTTCTGTTTCTGGTAAAGCTCTAGCAGAATTATTAACCACCAGTATCAATCCACAAAAAACGAAAGCTTTAAGTTTATTAAATGATAAACTATCATTCATTGATTTATCAAAACTAGATTTATCTGATATTAAGACTCATCTATCTTTTAAAGAAGGGAAAGTGGTGGTAAAACCATTTGATTTAAAGTACAAAGACATCGGTATTACCGTTGGTGGAAGCCATGGGTTTGATAAAACAATGAATTACAACGTTACGTTAAATGTTCCTGCTAAATATTTAGGTAACGAAGCACAAGGATTACTTTCTAAGCTAAACGCTAAAGACCAACAAAACATAACGGTTCCTGTTACTGCTAATATTACAGGTAACATGACTAATCCTTCTGTAAAAACAGATTTATCTTCGTCTGTTACTAAATTAAGTCAGCAATTAGTTCAGCAACAAAAAGACAAGTTAGTTAACAATGCCATAGGTGGATTATTAGGCAACAAAAAGAAAGATAGCACTAGCACAACCAACAAAAAGGAGGAAACCGTTAAAAAAGTAACGGATGTTTTAGGTGGTTTATTCGGAAAGAAGAAGAAAAAACAACAAAAAGACACGGTTAAATAGTCTTTTGTAACATTTTTTATTTTTCGTAGTCTTACATTATATTAAGAGAACTTTGTAAGTTATTTAACACTTCTTAAATACACTTTACAAAGTTCTTCTTTTATGTTTGTTACCAACAACTAACTGACTATGAAAATCATAACTACATTTTTGTTTTTAATATGCTCTTCAATAACCTTTTCTCAAATTACAGGAAAGGTTACCAATACTAAAAACCAACCTATTTCTTTTGTAAGTGTTTATTTAGAAAACACTATTACAGGCACCACAACCAATACAAATGGCGACTATGAATTAGCTTTTAACTCAACAGGACAACACACGGTAATATTTCAAATGTTAGGCTATAAAACCGTTAAAAAAACTGTTGAAATCAACTCTTTTCCTTTTACATTAAATGTTGTTTTAGCCGAAGAAGAAGTTACCTTAGATGAAGTGGTTGTTTCTTCTGAAGAAAATCCTGCTAACAAAATTATTAGGAATGCTATTGCTAATAAAGCTAAAAACACGGATAAGTTTGCTGAGTATACTGCCGATTTTTACTCTCGTGGTTTATTTAGGGTAAAAGATTTACCTAAAAAATTTTTAGGGCAAGACATTGGTGATATGGGAGGTGGGTTAGACTCAACTCGAAGTGGTGTGGTATATCTTTCTGAAACGGTCTCAAAAATCGCTTTTCAAAAAAGGCCTAAAAACTTTAAAGAGCATATTATAGCTTCAAAAGTTAGTGGGCAAGACAACGGCATTAGTTTTAATCAAGCGGAAGAAGTAAACTTTAACTTTTATGAAAATTCTTTTGATTTAGCTGATGTTAACGTTATTTCTCCCATTGCTAATGGTGCTTTTGGTTATTACAGCTATAAACTAACGGGTGTTTTTTACGATAAAAATGGAACACTAATTAACAAAATTCAACTTTTACCAAAACGTAAAAATGATCGCGTTTTTAGTGGTTTTATTTATATTGTTGAAGATGATTGGGCTATTTACGGTGCTGATGTTATGGTTACAGGTGCACAAATAAGCCTACCAATTGTAGATTCGTTACATATTAAACAGAACTATAATTTCTCTACTAAAAACAACGCTTGGGTACCGGTTACACAAACCATAGATTTTAAAGCAGGGTTATTTGGATTTCATTTTAACGGACGCTTTTCTGCTGCTTATTCTAACTATAATTTTAATCCTAATTTTACTAAAGACACTTTTGGTAACGAAGTGCTTTCGTTTGCAGAAAATGCTACTGAAAAGGATTCTGTATATTGGAATGAAATTCGCCCTGTAACTTTAACTTCTGAAGAAATATCAGATTACAAATTAAAAGACAGTATAAAAACCATTCGAAAATCGAAGAAATATTTAGATTCTATTGACACCAAAAACAATAAGTTTAAACCGTTGGATATTCTTTCTGGTTACACTTACCAAGATTCTTACAACAAATGGTCGATAAGCACTTCTTCGCCTATTGAAAGTCTTAACTTTAATACGGTGCAAGGATGGAATTCTTCTTTAGGTATTAACTACCGAAAATCATTGAACAAAAAAGGAAAACGTTTTAGTATTGGGGCTGATATTAATTATGGTTTTTCAGAGAAAAAAGTGCGTCCTACAGCCAACTTTAACTATCGTTGGAACAATACTACACGACCTGTTTTAACAATTTCTGGAGGAATTGCTACACCACAATTTAACCCAAAACAGCCTATTTCCAAGTTTTGGAATACAATAAGTTCTATTGGTTTTGAAAGAAACTATTTAAAAATTTATGAAAAGACATTTGCCAAAGCATCCTTTTCTCAAGAAGTAACGAACGGAATACGCATGTTTTCTTCTTTGGAATTTGCAGATAGAAAACCATTATTTAATACAACTGATTATGTAATGTTTCCGCAAGATGATATAGATTATACTTCTAACAATCCGCAAAATCCTACCGATTTTTCAACAGGTTTTACACCTCATCAAATGTGGACTTTTTCTTTAGGAGCAAACATTAATTTTGGACAAAAATACTTATCATACCCTGATGGAAAATATAACATTCCTAGTCGTAAGTACCCATCACTATACATTGGTTATCAAAAAAACTTTGGCTCAGGAAATTCTGAATGGAATTCTGATGTGGTTTTTTCTCAATTATATCAACAAATCAATTTTGGTAATTGGGGTGAATTTGCTTACAAAGCAAAAGGAGGTATGTTCTTAGAGAAAAAAGACATTCCTTTTATAGATTATGCTCATTTTAACGGAAATCGCTTGTTAATAGCCCCAAAAGACAACTATTTAAACAACTTTTATATGCTTCCGTATTATCAGCTAAGTTCTAATGATACATACGCTGAGTTCCATGGAGAATATAATTTTAAAGGAGCATTATTAAGCAAGGTTCCTTTGTTAAACAAACTTAACTTTCATCTAGTTACTGGAGCAAAAGGATTATTTACTGCGGGTAACAAACCTTATACTGAATTTGCTATTGGTTTAGATAATGTTGGTATTGGAAAATGGCGTTTTTTACGTGTAGATTTTGCTCGCTCTTACTTTAATGGAAAATCTGAAAACAGAGTAGTTTTCGGGATAAAATTGTAGATTTGTTATATGAAAATAAGCATTCTATTTTTCGGTATGGCCACAGACTTGGTTGACAGTTCTTCATTAGAAATTGAACTACCAAACAAAAGTACTGTTGCTAGCTTTAAAGAATTTCTTTTAGCAGAATTCCCCGAGCTACAAAAAATGAGTTCGTATGCTGTAGCTATTAACGAAAGTTACGCTACAGACGACATACTCATAAAAGAAAATGATGTAATCGCAATTATTCCTCCAGTTAGCGGAGGATAGTTATTCAATGTCATAATGGTCAATAGAGTAATGAGTTAATATAACAATGTAGCAATGGTTTAATATACTAATGGGGTTTCGTTTCGACTTCGCTCAACGAACTACTATTTACTAACCTTTATTACATTAAATCAATATTATACCGTTTCTTTTATAAGATACCTGCCAACGAAAAATGTTCCGAAAGGTAAGATAGAAAGTAAACAAACAATTCCGAAAGTTTTACCATTCCAATTTAGCTCATACTTTAACATGATTGCTAACACTATGTATCCTACAAATAACAATCCGTGAGGCATACCCAGCATTTTTACATACTCTGGATTTCCTTGTAAATATTTAATTGGAACGGCTATAAAAAGCAATAAAATATAAGATATTCCTTCTAATAAACTTACTAACCTGAAAAAATTAATCATTTGATTTTTTACTTAAAAATTGGTTAGCAAAGATACTGAAATATTACGTCCTGAAGCTGAAACTCCAGAAGCAAATTCTTTATAATGTTCATCAAATAGGTTAGATAATTGTGCTTGTAAAGCTATGTTTTTTGTAAACTGAAATTTACCGTACAACCCAACAGTCATCCAACTAGGACTTCCGTAGTATTTATCTATATCTTCGGTTGCATTCGCGTTGACAACTGGTGTTTGTTCATGGTTGTCAATACCTTCAGTTATATTATAGTCTGAAATATCTTTTTTCGCATTAAAAACTAAGTTAGCTCCGCCTTCAAACTTCTTGTTTACATAACTTAAATCAAAACGACCAAATAACGGCGGAATAGATGATAACGGTTCGTTTGTATCATACGCTTTACCATACGTGCATGTAACAAATCCTGATGTATTCCAATTTTTATGCAGCTTCCCTTGATAACTTACCGTAGCACCTGTAACATAAGCTGTTCCTTTGTTTACATTAGCCACAATAGCCCCTTCTTCTCCGTCATACTCAATAGTTGAATTTCCATTCAATTCAAAATCCTCTCTATAAATATAGTTATTCAACAAAGTATAATACACATTTGCCCCAACTCTAAATTTTCTATTGTTAAAGTATTTTTGAGCACCAATTTCAGCATTGTATGCATGCTCTGGTTTTAAACTAGTATTTGGTATGGTTACCTTTCCGTTCTTCTCTCTTATTTTTCCTACATCATCAATATTGGGAGATCGAAAACCAGAAGATACTACTGTATTTAACTGCCATGTTTTATTAGGCTTGTATACATACCCTATAGTTGCTGTTAACGATTGGTTATCTAATTGAATATCTTTTTGAGGAATATCAATAAAAGTTTCGTCCAACCACTTTGCTTTCAATACTGTATTCGTTCCTCTAATTCCTGTGTTTAATGTTGATTTACTATTGATATCTTGACGGTAATCTACATAAAAAGCAGAGCTCAAATAACTACTTCCTCCATCAGGGTAACGAGACTGCACTACGAAATCACTATCAAAGCCAACAATACTATTACCATTAACACGTAATGTTTTTCCGTAAGAGTTTGACACTACATCATTATATGCAATTTCAATTCCGTACCCTAAATTTCTATTTTCTGCTAGCGGAACTGTAAAATCTCCATTCAAACTAAAAACATCAACTTTTTCTTCTCTATAAGACCTATCTAAGCTTCCAAACTTTCGTTGAATACGACTTTCTTTGATGTTTTGGTATGCCAAAGTAATGGTTCCATTATCCATCCACTTTTTCTTTGGGTTGATAATTAACTGCGGAGAGATCAACAAACGTTCTTGTGGTCCGTAATACCACTCAGCAAATTTTAAACTTCCTTTTTTCAACTCCGTTAACTTATCAAAACGAGGTATATTGGAAGAAGTTGAATATTGAATATTGAATTTAAAATCTGTATTTTTTGAAAAAGGCACATAAAACTTTTGCAATACGTCTGTTTGGCTATACCCTGTATTTCTTTGCAAGCTTTGGTCAGAGTTAGCAACTGGCGTATCACTATAAAAAGTGTTTGTATTATTGGAGTAAAAAGGAACCTTTCCCCAATTATCAAAACCATGAGAACGATTTTCTCCCATCTTTAAGTCTCCAAAATTACTATGAGCTACACTTGTAAAAGATGCCCATTTTTTAAATCTTAATTCTGTAGAAACTACATTAGTTACTTCATGATTTACTGAACTATATCGCAAAAAAGTATTTCCTTTAATTTCGCTTCCTTTTTCTGATAGCTTTGGGGTTTTAGTATAATAATGAATTACTCCTCCTAAAGCATCTGAACCATAGATTACCGATGAGGGTCCAAAAACAACTTCTGTTCTCTCTAATAAATTTGGAGCTACTGTTATTGAGTTTTGTAAGTGTCCTTTTCGATAAATTGCATTGTTCATACGAACACCGTCAACTACCAAAAGAACTCGGTTACTTTCCATTCCGCGTAAAACAGGACTTCCTCCTCCAAACTGTGACTTCTGAACTTTAATTCCAGGAACACTTGCTAATAAATCTGCTGATGTTTGTGGTGATAACTTTTCTATCTCTTTTGAAGATACCACGGCTATTTGCTCAGCAATGCGGTTGGTTTTTTCTCTGTTCTTAAAAACCGAAACAACTACCTCATCTAACTGTTCTGAGTTTTTTGATAAATATACGTGGTAATTATTCCTTTTTATTACTGATTTTTTCTCTTGATACACCGCATAAGACACATGTGTAAAGGTGAGCACTTCGTTTTCTTTAAAATCAGAAACATCAACTTTCCCTAGTTCATCACTTACAGCCGATGTTGTTTTATTTTTATTAAAAATAGCAACAGCTTCTACAGGTTTTCCTGTTTCAGCATCGATAACAGTAACTGTTTGAGAGAAAATTGTAGTTACGAACAATAAAAATAATACAGTAATTCTATGCTTCATATTAATTAAATACGGTTTCTAAAACATCTAATGATTTAGGTTTTCTAAATCCTTCCAAATGTAACTCATAATACCGAACTATAATTCGGAGAATTATTTGTCTTTCTTTTTTTGAATAAGAAATTGAATTGATTGCATCAAAATTTATGCCTAATAGGCTTTTAAACAGCATTATTTCTTTCCCTGAAATTGTTAATTTTTCATATTCGGTATCGGTAAAACTTCCTTCTAACAAATTAAATGCTGTTTTATCAATATTGGTTGTATCTGGATAGAAGCCTAGATACCTAGATAAATTTAACAAAAACAGTAAGTGAAAGTTCGCAACCTCATCATGTGTATCTAACCAAATTAAAGATGTTTCAATATAACTGTACAAAGGATTGTTTTCTTCCTCCTCTTGTAAAATGTATGATAACACTTCTGATAAAAACAGTACAATTGATTGTTTTACTATAGAAGTATAAATGGTTTCATACGGATGAATCACTTGCACTTCTTTAATAGAATGCAACGAACTTTTATTGCTGTGATTTGCAGTAAGATTTAATTGTGTTAATGGTTGAAAGTGCGCAGGCTTTAACTTTCCTTTTTTTGATTTTAGTACTCCTTTTATCATGTACGATTTTACTCCTTCTTGTAAAGTAAAACATTTTACAACCAAACTAGTATCTCCATATTTAAGAGAACTTAAAACAATGGCTTTTGTAGTAATTACTGCCATTTAACCAAGTTTAACTATTAAAATCATTACTCAAAGATATACCAATAATATCGACAAAAATAGTACATTCGTGTAAAATTGATTCCTTTAACATGACAACAGAGATAGAGCGAAAATTCTTGGTAAAATCTACTGAATTTAAACAAGAAGCTTTTCAAAAAAACTACATAAAACAAGGGTTTTTAAATTCAGATAAAGAAAGAGTAGTACGAGTTCGTTTAAAAGACGATACCGGTTTTTTAACCATCAAAGGGCCATCAAATGCTAATGGAACTACTCGATTTGAATGGGAAAAAGAAATTGATAAAAAAGAAGCTGAAAGTCTTTTTGACTTGTGTGAAAAAGGTAGTATTGAAAAGTATAGGTATTTAGTAAAAATTGACAATCATACGTTTGAAGTAGATGAGTTTTTAGGAGACAATAGTGGATTGCTTATTGCTGAAGTAGAGTTAGAAGACGAAAACGAACATTTTTCAAAACCTGAGTGGTTAGGTAAAGAGGTTACTGGAATTACCAAATACTACAACTCCAACCTAAGTAAATTACCTTATAATAAGTGGTAAAAAGCTGTTTGAAAATCTTCCAAACAGCTTTTATTCCCCTAATAAAACTCTTTGCTTATCTTTTTAGAATACTAAGAGTTTTTACTTGTTTTCCTGATTGTATCTTTAACAAATACATACCTTCTTTCTTTAGTATACTATCATCTATCAATATAAATGTAGAAGGCGATTGAATATCTTTACTATGTATATGTCTTCCCAATAAATCATACACCTCTAATCGAATAGCCCCATCTTTTGAAATACTGGAGATATCAATTTTTGTTTGTGACACAAATGGATTAGGTATTGCAGAGATGACTCCACTATTATTTGACTTTTCATCGTTAGGCCCTGCAACTCCACTTCTTGTCACTGTTGTAATTGGTGAATTCGCCGTTTTATTGTAAGCATAATCTGTCAATGTATAAGATTGTCCATCGTTTGCTACCACAATGTGAAACCATCCGTAATGTGTGTTTCCGTTTATTTTAAAAGTAACCCCGATAAAACCAGTCTTTCCATTCCAAGACGTATAATTGGATGAACTAACTGTATAAGGACTAGAACTTGTTACAAAATTACTTGATGCTCCAACAGTAATACCTTCCTCTAAATAGGACACCTTACTCGTTGTTCCTTCACAAACAATATCTTTATTGTAGGTTTCCAATCGCACTGAGTTGCTAGTATACCAAGCTCCATAATCTGCATCGTCTCCTGTTTCAATTCTAAAAAACTTCCAAGGGTCACTTGAGGTTACCGTTAGATCATCTATATCAACATATACGATATCATCATTTGTACTACACGGTGCACAAGAACCTCCACAGTCAACTCCTGTTTCATCTCCATTTTGAATCCCATCATTACAGTTTCCGTCACCAATAACAATCTTGTAATCCTCCACTTCCCCATAACTAAACGATTCACAAGACGCAGGTATACCATTATATTTCATAGCCACTCTCATTCGAGTAGTTCCTAAAACTGCTGAATTTGGCACGGTAAACTGTCCTGTTACCGAAGTGTCTTTAGATGCTGTTTGAGTCCAAATTTGCTCTCCAGCATCTGTAAAATCACCATCTTGATTGTAATCAATCCAAACACTATATCCTTCGGAATAAACAGTGCTATTCCAACCTGGTGTTATGGTTATTGAATAATTACTTTCTTTTGATAAGTTAGTTGATATTGTAGCCGTATAATTTGCATATCCGCCACTTGATCCTGACGAACTATTACTAATGGTATTTAATTCAACTTTACCTATAAACTCATCACTTACACTCTTCCCGTTGGAATCACAATATGTTACGGTGCAAGGTTCACAAGAACCTCCACAATCAATTCCTGTTTCATCTCCATTTTGAATTCCATCACTACAAGTAGCTCCTGTATTTCCGTCCCACACTTTACTACCCGCTTTAATGGTACCAAAAGGCTCTGTGCTATATGCATAATCTAGTAGCGTATATGATGTTCCATCATTGTTAACACTAACTCTAAACCAACCGTAATTCGTTTTTCCTGGGTATAATTCTAATTGAAAACCTATATAAGCAGTTTTACCATCCCAAGAAGAGTAATTAGTATTTCTAATTACATGCAAATCGGGATATGCGCCTCCATCAACCCAAGAACTTTGTTGATCAATCACTGTATTCAACTCAATTGGTTTCACATTTCTAGTTCCGGATTGACATACTAATGCTTTTTTATAGGTTTCCAATATCAATGAACTATTCTCATAAAAAGTTCCGAATCTATTGTTACTAGCACCCTCTATTGTAAAAAACGTCCAAGTACTTCCAGAGTTAGCTGTGTAATCTTCGTTGTCAAAATACACTACTTTGTAAGGGTCATAAAAAGAAAAACTAAACGTTACTTTATTAGAATTTAAAGAAGAACTTCCTCCTGAAATTGCAGCATCTTTAAACGTAACAGAACCTGTAGTATTATTTAATTTGGAATGGTTTGTTACTTGTCCTGTAAACTTCATACTAAGTGTTTTATTATTAAGTACGGTTATTTGAGCTGACAAACCTTGAGGAAGGTTGGCTTCAAAATGAGTCCCAGAAATTAAGTTTCCTGAAGAAACTGAGAAAGTAGTTCCTTCTATAGATATATTTTTAGTTTCATCAACTATTGAACCATCATTTGATAATGCTTCTTCTACTGTAGTAGAATCTACTATTAGAGATGCCCCATTTAAGTTTACTCCTGTAGCTGTTAAGTTCTCAGGTTGCCACAAAGGCTTACGGGCTGGATGCTGTAATGCTGTAAGCATTCTATCAATTTGTCCTTGTGTAAACATTTTTCCACAACCAGCAGCAGCATCATACCCCATGTAGTTTTCATAATTAATTAAATTACCACAATCACTTGCTCCAACCGTACAACCATCATCTCCTGAATTAGAATCTTCTTTTGGAGTATCGTCTACATAATCTCCATTTGGGTCATTACACCCACCTTCAAACGTGTGTATAAGATTTAACCAATGACCAAACTCATGCGTTAATACTGAAGCAAACTCTTTGTTCGTATTTCCATGAATGTAACGCCCGTTATAAACCACCCTAGCAGTGTTGTTATCAGACATGGTAGTATTAGGATACCAAGCAACACCCGAGTTTGTTGCACTCCCGTCTGCATATAAATCTCCCATAATGTATACATTCATATACTTATAATTATCCCAAGCGTCTGCTGAAATTTGATCGTCATAACCACCTCCGTTTCCATATCCTGATTTTTCTGGATGAAATACTACACCGTTAGTACTTCCTCCATTAGGATCTATTTTTGCCAAAGCAAATCGAATACCAAGAGTACCTCGTCTTCCTGAAAAAACAGGATCAACAGTATTGAAGTCATCATTAAGTCCGTTGAAATCCTCATTCAGTTTATCTAATGCTACTTTTATTTTATCATACGTTACAGTTAGTCCATGTTGAACTGAGCCATAAACATGTACAACCACCGGAATGGTATAAGTCTCTCCAGCTTTATTAAAAAGCGAAGTCTGTTTTTTTCTAACTACATTTTTTGTGTAGTTATTAAACTTGTCAAATTCTTTTTTTGATTCTGGGTATTTTAAAAATACCTTTTGATTTTCACTTGTAACCTTACAGTCTTGAGCCAGCAGAGCTTCAACACAGAAAAACAACAAAAAGAAGAAGGGTAACAAAATAGTTTTTTGTTTCATAATTGATTGATTTTAAATTACTTAAAACAAACCTACAGTTATAAAACAAATCTATTTGATACAATACTAACCAATACAAACAATAAATTACCTATAACAAGCTTTTTAACTTTAATTTTACAGATATTTTATTTTTTTACCGTAAAAAGTTAGTCAATAAAGAAAATAGCTAAAAAATGACTCAAACTACCCAACAACACAAAAACATGGAAGGTTGCATGACTATATTTTATTTTTTTTAAGGAATAGAAAATAGCCCCAACGGTATAAAAAACTCCACCAAGAAAAAGATATAACAAGCCGTTATCTGATAAATTTTCCATTAACGGTTGAATTACAAAAACAACTTGCCATCCCATTAATAAATACAACGCTGTTGATAGTTTGTCGAACCGTCCTGTAAAAAAAAGCTTTAGTATAACCCCTGTAATAGCAAATAGCCAAACAAAAATAAACATATACCAACCTAGTTTTGGTGGTAATACAACTAAACAAAATGGGGTATATGTTCCGGCAATTAATACATAAATAGCTGCATGGTCTAAAATGTTAAGTCTTCGCCTAAGTTTAGGTTCTTTAGCTGCATGATAAAAAGTAGATGCTGCATAAAGAATTATCATACTTAACCCATAAATACAAAAACTAGCTATTTTCCAAAAAGTATGATAGTTAAGGGATTTTTTCACTAAAAAAGGAAAGGCTATGATACTTAACAACAATCCAAATCCGTGAGTAAGGATGTTTACTCTTTCTTCTTTTTCGCTATAAAAGTGATTTAAATTCTCGCTCATTGTTAGGTCGGTTAGTATCTTTCATATACAACTCATCATTTATCAATTCATTGTATATAACACGATATGTTTCTTCTTTAAGTTTTTTCTTATCTCCAACAACTAGTTCTTCTGTTTCAATAAACTCACATTGTTTTACTCTCAGTGTTCCGGGAGCGCCTTTAAAAAAATCCCAAGAAAATAACCGTTTTCCATCGTAATACACCTGAGGAACGATTGGAATTTTATGTTCAATAGCTAAACTAAATGCTCCATTTTTAAAGGGAGCTAAAACGATGTTTTCAGCAGGCACTAATCCTTCAGGGAAAATTGCAATACTAGTTCCATTTTTTAATCTTTTATGGGCTTCTTCATACACTTTTTTTCTACTTTCCAAATCGCTTCTATCAACTACAATAACCACTTTTTTATAAAAAAAACCAAAAATTGGAAATTTTGCCAATTCTTTCTTCCCCACAAAAACTATTGGATTTTTACTCATCGCTATTAGAATCCATGGATCTATAAATGACGCATGGTTGGCACAAAACATGTAGCTTTTATTTCGATCTATTTCTTGCTCTTTTTCAACTTTTAGTCGAAACCCCATTCCATAAATTAAAAAATAAGCCCACGCTCTTACTACCTTCCAAAAAACTGGATAGTATTTTTCATCTGAAGTTAAAATCAGCATAAAAGGTGCCATTATTAATATTGAAACTACAATTAATGTGTAGAACCAAACGCGCCAAATAAAACGAATAGGAAAAAATAGATATTTCAACTCTTTTAAATTATAATCAATTAATTAACCTTATACTTTTTCTCTACGAAAATGAGTATTAAGATCTCCCCAATATGCGAATGTAGTAATTTCTTTTGTTTGATAAATTTTAAGCTTATTTTTGCTCACTTAAGCGAGCACTTATTTAAAAACATTTCAAAACAGACTTATGTCAAGAATTTTAACAGGAGTACAAAGTACGGGAACCCCACATTTAGGGAATTTATTAGGAGCCATTTTACCTGCAATTGAAATGGCAAATGATTCTAAAAATGAATCGTTTATTTTCATTGCCGACATGCACTCTTTAACACAGATTAAAGACGGAAACGAATTGCGAGAAAACACCTATAGTGTTGCGGCTACTTGGCTTGCTTGTGGTATTGACATTAATAAAACCGTATTTTATCGCCAAAGTGATATTCCTGAAGTTACTGAATTAACTTGGTATTTGAGCTGTTTTTTTCCTTACCAACGCTTAACCCTAGCTCATGGTTTTAAAGATAAAGCTGATCGTTTGGCTGATGTAAACGCTGGATTATTTACCTATCCAATGTTGATGGCTGCGGATATTTTATTGTACGATGCTGAAGTGGTTCCAGTAGGAAAAGATCAGTTACAACATTTAGAAATGACGCGTGATGTTGCTAATAGATTTAACAATATAGTTGGTGAAACCTTAGTTCCACCTCAAGCAAAAATAAATGAAGACACCAAATTAGTTCCAGGTATTGATGGTGAAAAAATGAGTAAATCACGAAATAACTTCATCAACATTTTCCTCCCAGACAAAAAGTTACGTAAACAAATTATGGGAATTCAAACAGATAGTAAAGCTTTAGAAGACCCAAAGAATCCAGATACAGATAATGTTTTTGCTCTATATAAATTATTAGCTTCAGAAGAGCAAATAGCTGAAATGCGTGCTAATTATGAAAATGGAGGGTACGGATATGGACATGCAAAACAAGCTTTGTATGAATTAATTATAGACCAGTTTGCTGATGTACGCACAAAGTACAACCACTATATGGAAAACCGTCATGAAATTGATGAAGCTTTGGCTGTAGGGGCAGAAAAAGCTCGTATAATAGCTAAAGATGTGCTACAAAGAGTTCGAGGTAAAATAGGATATTAAATTATATTCCCTTTGATAAACAAGTTGTTTCATCCTTAAAAAAACAGGAGTATATCCCTATGAAAAACAGGGAATAGGTAACCTTTGTTAGTTGTGTTTTTTGATAGTTTTACATCACTATTAACTCAAACTAACATATTATGCCACATTATGCACAAGGAACGACAGGGTGGACAAAATTGAAAGGCTATCAAGCTTTATGGGATCCTAAAATTGATTTGGGTAAATTTTACTTTACGACATTTCAGGGAAAAAGACAAGAAACTCCATATATGACGGCAGATAATTTTGCAAGAGTAATTGATATTCTAAGAAATGAAACTCCTGTCTACGGAAACGCAACTACTGGCTCTGTAACCACACAAGAAGAACTTGTTGGAGAAGAAGAGAGTTAGGAGGTTTAAATACTATAATTAATTAAACCCAGAATAAATTTATTCTGGGTTTTTTATGCTTATTTTCATAAATTCACAACATGAAAAAAATATTACTTTTAGTATTCTTAGGAATCGTTGCCTGTAGTACTCCAAAAGAAAAAACACAAATAGTAGAAGCTTCGTGCGGTCAATGTAAGTTTGGTTTAGACAGCCAACAAGGATGTGATTTAGCTATAAAAATAGATGGACAAGCCTATTTTATTGAAGGTGCTCACATAGATGACTATGGTGATGCTCACGATAAGAATATTGGTTTTTGTAATGTTATTAGAAAGGCCGAGGTTACTGGAAAAGTTGAAGATGGTAAGTTTAAAGCTTCTTCTTTTAAAATTGTAGAAGAATAGTTTTTAGACTTCTAGATAAAAAACAAAAAACCGAAACATAAAAGCTACTTCGGTTTTTTTTATACTTTTGTCAAGATTCAAAAAAAAAATTCAATGAAAAAAATTCTATCTTATGTTGCCATTTTTATTGCAACCGTTAATTGCTATGCTCAAATTACATTTGAAAAAGGATATTTTATTTCTAATGAAGGAGAAAAGGTTGAATGCTTAATTAAAAATATAGACTGGAAAGACACCCCTACTGAGTTTATATACAAGCGTAGTGCTATCGATTCTGAAAAAACAAACACAATTAATTCCATCAAAGAATTTGGAATTTACAACTCCTCTAAGTACATTCGAGCCAATATAGATATTGATAAGTCTAGTAGTATAGTAGGCGAACTATCTAATAATCGCAATCCAGTATTCATAAGAGAAACGCTGTTTTTAAAGGTACTAATTGAAGGCGATGCCAGTTTATTTTCCTACAAAAATAGTAACTTAAAAAGATTCTTTTTTTCTACTAATGAAAGAGAAGTTACCCAATTGATTTATAAAAAGTATACAAACAACTATACAATTTACGAAAACAAGCAATTTCTTCAACAATTGTTTAACAATTTAAAATGCCACACTCTAACTACTAAAAGGATTGAGGCTCTAAAATACAATGACAGCAGCTTATCTAATTTTTTTATAGATTACAATGAATGTAGAAATAGTGAATCTATAAACTTTTATAGAAATTCTAAAAAAAGAAAAGCTTTTAGTCTAGCTATAAAAGCAGGAGTTAACAACAACTCATTAAGTATTAAAAACAGTACAGATAATAGTAGAAATACTGACTTTGGTAATAAAATTAGTGGCAGGTTTGGTGTAGAGGCTGAATACATATTCCCATTTAACAAAAACAAATGGAGTTTGGTAATTGCCCCTGCATATCAATCTTTTAAATCTCAAAAATCTACAGAAAGCAATAATGTTTCAGGGAATACTTTAGTTTCTAGTATTAATTACAGTTCTATTGAAGTTCCTATTGGTGTTAAACACTCTTTTTTCTTAAACAAAAATTCTAAAATTTACCTTTTAGGGTCTTACGTAGTAACAGACATTAAAATTGATTCAGCAGTAGATTTTAATAGAGGGGATGGTTCTAATTTAAGTTCATTAAATATAAAACCGAACTCTTCTTTTGCTGTAACTCTAGGGTACAAATATGATAAGTATAGTATTGATTTGAGATACAATAGCAAAGATCTGTTAGGAAACTATTCTTTTTGGTCTTCAGATTACAAATCACTCAGCTTAAATATAGGTTATACTATTTTTTAAAAAAATAAAAACGGAAGTAAGCTTACTTCCGTTTTTATTTTTTTAAGGCGCTGGATTAGGAATCATTGTATGCACCGCTTCAATCTCTGCTAAAATGTCTTCTGACAATGCAATATTGATAGAATTGATATTCTCTTTTAACTGACTCATTTTAGTAGCTCCAATAATGTTACTCGTTACAAATGGTAACTGATTGATGTATGCTAAAGACAGCTCTGTTAATGTTAATCCGTGTTTATTCGCTATTTTTTGATACTCTAAAATCGCTTTTTCTGAACCTTCATTTTTATATCTAGCAATAAACCTAGGAAACAAAGTTCCTCTTGCTCCTTCTGGAGTTTTTCCATCAATATATTTTCCTGTTAACACTCCTTGTGCTAGAGGAGAATACGCTAATAATCCAATATTTTCTCTCATAGAAACCTCAGACATTCCCACTTCATATCCTCTATGAATTAACGAGTATGAGTTTTGAATGGTAACCATTCTTGGTAAATCACGTTGTTCTGCAGTTTGTAAGTACTTCATAGTTCCCCAAGGTGTTTCGTTAGACAAACCTACGTGCTTTATCTTTCCTTGTTTTACAAAATCATTCAAGGTTTCTAAAATCTCTAGATGTTTTTCAGCTTCATTAGCAGAAGTTTTGTATGGGTAATCACGTACCCCAAAACAGTTTACACCACGATCTGGCCAATGTAGTTGGTATAAGTCGATATAATCAGTTTGTAAGCGTTTTAAGCTGCCTTCAATGGCTTCACTTATATTCTTTCTGTTGAAGCCACCTGTTCTAATATGCGCTGTGTAATCACCTCCTCCTGCTATTTTAGATGCCAACACTACTTTATCTCTGTTTCCTGTTTTCTTGAACCAAGAACCTATAATTTTTTCCGTAGCTCCATATGTTTCTGGAGTAGCAGGCACAGAATATAATTCTGCAGTATCAAAAAAGTTTACCCCTTGTTCTAAGGCATAATCCATTTGTTCATGACCTTCTGCTTCGGTATTTTGTCGCCCCCATGTCATGGTTCCTAAACAAATTTTAGAAACTTTTATATCTGTAGTTGGTAAGGTTGTATATTTCATAAATTAATCATCATTTGTTACTCTTGTAAAAATACAAGGTTTTTAGAATTTCTACTTCTTAAAGTTTATATAAAAGAAATCCCGCAGTAAGCGGGATTAAATAATCATTTAAAAGGTTTTTACCTTATTAAAAACTCAGTCAAGGTTCTTTTCTTTAATTTTCTTGTTAATGCTATTATTGCTATTGACAGAACTAAAAAGTACCCCAATAAAACCTTAATAGTTCCAAATTGAGCTAGCCCTAAAACCAATCCGCTTAAGCCTTGTCTACCTCCTACAATCTCGTACTGATAACCTTTCTCAATTTCTCTCGCTAAATAGAATATCCATAAAAATATTCCTGTGGAAAATAATATGGCAAAAATTTGAGGCTTTATATACTTAATTATTTTTGGTTTCTCTTTAGAATAACTAAAGTTAGATAACTTTTCTCTTAAATAAAGAAAAATCTGATTCTTAACCTCTTTATTATTTATAATGATTTCCTCTTCAGAATTGCCTCCATAAAAAATAGTTATCGTACTTGATTCTTCTGGATTTTCTATACTTTTAATATATGAGAAAGGAATACTAAAAACATCTTCTGGAATATCTCCTTTTTCAAAACCTGAAATCAGTTCAGACTTTATACGTTTTTTGATTTTCCCTACATAAAGAGACCCTTCTGTAACAACAATAAAATCATTATCGTTATAAAACCAATATTTCATTCTATTTTCTTTTTCTACTAGCAATTTTCTTATTTTAAAATTGCTTCAATACCAGGTAAGGTACGTCCTTCTAACATTTCTAACATCGCTCCTCCACCTGTAGATACATAACTCACTTTATCTGCAAATCCGAATTGTTTTACCGCAGCAACTGAATCTCCTCCTCCAACTAACGAGAAGGCTCCATTTTTAGTTGCTTCTTCAATAGCATTTCCTAAACCAATGGTTCCTTGTGCAAACTTTTCCATTTCGAAAACCCCTAAAGGACCATTCCATAAAATCGTTTTAGACGTTGCAATAACTTCAGCAAATTTTTCAACCGTTTTAGGGCCACAATCTAACCCCATCCATCCATCAGGAATTTCATTTGTGTCTACTACTTGCGTATTGGCATCGTTTGAAAAAGCATCTGCAATAACAGCATCTACTGGTAAATGAATTTCTGTATTGTTTTCTTTTGCTTTCGCTAAAATTTCTAAGGCTAAGGCTAATTTATCCTCTTCAACTAGTGAATTTCCAATTTTTCCTCCTAAAGCTTTGATAAACGTAAACGTCATACCACCCCCCACAATAATGTGATCTACTTTCTCAATAATATTTTCTATTACACCAATTTTAGACGATACTTTTGCGCCTCCTAAAATAGCGGTTACTGGTTTTTCTGAGTTGTTTAATACTTTATCAATGCTTTCAATCTCTGTTGCTAATAAATTTCCGAAGCATTTATTTTCTGAAAAAAACTGTGCTATAATCGCAGTAGAAGCATGTGCTCTATGTGCAGTACCAAAAGCATCATTTACATATACATCACCCCATTTAGATAATTGTTCAGCAAAAACAACATCTCCTTCTTTTTCTTCTGGATAAAAACGTAAGTTTTCTAGTAATAAAATCTCTCCACTTTTTAAATTAGCTACCACTTCTTTAACCGCTGAACCAATACAATCATCAACAAACTTCACTTGTACACCTAACACTTCTGTTACTTTGCTAACAATATGACGTAACGAAAACTGATCTTCTTTACCTTTCGGGCGCCCTAAATGCGACATTAACACACAGCTACCTCCATCTTCTAATATTTTTATAATCGTTGGTTTTGCTGCTTGAATTCTCGTATCATCTGTTACTTCAAAACTATCGTTTAGAGGTACGTTAAAATCTACACGAATTAATGCTTTTTTATTTTCGAAATTGAAATCGTTCAATGTTTTCATTTTAAGTTGTATTCTGTTTCAGCTAACAAAAATAATTATTTAAATCTGATTGGTTTCTATTCTTTTTAAGCTTTCAATCTTATATCTTTGTTAAACTTGCATACTAATATGAACACAACATCTATAAAAATAACTTCAGAAAAACTTAATTTACAAGAATGTTACGATTTTGTAGCCGATCCTTCCTGTGGTGGAATTGCTGTTTTTGTAGGTACTGTAAGAAATGCTACTCAAAACAAGGAAGTAACTCAACTAGATTTTTCTACCTACAAGCCCATGGCAATTAAAGAAATGCAAAAAATTGCGGATACTGCTTTGGAAAAATTTAGAGTAAAAAAGATTGCCATTCATCACGCAGAAGGTTTGTTAACGATTGGTGATATTCCTGTAATTATTACCGTTTCCTCTCCACACAGAAAAGCCGCTTTTGAAGCATGTCAGCACGCCATTGACACCTTAAAAGAAACAGTTCCTATTTGGAAAAAAGAATTTTTTGAAGATGGTGAGGTTTGGGTGAATGCGCATCCTTAAAACTTTAATACTTTTAATTAAAGGATATTTTGAAACTAATTGTCACATCGAGTAATTTTTCTGACTTAAAGAAAGAAAAATGTATCGAGATGTATGGGGCTATTAGTTCTCGATACATCTCCCAATGGTCGATACTCGAACTGACATTATTTATCAAAAAATAAATTGAACTCAGGTTTAAAATACTATATTTGGCATGAAGTCATTTCTAATAATGTAAATGCATAACAATCTTTATTGGGGCATTAGCTCAGTTGGCTAGAGCGTTTGACTGGCAGTCAAAAGGTCATCGGTTCGACTCCGATATGCTCCACTATTTTTTTAAAATTATGATTGAGTTCACTACTGCAACCAACCCAACAGAATTGCTTCAAATACTAAAGCTGCAACAACAAAACTTACCCGAAAAATTATCGGAAGCAGATAAAAAAGAACAAGGGTTTGTTACGGTTCGTCATAACTTAGAATTGTTACAAAAAATGAACGATGTACACCCTCATATCATTGCAAAAAGTAATGGGATTGTTGTGGGTTATGCCTTGTCAATGTCTAAAATTTTCAGAAATGACATTCCTATCCTCATTCCTATGTTTGATGAAATAGATACAACTTCAGAGGGTAGTAAACCTTATATTTTAATGGGGCAAGTTTGTATAGACAAACATTACAGAGGAAAGGGAGTTTTTAGAGGTTTGTATGCAACAATGAAAGAAGAATTCTCTGGAATATACAACTCTATTATCACAGAAATTGATGAGGAGAATACTCGATCTGTCAATGCGCATAAAGCCATTGGTTTTAAAACTTTAAAAACCTATACGAGTAACAACCAAGATTGGGAAATTGTTTATTTAGCTATTTAATAGGGTAAATTAGTAGCTTCTACAAAGCTGAGTGCAGGATTGTATAGCTCTGTTAACACTGTTTTGATTTCGGTCATAAACTCCTCTAATTTTTCTTCTGTAATCGCATTATCAGGTTTTCGATAATTAGATGAGAAATTCATCTGTAAAAAACCACTTTTTAGGTTTTTAAATGAGATAATTCCTGCTTCAAGCGGTTTATCAAAATTAAATTGTGTGTCTTGAGTATATAAAAAAGCATACAACATTACCTGAATCGCTTTGTGGTATTTTAAATCGCGTATCACTTCAAAGTCGAGTACCTTTAAATTAGTACTATCAACCATTCCTGTTTTATAATCGATAATTCGAGTAACACCGTTGAGCTCATCAATTCGGTCGACAATTCCCTTTATTTTTATCGGAAAATTAATTCCTTCAACTCTTATTTCTGAAGACAACTCTTGCTCTGTAGCAATTATTTTTAGCTGGTTATTCTCACCCTTCAGCAATTGTTTTTCCTTCGACAGAAAATTCTCTACAAAACGATTAGCCACTTCAAAAATTAACCGGTTCTTCCCTGTGGTTACATCTCCGTTTTTAAAGTGTTTTGAAAAATAAAAACTTACGAGTTCTTTGATTTTTTTCTGCATATTTTCAACATCTTCTACTTGCAGAAATTTACCTTCAAAAGGTTTATATAATGCTTCCAAGGTATCATGCACAACAGTTCCCATAGTATTTGCAGCAACCGTTTCTTCAACATCGTCTAGTTCATTAATTTTTAAAATTTTCTGCTTGTAAAAAGCAATCGGATTGTACAAGTAATTGGTCAATGCCGATGGAGAAATTCCTTTTTGAGCTAATTCTTGTAAACGTTCTAGTACTTTTTTATCTTTTTGAATTTCTTTTAACTGCACAGGTGATGTTACTACTTTCGGACTGATAATCTTTTCAGTAATATCATCTCGCATCATTGCTAGCTGCGTTACAAAACGACTTTTTTCTCCACTTCCAAACACATCGTGTTCGGTATTGTATAAAATGTAAATGTTTTTGGCACGTTGTAACAATCTAAAAAAGTGGTAGGAGAACAGTGCATCTTTTTCTCTGTACGTAGGTAAACCAAATTCTATTTTTACATCAAACGGAATAAAGGTGTTTTGTTGATGATTTCCTGGTAAGACTCCTTCATTCACTGAAGTGATGATTACATTTTCAAAATCTAGCACACGAGTTTCCAATACTCCCATTAACTGTAACCCTTGTAAGGGTTCTCCTTGAAATGATAAACTTTCCGACTGTATTAATTGTCTAAAAAATTGATGCAAGGTTTTTAAATCTTGTACATATCCAAATTCATTATGCAGGTTTTGCAACTGAGTAAATGCGGTGTAGAAACGGAATAAATATTCTTTTTCCAATTCATTCGCATTCTCTTTTAGCAAATTAATCAGCTCAATTATTCTGTTTAAAAATTCACTAATTGATACAAACGGATTGAAAATAGTGACAATTTTTTCTTTAATACCCTCCTCAACAGGAGAAAGAAATGTTATGATTTCTTCTGGACTGATAAAAGTATTGTTCTCTTCGGCTACTGTTTCTGAAAGCACATCTGCTACATTAGTATACTCATCTAACTGTAATAGTTGATATATAGCAGCATCTTTTACCAAGCGAACTACATCTTTATGGTAAAAAAAGTTGCTTTCTTTCTTTTCTAACTTTTCTTGATGTAGAAATAATTGAAAAATAGCAAATATTAAACTCGTTGTAGGAATATCTTTTAGCGGATATCCCATTGTAATATTAATAGCATTTACAGTCGCAGGCAACGAATTCAACGTAATAGGCAATAGTGTTTCATCCGCTAAAACCAACGCTGTGTTGTTATAATTAGGTAGCTTTTCTAAAATCTCTCCTGCATATTTTATCTGCGTGATGTTTTTAGACGCTCCAATTACTTCAATATGTTTCCTTTCTGAAAAGAAATCTTTAACCGTTTGAATTGAATGCTGCTGATAATATTTCCATCGAGTTTTATATTTTCTTAAAAAGCTTCCTGCTTGGTGTTGACTTTCATAAAACGTTTTGTCAATATCCCAATAGGCTTCTGCATTTCCATGCAACAAAAATTGTTCAAACAACAATTCTTCTGCGGCATTTAACGCATTGAACCCTATAAAAAAGTATTTTTTCTGTTGATTTCTACGGATGAAATCTGCTACTTTTTTAGTTGATTCTCGATATAAAACTCCTTGGTATCCAATATTATTTTCAACCAAAAACTGATAAAAAGCATCGTAATATTTATTCAACTTTTCCATAAAAGAAAAGTGATCTTTCATCAATTCGGTTTCTTTAAACGCTCCTTTTACCGACCATTTTCGTAAACGATGTATATCTCGTAAATACACAAAAATCTCTCGTGAGTTAATTAAGTGTTGGTCAATCTCATTAAAATCTTGTAAAAGCGTAAATGCCCACGAAGAAAACACATCAAACGAATCTGGGTTCTCTTCTTGTTCTTTGTAAATGGTATAAAAATGGAAAAGGAGCTGAACTGCATCAATCTTTTTCATTTCAGAAATTTCTTCAACAAAATCACCAATATTAATAATCTCTGGTAAAAAACCTGCCTTTTTAAGCGTCGTCGAAAAATTCTTTTTAAACGTTTCTTTTACAAAAACTCCCGCCCTTTGTGAAGGCAATACAAACACAACATTTTCAAACGATTTGGTGTTTTGTAAAATAGTATCTAACGTTTCTGAGATAAAAGACTGCATTTTTTTAAAATGGTTTTAGCTTGAATCGAAAGTACAATTTTTATCCTATTTTTGAGAGTACAAATAGCCTATATTCATGAACACAACGAATCACTTAAGAGTAGCTTTGATTCAATCGGATTTAATTTGGGAAAATCCTACAGCAAACAGAAAAAAATTTGAAAAAAAAATCAATGGTTTATTAGATGAAATTGATTTAATCGTTTTGCCTGAAATGTTTACTACAGGATTTACCATGAATGCTTCAGCAGTTGCTGAAACTATAGAAGGTGAAACGGTACAATGGTTACAAGATTTGGCTCAAAAAAAAGCCACAGCCATTACAGGTAGTATTGTTATTCGTGAAAATGATCGTTTTTACAATCGTTTGTTATTTGTACATCCTTCTGGGAAAATAGATTCATATAATAAGAAACACACCTTTACGCTAGCAGGTGAGCATGAAGTATTTTCTGCAGGAACTGAAAAAATTATTGTTGACTATAGAGGATGGAAAATTTGCCCGTTAATCTGTTATGATTTACGTTTTCCTGTATGGGCTAGAAATACTGAAAATTACGATTTATTGCTATATGTAGCTAGTTGGCCTAAACCTCGTATCGAAGCATGGGATAGCTTATTAAAAGCACGTGCTATTGAAAACATGACTTATACCGCTGGTGTGAATAGAGTAGGAGTTGACCCTAATAAGTATGAGTATACAGGAAATACCGTATGCTACGATACTTTAGGAAATTGTTTAGCTAAAAATAACCTAGGGAGTGAAGAAACGTTAATTGTTAAACTAAACAAACAAGAGCAAACAAAAATCCGTGATCGATTTCGCTTTTTGGATGATCAAGACACGTTTATATTACAATAAAAAAGCAACCAAATTGGTTGCTTTTTTATTTTTATGCAGGAATCATCCATTTAAAATTGAACTTTGTATCAGGTACTACGATACGTTCGGTGATTCGGTACATTCTATCTGGTAATTTCATTAAGAAATCACGTGCTTTTTCTGCTTCTGGTGTTAAATTAGTAATCTTATCAATTTCCCAAGCTTCGTTTAATTTTCTTACGATATCAACATAATCAAAACCAGTATAAACACCTATTCTTTGCGCTACTGTTGAGAAATCATCAAACAAACTTCCTTTTTCTCCAAAAGATTCTCTTAAATGCATTGCTGGCATTACAATTTTATGTTTCATCATATGCTGAAACGCTAACATCATTTCACTTGGATCAATCTTAAAGATTTCTTTTACAAATTCAGTATATGCTAAGTGATGACGCATTTCATCTCCAGCGATAATTCGAGACATTTTTGCCAAAGCTTTGTGTCCTTTCTTCTTCGCTATTTTCGCTACGTTTAAGTGCGAAATATACGTTGCTAGCTCTTGAAAACTTGTGTACACAAAGTTTTTATACGGATCGGTTGCAGTACCGATATCGAATCCGTCAGCAATTAAATGCTGTGTAGACACTTCTACCTCACGCATGTTTACTCTTCCTGAAAGATATAAATACTTATTTAATACATCTCCATGACGGTTTTCTTCAGCGGTCCAAGCACGAATCCATTTTGCCCAACCATTATCAGGTTGCTGTGTTATTCCATCTAAATCTAACAACCAAGATTCATAGGTTGGCAAAGCTTCTTCGGTAATCGTATCTCCTACCAAAACCACCCAAAAATCATCGTCAAGCTCTTTTGAAATTTCTTGAATTTCTTTCACTTCATCAATAAAAGTATCTTTTTGAGAGTTGGGTAAAAAATCAGTTGGTTGCCAAATTTTTTCTATTGGCATTAAGAATTTGTCTACAAAACTGTCAATGTTTTTTTCCAGCGTTTGCATTACTTCTTTTCTAATGTTTTGTAATGACATAATTTAAGTTAAGGGTTTATATTTATTGTTGTTTGTTTTTGTTTAGTATATCGCAGACTTTACAGCTGCTTCAGTTTTTGCTATTAACTCATCAAATGGTAAACTACTTACCTTTATAGGTTCGTGCGTTTTTATCTTTATTGGGCTTCCAATTCCTAACGGGAATTTTCCGTATTTAAAAACTTTCCATGAGTTGTTTATTGACAACGGAACCACATAGGCATCTGGATTGTATTTAGCAATCATTTTAAGCCCATTAACAGAGAATGTCTTTGGTTTTCCTGTTCTACTTCTTGTTCCTTCTGGAAAAATAGCCGCAGACCATTTATTTTTATTAATTCGTTTGGCGAACTTACCTAATTCAGATAAGGCTTGCTTAGGATCTTTCCTGTCAATTAAAGCTGCTCCTCCATGTTTTAAATTGAAAGAAATGCTAGGAATTCCTTTTCCTAGCTCTTTTTTGGATACAAACTTTGGGTAGTGCTTCCTAAGATACCAAATAATTGGCGGAATATCAAATGTACTTTGATGATTTGCTACAAAAATTAAAGTGGTATTTTCTGGTAAGCTATGTTTATTTTCAAATTGAACTCGAATTCCTAAAATTAATAACGATTTAATTAGAAACCAATTCATGATATTTACTACTTTTTGGTGTCCTTCTTGACCAAAAAATTTTAATCCAATCCATTGTACTGGATGGAAAATTAATAATAGAGAAAAAAACACCAATGCAAAGATTGATGAGAGAATATAACTTAAGATCTTCATTCTATTTAGTTGTTTTGTTGTTTGCTAGTTTTGTTTTTTTAAGAGCAAAAACCGTTTAGAAAACATACCGATTTCATTTTTAAAACTTTACTAGTCCGCAAAAATAGAAAATCCCGCGAAAGCGGGACTATAATTTTATCTTAAAACCAGTTGCTCCAAGGAATTCTTGAGAGAATTAGCAATAAAGCCAATCCATAGAAGATGGCAAAGGTTTTAAACTTAGCTTCGCTTTTTACTTGTTTTTTATGTTTTGACCATCCTATGGTTATTAATACTATGGCAATAATCATCATTAATGGATGCTCAATCGCTAATAAACGTGTCGTTGACTCTCCCATTACCTCGCTTCCGTTTGATTTTAAGGCTTTATACCAAGGAGACATAAAATACCATCCTAAGCCTATTAATAATTGAATGTGAGCTGTAATTAACGTAAATAACCCTAAACGGAACTCTTTATGGGTGAATTCTTTTTTTTGTACTAATCCTATAATAGCATTTACCACAGTAAAAATTAAAACTGCTAATACAATATATGCCCAATAAGAGTGCAAAGTTTTCATCATGATTTTATACATTTTAAGTTAGTGTAAAAATACTGAATTTTATGCATAAAAAAACCACCTCATATGAGGTGGTTTTATATTTATTTTTCTAATTAAAATTATTAGAAGTTATATCTAACTGAGAAGTTCCAAGTAGTTCCCATACCAAAGTAACCTTGGT
Organism: Tenacibaculum sp.; assembly: GCF_048269885.1. Taxonomy (NCBI): domain Bacteria; kingdom Pseudomonadati; phylum Bacteroidota; class Flavobacteriia; order Flavobacteriales; family Flavobacteriaceae; genus Tenacibaculum; species Tenacibaculum sp. The sequence goes on along the minus strand of NZ_JBLWTZ010000001.1, from coordinate 202,451 downwards.
TACTAGTATCAATACCCTTGTATGTGTTCGTTGTTCCAGCTCCAACTGGATTGTTAGTTCTTAATTCTGAAATATATTCAGTATCTAAAACATTGTTAACGTTTGCTCTGAAGTCTAAAGACTTAGATCCTTCTCCTAATCTTAATTTATAAGATATACCAGCATCTAATAAACCATATGAAGGAAGTTCTAAGTTTTCTTTAGTTGCTCCAACGTTTGCATATAATTTATCATAGAATCTATAATCTGAATCTATACTTAAATCATCTGTAATAGAGTAATCAAAACCAAGACCGAATGTGAATTGAGCAGCATCACCTACTTTTCCTCCATCTACGTCTACAACTGTACTAGCTCCAGTTACATTTCTATCCTCATCTAAAGTCCTTGTAACAACTGATCCTGAGTATGTCCAATCACCTAATGAAAGGAAACCTCTAAGGTCTAATTGTTGTAATGGTTTTGCCACAAAATCAAACTCAACTCCTTTATGGTATTGGCTTTGTCCTGTTTTCTCTGTTGTAGTAAGCACTCCGCTATTAAAAATTGAAACAGCCTCAACTCTATTTTTCCATATTGTATTATAAAGGTTAACATTATAACTAAAGAATTCTGACTTAAAGCTATATCCCATTTCTAAACCAGTGATATCTTCATTTTGAGAACTTGGGTTGATCGAATTATCAAAACTATTAAAAATGTTATCATGATATGGTTGACGTGAATAATAACCTCCGTTGAAATACAAAGACCCTCTTTCAGAAGTTTTAAAACCAAGTCCTGCTTTTAAATTATAACCTAGGTTATCTACTTTTTTAGAATCTTCATATTCTGGTAGATAGTCATATCTATCAAATCTTTGGTGTTGTTGATTAGAAATAGCTCCTTGGAAAAATGCAGACATATTATCATTTGAATATTCAAGCTGAGTAAACACTCCTCCATAAGTAATTCTTTCACTACTATCGTAATCAATTCTTTGGTCTTCTCCAGCTGCATTAAACATTGCAGACCAAGGATTAGTACCAAAACTTTCAGTAGCTGTAACAGCTACAGTAGGACCTACTCTTGTGTGAGTATTGTCTTTTAAATCTCTATCCTCAGTCCAAGAGTTTAATCCATGGAAATCTGCTACTTGTCTAAAGTGAGTTCCATAATAAGTTCTAATGTCTGCTCCAATATTAAATTTTAAATTATCATTAATATCGTGCTCAAAGTTAGATACTAAACCATACCAAGCATGGTTATTTACAGAAGATCTTGTAATGTAAGTATCGTTTCCAAACATACCTATTCCACCAGCAGCAGCATTATTTGCATAAATTGCATCATAATCTATAAGCCCATCAGCAGTTCTCTCTCTCGACCCTCTATTTCCTGTTCCACCACCACGACCGAATGAAGCATATAAAACAGTCGATAAACTTGATACTTCTGAGATTTTATAATCCCAGTTTAAATTTAATACTGGTTTATGATAGAAATTTCTTCTTTCTGTCATATACTCCCCATTATAAGTACCCCAGTTATTGTTATATTTTTTCCCTTTATCTAAGTATGTTTGAATACTTTTAGAGAAATTTTGGTCATGCCATTGTGGTGCACCTGTAAGTAAGAAGTTAAAATTATGTTTCTCATTTGGTTTATATCCAACAGAGATAAAATAAGTTTGTCCTTGTCCTTTAGTACCATCAAAGTACCCATCACCTTGCCAATGAGAAAGCATTACACTAGTTCCCCATCCACTTTCACTCATACCGGTGTTATAAACAGCAGATACCTTATAATAATTATCATTTGCTGTACCAGCATAAAAATATCCTCCTTCTTTTTTATCAGTAGTTTTTGTTACAAAATTCATTGTACCACCTACAGAAGAAATTGCTAATTTAGAAGCTCCTAAACCTCTTTGAATTTGGATTGCAGAAGCAATATCATTAACTCCTGACCAGTTAGACCAATACATTTTACCATCTTCCATACCGTTAATTGGTTGTCCGTTTAATAAGAAAGCGGTATTTGTTTGATCAAATCCACGAACAGAAATTCTTGAATCTCCAAAACCTCCTGATTGACCAGCAACGTAGATTGAAGGAGTATTTACCAAAGCCATCGTAACATCTTGTGTTCCAATTTTTTTCTGAATTTCAGCTGCTTTAATAGTAGAAACTGCTACTGGTGTTTTTCTTCCTCCAGCTAAATCAATCACCCCTTTACCGATAATTACAATTTCATCCAAAGTATTAGATGGCTGTAAAGCAATTGTTCCTAAATCAGAAGCTCCAGAAAAAGAAACTTCTTTGTTGGTATAACCAACAAACGATACTACTACTGCTCCTGAATTAGAACTAGCGTTTAGTATGAATTTTCCATCAAAATCAGTTGCAGATCCGTTTGTAGTTCCTTTTACTACAACGTTAGCTCCTGGTAATGGTTCCCCCATTTCGTCAACTACTGTACCAGTAATTTTTGTTTGACCTAAAACTGTAGCTGTTACAAAGAACAAAGCTACAAGTAATACATTTTTAAATGTTTTCATTTTTTAATCTAATTGTTATTAAATGCAGGTGCAAATATCCCGCTTTTACCTATTGCTAATATTAACTTAATGTTAAGTTTTAACAAGAAATTAAGACAAGGTAATATACAAAAATGCACACTAAACACTGATTAACAGCGATTTAATTTTCAACACCCTTATTAACAAAATCTATATATATGTTAAAAAACCAAAAAGAAATACGATTGAGCAGTATTTAATCGTTTCTAAGTTTTTTTTGAGCTAGTTCTTTTCCTAATTCTACACCAAACTGATCATATGAGAATATATTCCATATAACTCCTTGGGTAAAAATTTTATGTTCATACATCGCTAAAAGCATCCCCAGAGAATAGGGAGTTATTTTTTTTAAAACTATTGAATTACTAGGGTGGTTCCCTTTAAAAATTTTATACGGTAAAAGACTATTAATCTGATTTAATTGATTGTTCGTCTTTAAGTCTAAATGTGCTTCTTGTTTTGTTCTCCCGAAAGCTAATGCATCCTGTTGCGCAGAATAATTTGCAAGCAATTTTTCATGATGATCTTCTAAATGATGTAGCGGTTCTTTGAAACCAATAAAATCAACTGGTATTAATTTAGTTCCGTGATGCAATAACTGCATAAAGGCATGCTGAGAATTCACACCTGTCCCACCCCAAACAATGGTTCCTGTTTGATAACCAACTCGATTTCCATTCCTATCAACATCTTTCCCATTGCTTTCCATCACAGCCTGTTGTAAATAAGTCGGAAGTTTTTCTAAATATTCGCTGTAAGGCATTACCATTTCTGTTTCAGCTCCAAAAAAATTATTATACCAGATACTTAAAAGAGCCAATATAACGGGTATATTTTCATTGAAATTAGCTGTTTTAAAATGCTCGTCCATTTTCTCAGCACCTCTTAACAATTCTTCAAAATTGTCAAACCCTAAGGATAAAGAAATTGACAAACCGACGGTTGACCAAAGAGAGAATCGACCTCCAACCCAATCCCACATTGGGAATACATTCTTCTTGTCGATTCCAAAATTATCAACTGCTTTCATATTAGACGACACTGCTACAAAATGTTTGGAAACATCAAAAACAGTAGCTGATTTTAAAAACCAATCTCTTATCGTATTTGCGTTGTTAATAGTTTCTTGGGTTGTAAAACTTTTAGAAACAATAACAAAAAGGGTTGTTTCTGGGTTTATCTTTTTTAAAATTTCAGAAACATGATCTCCGTCAATATTTGATACAAAGTGAGTGTTTAACTTATTTTTGTAAAACTGTAATGCTTCAACAACCATTTTAGGACCTAAATCTGATCCGCCAACACCAATATTGACAATATCTGTAATTGATTTTCCCGTATATCCTTTCCACTTACCTGAAATAACCTTATTACTAAAAGCCTTCATCTTTCGTAAAGCTGTTTTAATTTTAGGTCTTATATCTTTTCCATCAACAAAAACAGGAATATCAGTACTACTTCTTAAAGCAGTATGTAATACCGCTCTATTCTCTGTTACATTAATTTTATCTCCTGAAAAATATTTTTCAATAGCATCTTTTAGTTCAACTTCTTCTGCTAAAGAAATCAACAAGTCAATTGTTTCTTGTGTTATCCTATTTTTTGAGTAATCCACAAACAATTCATCCAAGCAAACTGTAAACTCTTTCTCTCTGCTTTTACTGATACGAAACAACTCTCTTAATTCACAATCTTTCGTTTCTTCAAAATGTTTAGTTAAATCTGTCCAAGCATTGGTTTCTGTTGGATTTATATTTTGTAAAGGCATAGTTAATTCGTAGCTAAGATTTCTTTTTCTTTGAAAGATAGGGGTTCTGGTTGCGGTAAGGTTATACTGTCTAACTGTCTTTTTAATGGTTTTATATATTCTAAATATGCGGGTTTTATTTTTGGATCCAACGGCTCAGCAGAAGGCAGTTTTTCACGAAACGGATCTACTTGTCGCCCATTTTTCCAAAAACGGTAACAAACATGAGGGCCACTCGTATTACCCGTCATACCTACCCAACCTATAATATCTCCTTGCTTAACATATTCGCCAACCCTAACTTTCCTCCTTTTCATATGTAAATACTGTGTTGTATAAGTACTATTGTGCTTTACTTTTACATAGTTCCCATTCCCTCCTCTTCTTGCAGATTCTACAACGGTTCCACTTGCAGTGGTCATAATAGGAGTTCCGTACCTAGCAGCAAAATCGGTTCCTTTATGAGCTCTAACTCTGTTTCCGTATAACTTTATACGTCTTCTTAAATTATAACGCGATGATATTCTATATTGAAATTTAATCGGTGACTTTAAAAATGCTCTTCGTAACATATTTCCTTCTTGATCATAATATTCAGGAATTTTTTTTACCGAATCGGCTACATATCTGTAAGCATACAAATCTTCTCCGTTATGCTTAAAAATTGCCGCCTTAACTTTGCCATATCCGACAAAAGTAGTATCGTTGATAAACTTTTCTTCAAAAATCAACTTAAATGTGTCTCCTTTTTGCAAACGATAAAAATCCAATGTCCAGGCATAAATATCTGCAACCGTATTTGTTAATGTTGGCTTTAACTGTAAACTATCCATCGTAACTGATAAGTTCGAATATATTTTACCTGCTATTTCCTTTTCAACCGTTTTGATCTTTTTTCTGTGTTTATACGCTGAAATTATGGAGTCTGAAAAATTGATAACAGTCGACTCCACTTTATTATGTTTATAAATAAAAACTTGGGCTTGTTCTAAAGTGTCTTTAGAAGCTAAAATTGTATATGCTCTTCCAGAGCGTACTCTTCGAACATCAAAAGTATCTTTTATTTTGGTTGCTATTTCATTAATCTTAGGATACATCACATGATGTCTATCCATAATAACCCCAAAACTTTCTCCACTCTTAATTGTATCATTAATAACCTTGTAGTTATCTAAATTAAACCCGTAAGCCATAATTGGCTTCGGCTTTTCTATCTTAACAGGTTCTTGTACGACGACCTTTTTTTCTTTTTTACAAGAAAAGAAAAGGCTTACAATAATGAGTGTGAAAATGATTTTTTTCAAAAAAAAGCTGCTTTAAATTTGAGTTTATGCGCAAAAGTACAAATAAATACTATTTTTTCTCCTACTTTAACAAATCTTAAACAGCTAACATGTTTTTAGTCTATTATTATTTCAAAAGGATTCGCTAAGCCCTTATAAGCATCTAATTCTGCACGAAGTGAACCAACAGCTAAAGAAGCTTTCATTTTTACGGGTATTTTATTATCATCTGCAGTAATCCAAATAGTAACACTTTCTTTTGCCTTAAAAACTCTACCTGCCTGTACCAAAGGCCTAAATTTTTGTGTTTTCACCTTTCCAAACTTGGTTTTTACTGTTTCGTACCCCAAAAATCGTAATTTAAATGGATAACTTTTATCATCAAAAAACATATCTAACCTTATTTCTTGTCCTTTTTTTAAACTTTCAGTATCTTGACTTCTTAGAAAATAGAACGTAGAAATCATATCTTGTGGAGATCTAACAGATATCAATGTGTCTTTTTTCTTCAAAAAATCTTGCACATATGCTGTATTCTTGTTATGATTAAAAGTGATATGACGGTTCTTTTTATGTCCTCCCTCATCTATTTTTCTTTTAAACAAATAAGGTTCTACTTTATCTATTCCAAAATAACTCTCATATCGATCATCAACTTTAAAGAACCAGCTAATTACACCTGTTGTTTTACCTGTTCCTATAGCATGCAATACTTTTTGGTTATTTAAATTCTTTTCTTTTAGTTGCAAAACAGCGGTTCCTGCTTTTAAAAAGCCACTATAACTCATATCAAAACGAAGCCATTCACCACTTTTATAGGCTTGTGGTTTACTTTGTGCAAAAAAACTTTGTACAACTACTAAAAATGTAAAAAACAATATTTTTTTTCTCATAATGTTCAAACTTATGAAAATTGATAGACAATTACCATTCCAAAATTTAAAAAAGCTGGTTAACAGAACATTAAACAGCTTTTATTTTATTGTTAGGGGGAGTTTAAAAAGTTCCCCAGTTTTTCAATTCTTCTTCGTTCCATAGATATGGAAAGAAAATTCTTCTTTGGTATTTTGGATGTAAGTACTTACGCCAGTTACTTCCTCCTGTAGCTTCTATATCTCCATCACTTCCTCCCAAATATTTTCCTGCAGCATTGTAATGTGCCATTACCCATTTTACATTTACTGTATAATCATAATGACGCATTGCCTTGATTAGCTCTTCATTTTCTTGAACTTCTTCAGGCAATTGCTTGAATTTTTTGGAAAGATTACAATCGTTATAATCTTCCATAAAATCTATAAAATCACCCATATACTTTTTCTCAAACAACTTTAAAAGCGTTGTCTTTTGTCCCGTTGAGTAGTTTTTCCCTGCTGCCTGCCAGTATAGGTGATCATAAGCATTTTTAAACGACGAATTTCTATCAATTGTATCTCTATAACGAGCGTCTATTAAATTAATAAGGTCTGTAGAAGCAAATTCAATTTTACGATATTGTGCGCTTTGAAATCCACTTGCTGGAGTTAGTGTATTACGGAATTTTAAGTATTGGTCTACATCCATTCCATCACCCATAACTGAAAACGAGCTGCATAACATATCAAAGTAACGGCTTATACGCATTAAGTGTTTTGAAAACTTTTCTGCAGAAATTTCTGATGATTTTGCCACCTGTTCAATTTCCCATAAAATCATTTTAAACAACAATTCATTTACCTGATGATACATGATAAATACCATTTCATCTGGTAATGTAGTTCGGGGTATTTGCAACCCTAAAAGGGCATCTGTTTGAATATAATCCCAATAGGTTATAGGCTCACTCCAAAGCAGCCCTTCGAGCATTGCTTCAACAGGAACCCCTAATTTATCGTACTTTTCTTCTATTGCTTTTAATATTTCTTCTTTGCTCATTTTACATTTGTTTGAGAAAAAAGAAAAGAGAAAAGAGAAAATAGACCGTAAAACCATCTATTTTCTTTTCTCTTTTTTCTATTATCTATTAGTCTATAACGTTCCTCTTAATTCTTGTTCTCTTTCTATTGACTCGAATAATGCTTTAAAGTTTCCTGCTCCAAAACCTCGAGCTCCCATGCGTTGAATGATTTCAAAGAATAATGTAGGACGATCTTCAACTGGCTTTGTAAAAATTTGCAATAAGTACCCTTCTTCATCGGCATCAATCATAATTCCTAAAGACTTTAGTTTTTCAATGTCTTCTCTTAACTCATGACTAAATTCCTCTAACCTTCCAGGAACTGCTTGATAATATGCTTCTGGTGGAGTTGATAAAAACTCTACCCCTTGAGATTTTAATTGACTTACTGTTTTTATAATATCATCAGTTGCTACTGCAATATGTTGTACGCCTGCTCCTTCATAAAAATCTAAATACTCTTCAATTTGAGAGCGCTTTTTCCCTTCAGCTGGCTCGTTAATTGGAAATTTAATTCTTCCATTTCCATTAGACATTACTTTACTCATTAAAGCTGAGTATTCTGTATGAATTTGCTTATCATCAAATGATAAGAAGTTTTCAAATCCCATTACATCTTCATACCATTTTACCCAAACGTCCATCTGATTCCAACCAACATTCCCTACCATGTGATCGATATACTTTAACCCTGCTGCTGGTGGGTTATAATCTGATTCCCATTTTTGGAATCCTGGCAAAAATGTTCCGTTATAGTTTTTACGCTCAACAAACATATGAACTGTTTCCCCATACGTGTATATTCCTGCCCTTACAACCTCACCGTACTCATCTGTTTCAACAGTTGGCTCCATATATGACTTCGCTCCTCTTGAAGTCGTTTCTTCATATGCTTTTCTTGCATCTTCAACCCAAAGTGCCACTACTTTAACTCCGTCACCATGTTTAACAATATGCTCATTAATTGGTGATTTACTGTTTAATGGTGTTGTTAAAACTAATTTGATTTTGTCTTGTTTTAACACATAACTTACTTCTTCTTTAGAACCAGTTTCCAACCCTTTATAAGCATGTGATTGGAAACCAAAAGCTGTTTTATAAAAATGTGCTGCTTGTTTTGCGTTTCCTACATAAAATTCAACATAATCTGTTCCTAAAAGTGGTAAGAAGTCTTGTGCTCCTTCAAATATTTTTTCTAAACCGTAGTTTACTGATTTTATTTCTTTTGACATTTCTCTCTATTTTGAAAATTTGATAATTAGTTAATTTGAAAATTGAATTGACACATTTTCAAATTGTCATATTTATATGTATGCTGAGCTACTCTAACCAAGATTTATAATAATCTTCGTCTGCTATTTTCATCGCTTCTTCGGTTACTTTTAACGGCTTAAAAGTATCTACCATTACTGCTAGTTCTTCAGTTACAGTTTCACCGATACTTCTCTCAGTAGCTCCAGGATGTGGTCCGTGAGGAATACCTGCCGGATGTAGTGAAATATGACCTGGTGCAATGTCGTTTCTACTCATAAAATCTCCATCTACATAGTACAGTACTTCGTCAGAATCAATATTACTGTGGTTGTATGGTGCGGGAATCGCTTGTGGATGGTAATCGTACAATCTTGGGACAAAACTACAGATGACAAAAGCATCTGTTTCAAAAGTTTGATGTACTGGTGGTGGTTGATGTATACGCCCTGTTATAGGTTCAAAATCGTGAATTGAAAAAGCATACGGATAATTATATCCATCATACCCAACAACATCAAAAGGATGGGTTGCATATACCATTTCAATAATTTCGTTTTGTTTTTTCACATTGATAATGAAATCTCCTTTTTCGTTATGGGTTTCTAACTCTTCTGGTCTACGGATATCACGCTCACAGAATGGCGAGTGCTCTAGTAATTGACCAAACCAGTTACGGTATCTTTTAGGAGTATATACTGGACGATAAGATTCTACAATAAACAACCTGTTATCCTCCGTATCGAAATCTAATTTATATATAATTCCTCGAGGAATTACTAAGTAATCACCGTATTTAAAATCTAAGTTCCCTAACATCGTACGTAATTTCCCAGTTCCTTTATGGATAAAAATTACCTCATCTGCATCGGTATTCTTGTAAAAATATTCTTTGGTAGATTCTTTTGGAGCTGCTAAAATGATATTACAATCAGAATTGGTAAGTACTACTTTTCTACTTTTTAAATAGTCATTTTCTGGCGGTACTTGAAATCCTCTAAAACGATACGATTGAATATTATTTTCCTTCGCTACTTTGGGTGCTACCGAATATTGTTTGCGGATTTCTTTGACCATAGTTGGTCTGTATTCATGGTAACTGTTGGTAGACATCCCGTCAAAACCAATCGTACCAAACAATTGTTCGTAATATAAACTTCCGTCTTCTTTACGAAACTGAATGTGTCGCTTGTGTGGAATTTTTCCTAATTTATGATAAAAAGGCATTTTTAATTAATTTGATAATTCAACAATATGTTAATTTTACAATTAACACTCTTCCTTTATTTAGTCAGCTCATACTACTTGCTACATACATCGTGACTAAATCACAAAATCAATCAATAATAGTTACTCTGGATTCCGTTTTATCATAAACTTTAAATGCGCTAAAAGATCTTTCCAATGCATTTTAAATAGGTTTTTTAGTTGCGTTTTACAAATATACCAAATTTAAAAAGATGTTGATATCTCATTAAATTTCAAAATTTTAGTTTTTTTTATTTAAAATTAGTCTAAATAAATTTTGACACTTACGGCTCTTGGAATATATTTGCCTTGTTAAATAATTTTTATTAAATCTAAATAAATAAACAAAATGAAGAAAATTGTACCTATATCGTTGGTATTGTTTTTATTTATTACGACAACATTAGTTGCCCAAAACAATTCTATTAAGGGAATCATTGTATCTGACAATAATGATTTCCTCGCTTCAGTAAATATAACTCTATCTCCAACTAATAAAGGGCTTGTAAGCAATGAAAAAGGGGAGTTTGAGTTTAGAGACTTAAAAAAAGGTAAATATGTAGTTAATTTATCAATGGTTGGTTTTGAAAGAAAAACAATTACCGTAAAACTTAAGAGTAACGAATCTAAAAACCTCGGTAAAATTGTTCTTAAAGAGGCAATTGATCAATTAGATGAAGTTACAATTGATGGTGTAAAAAACAGGTATGCTAAAAACAACGTATCCAATTCTTTACGTTTAAAAACTCCAATTAAACAATTACCACAAAACGTTCAAGTTGTTGGCACAGAAATACTGCAAGATCAACTTGTTACAAACATGCTAGAAGGTGCATTTAGAAACGTTAGTGGTGTTAGCAATATAGAGCATTGGGGACATTTTGCTCGTGTTAACATGCGTGGATTCAGATTACCTGCTTTTAGAAATGGAGTCAATATTCAAGATTCATGGGGACCATTATCTGAAGATACTTTTATGGTAGATCGTATTGAGTTTGTCAAAGGCCCATCAGGCTTTATGATGGCTGCTGGTGAACCTGGAGGTTTTTACAACGTCGTAACCAAAAAACCTACAGAAGAAAAAATGGGAACTGTAAACTTAATGGCTGGTAGTTTTGACACTTATAGAGCGGCGGCTGACTTTGGTGGTGCTTTGACAAGTGACAAGCGCTTATTAGCTCGTTTAAATGTTTTATATCAAAATACAGGAAGTCATAGAAAATTTGAAGATACCGAACGTATAGGTATCGCTCCTTCTTTATCTTATAAAATAACAGATAAAACTAACTTCTTAACCGAGTTTTCTTTCCAAAAACTTAACACTCTCATTGGTGCAGCTTATATATTTGGCCCTGTTGACAAAGGGTTTGGTAGCCTCCCTAAAGATTTTGCTATGGTTGATAGTAATTTCCCAGACACTGATATTAAAGAAGTTAGTTTACTAAACCAACTAACTCATAACTTTAACGAAAACTGGTCTGTGGAAGCAAAATATGTAACAATGCTTTACACACAAGAAGGAGCTTCTGCTTGGTTAGGTAGCATACAAAATAATGGTGATGCTATTAGAAGTGTAAGTATATGGGACGCTATTTCTGAAAGCGAATACTTTCAATTGTATGCGAACGGAAAATTCAATACAGGAGCTATTAGCCATAAAGTGATGGGAGGCTTTGATTATACCGACAAAGAGTATTTTGCTGATTTTAGTCAAGCTGGTACGGTAGACACCCCTGCAAATCCGTTTAATATTTATAACCCAACTTATGGAGATCGAGTTTTTCCAGTATTTGATAGAAGTACCCCTTTAAAAGAACGTGCTAGTTTATATACCTACGGAACAACAATTAACTCTTTGTATGCACAAGATGAAATAGGCCTTTTAGAGAATAAAATACGCTTAACATTAGCGGGTAGGTATACAGCATTACAGCCTAAAGGGGATATTACCACTAAAAAATTCACTCCTAGAATTGGTTTGAGTGCTGATATTACTCCGCAAATTACCGCTTATGGATTATACGACCAATCATTCTTAGCAAATGATGCTATTGATAATACTGGAAAAAGATTTGATCCTATTGAAGGAACTATTTACGAAGCTGGTTTAAAAACCAATTGGTTAAACGGCAAAATAAACGCTTCATTAAGTGCATACATTATCAATAAAAACAACATGACTACTAGCGATCCTACCGATCCTACCCGTCAGTTTAGCATTTTACTCGGAGAAGTAGAGTCGAAAGGTTTTGAATTTGATATGCAAGCGCACATTACAAGTGAATTGGACTTACTGTTAAATTACGCCAATACAAATGTTGAGATTGCAAAATCTGACATTCCAAATACCGTAGGAACAAGAATTGCTGGACATGCAAAACATATCACTAATGGGTGGTTAAATTATAACTTTAATGAGAATTCAGCCCTGAAAGGTTTTGGCCTTTCTCTAGGATATCAATATTTAGTAGATAGATCTTCTTGGGCTTGGAATGCAGACAACAAAACAGAATTACCAGACTACTTTAGAATGGATGGAGGTATTCATTGGAAGAACAACAAATTACGTGTTGCTTTAAATATCAACAATATTTTAAACAAACATTTGTATTCTGGTGCAAACTACGGAACGTACTTATACTGGCAATCTGAACCAGGAATTAATGGTAGAGTATCTCTTACTTATAACTTATTCTAACAAACTAAAAACCACCTATTTTCTTAGGTGGTTTTATAAACTATTAAAAAATGAAAAAATCAATTTTAACAATACTATTTTTAACAGTAATTAGTAATTCTTTTGCTCATTACTTATGGATTGAAACCAACCCTACAGGAAAACTAAACAACGAACACGAAATTAAAATTCGTTTCGGAGAATTTTCTGAAGGTGTTATTGAAAAGGTAGGAGGAGATAATTATAACAATGTAAAAGACTTTACTATTTGGTTAATCGCCCCTGATGGAAGTAAGACCTCTTTACAAACAATCGCTAAAAACGATTACTATAGCACTTCTTTTGTTCCGCAACAAAAAGGAACCTATACTATTGCCGTAGATAACAAGAAAATAAAAGTGTTTGACTATACAAAATACGATTATACAATCTTTAAACCAGAATATCACGCAAAAGCACGAGTGGTTGTTGGCAACTCTATTAGTAAATTAAAAAGTACCAACCCTAAAGGAATTGAAATTATTGATATCACTCCAAAGCATCATAAAAACACTGATGAAATCACTTTAAAAGTATTGTATAAAAATTCAGCCTTAAAATATGGAGAAGTTACATTGTTTGCTGAAGGTAAATGGTTTGTAAAAGAAAAAACTGACGAAAAAGGACTCGTTACTTTCAAATTACCTAAAAAAACTATGTATACAGTAGAAACTACTTATGAAGAAAAAACTCCTGGCACTTTCAAAGGAGATGACTATAAAATTATTTGGCACTGCGCTACATATTTTATCAATAACCAACTATAAGCTTCAGTGATAAGTTTTAACTAACATGAATAGCCATATTATTAAATATTGCAAACACAAAGCTCTAAACTTTTATGTTTAGGGTTTTGTCCTTTCCATAAACCCTTATGAAAACAGTTACTTTTCTTATTATTTTTCTCGGATGCTATAACTTATACAACTCCTCTGAAAAAGCTTATTCAGCTGATAATCTTGCCTTTCAAAAATGGTTTCAGCACACTAAACCTTGTCCTAAAATAACGGGACTCTGTTTTTTGCTTTTGGGAATGTTTTTAGCTATCTCCCTTTTGGGACTCTCTGCTGGTATTATTACATGGATTGTTGCCACTTCGCTCTTTTTAAGTCTTATCACTCTCATTACCCCTTTAAGAGTGGTAAACTATATGTTTCTTACTGTTTTATGTATGCTAACCTTATTAATAGAATACTTTTTTTAACATGCCTGCTAACTCTAAATATTTAAACCAATCACCTTGGCAGCAGTTTGCTAAAATTTCTGCAGGCTTAATAGGTGGATATATGATAAGTGCCTTACTACACATGTGTTTAGTCTTGTGGTTACCCAATCCAAAGGAAATATTAATTACCTCTATCTATACCATTTTTATTGTTTGGGGTGCTTTGTTAATTATTCCTTTTCTGTTTAAAAATGGATGGAAAGCTTGGGGTATATACCTTGTAGCTTTAATAATCTTATACATCGTTTATTACTTCGGAAACCAACAAAATCCCTTTGTATAATGAGTAACAGAAATTACAATGTGTTTTTCAATACACATACCGTTAGTGGTATTGTTATAAGTGTAGCCTTATATGTGATTTTTTTTACCGGATCTTTTGCCCTTTTTAAAGACGAAATTGAAGCCTGGGAAGACGGTAAGCATTCGCAAAATATTGCTCGAGAAAATATTGATTATGATTTTTTATTAAAAAAACTCTCAGAAAATCATCATTTAACGAGTAGAGATATTCGTTTTTACTTAGGGCATAAAAGTGACAACATTTATGTGTTAACCTCCGCTGCAAAAGATACAGTAAACATTCCTGATGAAGCTAAATATCAAAACTATCAAGCTATAAATATTCATACAGGTGAAACAGCTAGTTATGTGGAGAAGTATGGCTTAGGAGAATTTTTATACCGCTTACACTTCTTTACACAAATACCCACTATTGGAATTTACCTTGCTGGTTTTGTTTCTTTATTCTTTTTATTTGCCATTGTTACTGGGGTGATTGTACATTGGAAAAAAATTATTTCCAACTTTTACCAATTTAATCCTAAAATTGCTTTAAAAAGAGTGTGGACAGACGCACATACAGCTCTAGGTATTATCGGGCTCCCTTTTCAGTTTATGTATGCTGTTACTGCTGCTTATTTCTGTTTAAGTTTATTTGTTTTACTGCCAGCAAACTTTTTATACGGTGGAGATCAAGATAAACTAATGGAAGATTTACGTCCCGACCGTAAATCCTTTGAATGGATTGCTAAAACAGACAAAGAGATTCCTAGTGTAAACCAGTTTGTAAAAGAAAATGCCAACCGTTGGTCTCATTTTAATTCAAATTATGTTTTAATTAAAAACTATGGTGGCACTAATATGAAGTATGGGTTAATTGGTGAACTGGATTATAAAGAACGTTTTTTAAGTTCGGGAATGGTATTTTATGATTTTGAAACTGATAAAACTTCGATTGTAAGAAACCCTAATGAAAGTAAGTATACAGATGACATTCAACTTTCAGTAAGTCGCTTACATTATGGTAACTTTGGCGGTATTGCTGTAAAAGTTATCTACTTTATCCTAGCTCTTATTACTTGCTTTGTAATTATCACAGGGGTGTTGATTTGGATTGAAGCTCGTAACAAAAAAAGTATGCGTTTAAAGCAACGCTTATACACAGCTAAAGTAGGACATATTTATCTTGCTATTTGTTTGTCTTTGTACCCTATTACTGCCTTATTTTTCTTGGTGGTAAAATTGTTACCCGAAGCTTATCAAACTCAAAAAATGAGCCTTTTATATACTTGGTTTTTTGTTGTTTGGTTGCTCGTTACTATTTATTTCAGATTCAAAAGAAATAATTATTTCACAAATAAAGCTACTTTATTAGCAGGAGCTATTCTAGGCTTTTTTATTCCAATAGTTAGCGGTATGGTTTCTAACAATTGGATTTGGAACACCTACAAGGCCAAACAATTTGATATTCTTACGATTGATTTATTATGGTTGGGTATTTCGATTACTGCCTTGTTTATTTATATAAAGATTAAACCAGAAGTAACGGCTAAGAGTTCTTTTACAAAACACCCTATAGATTATAAAAATCGCAAACAATTATTAGCTGATAATTCTCAAAAAAACTAGCATATTTTTGACTAAAAAATAATTGAAAAATGAAGCTCTTTTATTTACTAATTAATAAGGTTTAAAGACAATACACCTATATCTCTTCAAATAATTTTAAGAGATCGTTTACTTTAGGCTCATTCCCCGTTTCCTATATCCCCCGTAATTTATGGAAATAGTTATTGTCAATAACAAAACCCCACAGTTTAGACAGATACTGCAACTACAAACAGAAATTCTAGACTGTGGTATAAAAACCTCAACCTATACAATTAACCCCACTTATGGTAGGGGATTAGTAACTAGTTACTACTTTGACGGACTGTTCATTAATATAATTAATGCCACGTTTAAAGAAGATTTTCTTTTTATTACGAATGATTCTCTTAGCATTTTAGAATCTTCTGTATTAATTAAAGGGGAAAAAATTATAAAAGCTTCTAATTTTAAAAAAGATTTTATTCTTGAAAGAAATGAATGCTGTCTCTTGTGTAATAGTAATATTGAAAACAAAACCTTTTTTTACAGAGACAAACCAATACTAGAAATTAAAATTAAACTGTATGATTTTTTTATACAGAAACATCAAATGCAGCCTCTTTTTTCAAATAACAAATCTCTTGAACTCTGTTTCACTCAACAATTAAACTCTAGTATGGAGAAAATTATTATCGACGTGCTTTCTAATTCGCAAAAAGGATTCCTAAAACGTATTTTTTTAGAATCAAAAGTTTTAGAATTATTACACCTACAATTGAATACTTTTTCTGAAAAAAGGTATACTCCTAATGAAAACATTCTAAAAAAAGTACATAAAGCAGAAGCCATACTCCAGTCGAATATCAACAAACAAATACCAATACAACAACTTGCTCGTAAAGTGTTATTAAATCAAAATATTTTAAAAAGTGAGTTTAAAAAAATGTTTGGTACAACGATTTTTAATTATACCAAACAAGTAAGAATGAATAAGGCCAAAAGTTTATTAATTCATACTCAAAAGCCTATTTATGAAGTCGCTGATATGGTAGGGTATAAAAACCCTACTCATTTTACAGCTGCTTTTAAAAAGTATGAAAAAACAACCCCAAAGGAGTTTCGAAAAAACTCTTTTCTTAAGTCTTAATTTTAAAACCTGTGTTCAAGTTCACTAGATTTTTCTTTTCTCTTGTGTAACCAAGCTTCACTTCTGTACTCTTTTGCTTTTTTTCCTCCATTGATATGATTCCATCCAGGAGGCATAATTATGTATTTTATTTTGTCTATTAGCTTTGGAGCATCTCTAACATCCGTCCACAATTCTTTCCACAATAAAAACTGTACATGCCATAAGCTTTCGCTATTTAATTTATCGTGCATAATTCCATATAACATTTTTTCATCATCTAATTCTTTTTGAAAAGTTTTAAACAAGCGATCCCAAATGCTAAAAGTTTCTCCATAATTTCTATCTAAATAAATATGATTTTTCGCATGATGCACTCTATGAACAGAGGGGGTTACTAACACTTTATCTAACCATCTTTGTTTGCCTATAACTTTTTCATTTATATGGGTTAGTGTAGCATATAGGCGTGCAATGGGCTCTATTACAAAAATCATCAGTGGATGAATTCCTAAAATTGGCAACCAAATAAAGTTAAAAGGGGTAAAAAACACATCAAAAATAGATCCTCTTGCAACTACTGTTAAATTCATTTCTTCTGCTGTATGATGTACTCCATGTATACACCATAAAACTCTAACTTTATGCCCTAAAAAATGAATAAAAAAAACTGTAAAATCGTATAATAAGTAGGCAACAATCCAAACATACCATTGAAATCCCAAGGTAAACAACCTATTTTCATACAACCAAAACATACTTGCTACTATAAATACTTTTGACAGCAGTAAATAAGGTATGCTTTGTATTAAATAAGAAACAATACTAACCACACCTTCCTTGTTTTTTTCTACAAGACTCGTTACTATAAGAATTCCCCATTCAACCAGCAGTAAAACAAGCACTATTATACTCATGTACTGCAATTTACTCGCTAATGTTTCAATAGAAGATAAATCCATTTTCTTAAATTTTCTGTACTATTATTTCACTTGCCACTTCTTTTCTAAATTTAGCTAGTGGATTTTCTAAAGTTCCTCTGAGTTTTAAACTCTGAATTGGATTAGCCAAACTCAACATCTGTTTTGTATTATTTAATTGTAACCTGTTTAAACAACAGCGGTCAAACTCATTAACAAACAAATCGTATCGTTCGTATTTCTCTGAAAACTCAGGATACTCTTCTTGATATGCATACACACATTCTGCCACCAATTGCCAAAAATTTTCTTCTGAAAAATTCGCATAACGGTCTAACTGTTGTGCCATAAAACGGAAGAAACAATCGAAAACATCTGTGAAAATTGAGAGTATTTTCATTGTATCAGAAGTTTTAGTAAATAATCTTTTAGCGTGCTCAGGCAAGTACATTTCTTCATTAAACACAATTACTTCTTCCGTGATGTCTTTCATTAACACATGTACGGGTGTATTTTCTTCTAATACTAGAATAAGATTTTCTCCATGCGGCATAAACACAAATTCGTGCTTAAAAAAACAATGAAGTAGGGGAGCTAAATAAGCTTTTAAATAACGCTGAACCCAAATACCTGCATCATAGGGTGATGCTTCGATTAAAGATACCAGCAAAGAATTTTCTTGATAATCTACATGCAATAAAGCTGCCATCGTAAGTACTCGTTGGTTGGAACTAATTTTTGTATACGGACTCTCTCGCCACAAAGCAGACAACATTTTGTTATGCGGATTTGTTTTTCCTAATACCTCGTAATAATGATTGTGATATCCTACTGTTGCCACTTCTCCTAACATGGTAAATCCATTTTTTTTCAGGTATGCATCATCTGCCAACAAGTCCGTTATCCATCGAGTTATATGAGGCGTACTTTGCATATAATATGGAGACAATCCACGCATAAAGCCCATATTTAAAATAGACAGCGCTGTTTTCGTATATAACTTTTCTGGATGGGAAGCATTAAATAACGTTCTTATAGATTGTTGCGCAGAGAATTTATCATTGCTTTCACCTAACAGAATGATGTTTTTTTGAGCAATGTCTGCTCCAAAAACAGCTACTATTTTGTTTCTCCATTGCCAAGGATGCACGGGCATAAAAATGTAATTTTCTAAGGCTAGATTTTGCTTCTTTACAACTGTTTTAAATGAGGCTAGTTTTTCTTTTCCTAACTCACTTTCTAAAAGTTTTTCATATTCATAACCTTCAACAGCTGTGTAGGTCGTATATTTTTTATGAGCTGCAATCCATACAATTTTAAATAGATGATTGCTTTCTGGTGCATATACATGATAATCATCAATATTAAATCCTATTCTACCATTGTTTGCTACAAAACACGGATGACCTTCAGTCATCGCATGCTCTATTTCTTGAAAGCTTCTTTCTGCTAATTCATTTGCTAAAAATTTCTCATTCGCATACTTATATGCAGCCCCAGAAAGTGTACTTGTTATTTCTTCTAAATAAGTTGCTAAAAACTCATTGGGAATCTCTAAAGTATTTTGAAACTCTGTTATAAAATGCAAGGCATCTAGATCAATTTCTTCTGATGTTTTATTTTTTTTGATGATGCTTTTTGCGTCAACCAACCAATGATCAAGCAAATACTTTTTTGCTTTAAAGCGATAAATAAACTTATTATTATCAGACGTTATTTGATATATACCTCCATCCTCTTCTTCTAAAATAAATTCGGGAGTTAAAATAAGTTCGTGAGAGAACTCGCTAATGGCTTTTTTTATTAATTGACGATTTACAAACTTCCATACATCGGGTTGTAAATGTGCTATATTATTTGTCATGTTGTTTTAGTTTGATTAAAGCTAATTGGTACATCTCTTTTGTACAAAAAGCCAATGCAGCTTTTTTATGAGGCAACTCAATTTCTTTTTGGTATACAAAGCCTGCTTTTTTATTTAGCATGTGTATTTTTTGGTTGTTTACATCGGGTTCTACGACAATTCTTTCCACCTGTGGCAAACTAAAAAAATAATCGATAATGGTTGAAAACACATGCCATGTAAACTGTGGTATTCTTTTTTTTACGGGTGCTACTAAAACATGCATTCCGTAATCCTTTTCTTGTGCATTATAATAGTTTGCGACTAGATCTTCTGATACTTTGTATAATTCCATTAAAAACACAGGAGTGTCATTTAACAGACCTATATAACTATGATGATGGGGGCTGTTTTCAATTTCTTGATATTCGGTACGTACTTCTTCTAACGATTTTTCTAACATTCCCCAATATTTTGCATAGGATTGTGTTACCCAACTATGTAACATTGGTGTATCAATTTCTAATTGAAACGGACGAATACTTATTATTCCTAGCCCTGTTATTTTTTTACTGAAGACTGTTTGATACGTTTGAACCATAATTATATTTCCTGAGTTTTAAATGCTGCTATCGGGTTTTTTAACTTTCCTGCAAATTGAAGTAGAGCAACAGGGTCGTCTAAATCAATCATCTGTTTGTGATTATTTAATTGTAATCTGTTTAAACACGAAAGTTTAAAGTCTTCAGCGAACAAATCGTATTGTTTAAACTTGTTTGATAATTGAGGAAACTGCTCTTGGTACTCTTGAATATGCCCTGCAACTAATTTCCAAAAACGGTACTCACTATAATTAGCATGTTCTTCTAAAATTGGAGTTAAAAAACGGAAGAAGCCATCAAACATATCTGTAAATATGGATAGTAATTTTACATCTTCTGGAACGGGCGCATACATTCTTTTCAAGTCTTCTGGCAGCTCAACTTCCGGGCTTAAAATACAGGCTTCTTCGGTAATATCTTTTAGTAAAACATACACAGGGATATTGTTTTCTACTACCAAAATAATATTTTCACCATGGGGCATAAACACCAAATCATACTTATAAAAACAATGTAACAAAGGACTCAAATACGCTTTTAAATAACTACGTAACCAATCGTCTATTGAAATTCCTGAGTCTTTAATAATTTCTGGCAACAATGCTTTTCCGTGATGGTCTATATGTAATAACGCTGCCATCGTTAGTGGTTTTTGATTTTGTTTAACTACTGAATATGGGCTTTCTCTCCATAATGAGGCTAGCATTTTATTGTAATCGTTATGTGGGCCAAATTCTTCAAAATAGGGGTTCACATAGCTAACCGACCCTATTTCGCTTAACATTTTAAATCCGTTTTCCTTTATATACGCATCGTTATATAACAAATCTTCTAACCAAACTGCCATTTTAGGTGCGGTTCCTAAATAGTATAAAGGTAACCCTCTCATAAAGCCCATATTTAAAATAGACAATGCGGATTTGGTATAAAATTTCTGTGGGTTGGTAATGTTAAACAACGTTCTAATTGACTGTTGTGCTAAATATTGATCAGGTCCATATCCTAAACAGATTAAATCTCCTTTAGCAACTTCAGAGGCAAAAATTGTAGCTAGCTTGTTAAACCACTGCCATGGGTGAACAGGAATAAATAAGTACTCTTTTGGACTAAAGCCTTTTTCTTCAATTATTGTATTGAATTGTGCTATAGTATCAACATCTAATTCCTGGTGTATTAAAGTTTCATAGGGCAATGCTTCTATTGCTGAAAAAACTGCTTTTGATCTATGTCCTGCTAACCATAATAACGAAAAAGAATTTCCTGCTTCTGGTGCATACGATCGATAATCGCTACTATCAAAACCTATTCTTCCATTATTTGCTACAAACCCAGGATGTCCTTCCGTCATAGATTGTTCTATCGTTTGAAAATCAGCTGTTGCTAATTCTTTGGCTGTTGGGTTTCCTTTCGTAAGCTTAAATGCGCTTCCGTACAGTGTACTTATAATTTCCTCTAAATACACAGGCATTTTTTCATCAGTAATTCCTAATGCTTTTCTAAACTCTTTTATAAACGTGATTGCGTCGATTTCTTCTTCAACTTCTTTTACATATCTTTTTATAGAATTTTCATCAATCATCAAGTGATTCAAAGCCATTGCTTTTGCTTCAAACTCATATTGGATTTCTATATTATCTGCATGAACTTTGTACAGCTTATATCCGTTGTTTAGTTCATGAATTATTGTTGGTTGAATTAACAGTTCATGTGAAAACTCACATAATGCTTTTTTTACTAACAGTTGGTTGGTTTTTTGCCAAACTTCTGGTTGTATATGTTGGGTTGATTGCTGTGGGGAAACCACATTATCTAAAGTATTCATGGCACTTCTTTTTAAGGGTGAAAAGGATTGGGTTTGTTGTTGGTAATTGGTTTTAGTTAAAAATGCTAATTGCGCTGTTTTGTTAGGCAATTCTATTACGTTTCCTAGTTGAAAGCCTATGCGTTGGCATAATGCAAACATTTTTTTGTTTCGAATATCGGGTTCTACTACTATTCTATTGATAGTAGAATTCGTAAAAACAAAATCCATAATAGACCGAAACATAAACCATGTAAAATTTGGTGTTTTAGTAATTCTTGGTGGCGCTACAATAATATGCACGCCACAGTCAGCCGTTTGAGCTTTATAAAAATTATGAATAATGTCTAATTGTGGATTGTAACGTTCTACTACAAATGCAGGTTCGTCATCAAACATTCCTACAAAAACATCGTAATGTTCTGGTGTTGTAAGTTGAGTATATTCTTCTTCAACATCTTTTACCGTTGCATTTTGCATACCCCAAAAAACAGCATACTCTTGTGTGACCCATTTTTGTAAAAAAACACTGTCTTTTTGTACTTGAAAAGGACGAATAGTAATTCTTCCAAAGTCTTTGTACTCTTTTGAAAAAGCGATGGTATCTGTTGTTGTCATCATCTAAGCTTTTGCTAATTGTTTGTGCACTTTTCGTACCGATTTAAACATGATAAAGTATAAGACTAGTGTTAGTGAAAACCCTCCTAATGCAATGACAAACGGTATTCGTAAACCGAAACTATCGACTAGAATTCCTACATTTAATGAAGCTAGTAACACGCCTAAATTTTGGAAGAAATGTATTTTACTATAATCAACTGAGTACGACTCTGGTGAGCTTAATTCAAATAATAGGATGTCAAATTTCACGACTCCTTGAAAAATTGCCCATCCGTAAATAACTCTTCCTAAAACAACTGCTGCTTCATTAGGAATTCCTTGCAAAAGCAGCCCTATTAAACCTATGCACAAAGCATTTATAATTCCTTCGTATCCTTCTGATTTTCGTTTGTTATTCATCCACAAGGCTACCAAAGCCACAAAACCTGGAATAGCATATATAGTACCAGAAACCAACTTGCTTTTATACACTGAAAAACTTTCCCAATACGTTGAAAAGAAAGGCCTGATTAAAAAATCACTGAAATATAGTATCAATGTGATTAGACCTAGCTTTAAAATAAAGCCTTTCGGAATACTTTTTTTATCGCTAATAGCTGGTTCTTCTGAAATAATTAAGTCGGTAGCATATTTTTTACTTTTTAATAAATAACCACTCATAGTCATTTGAATAAAATCGCCTGCTGCCATAATTAAAAAAATGCTGCTCGGATTTATATAGTCCACCGTTAACCCTCCTAACACCGCTCCTAAAATCCCTCCTAAATGCACCACTACAGAAAGTAACCCAATTGTACTTGGGTGTTCTTCTTTGGTAATAATCTTTAAAATGTAAGGGTACACTAACAAATAACTTCCTTTAAATAATACCATGACAAGTGATACTATCCAGAAATTAATATACGATGTGGTATAATAGCAATACAATGCTAACATACCTGCAACCGCCTGAGTGTACACCAAGATATTTAATTCTGACACTTTTTTAGAAATGTATGCCCAAAAAGGAAACGCAATCATTACCATAAAACAGATAGCTGCAAAGTAATACCCTACATTTTTAGGATTTGTCATTCCAAAGCGAAGCTCGAAAAACTGTGGATAAAATGGATGCAGTAAATAATCGCTTACTACTGCAACCAACGTCATTACTATTAAAAATGTTTTTAGCTTCATACCTTTATGCAAAGACATTGAGTTCTATTTCTTCTTCCTGCGTTACTTCAAATTGCTGAAAAGCAATTTTTTGCTCAATAGGATAATGCTCTACTCCTGTTATCTCTTTAATAATGTAAGAGTTTTTATAAGCTGCCATCCCTAAATCGGGGGTTACAAAACCATGGGTGTGTAGCTCTACATTCTGAACAAAGATTTCGTTGTTGTTTTTATCTATGCTGTAATTGCGTTGTACATCGAATCGATCTTGATAATCCCATAAAATTCGGTCTGAAATTCCCTCTATAAAATCAGGTAATTGATATTCGTACCCTGTAGCAAGCACCAATCCGTCAGTTTCATGTTCAAAATACTTATCTTGTTCTACCTGATGTAGCTCAAGTTTAATACCCTCATCTAATACCTTGGTGGTTTTCAATTCAGAGTTGGTGCGTAATGAAACTTTTAATGGCTCTTTTGATACGACTCGTTTTGCGTACAACGTATCGTGAATAGACCCGATTAAATCTTGATTGATTCCTTTGTATAAATGCTTTTGATTTTTAATGAGTACATCTCTTTTTGATGCTGGTAAGTTGAAAAAATAGTCTACATACTCCGGTGAGGTCATTTCCAACGTTAGCTTCGCATACTCTAACGGAAAGAAGCGAGGTGAACGGGTTATCCAATTCAACTCATACCCTTTAGTATCTATTTCTTGTAATAAATCAGAAAATATTTCCGCTGCGCTTTGTCCGCTTCCTAATACTGTTATCCTTTTCTTATGTTGTAATTGTTCTTTATTAGGCAAGTATTGTGATGAATGAACGGCAGTATCTTTTAACTTTTTACAACAAACAGGAATGTAAGGCTGTGTTCCTGTTCCTAAAACCAGCTTTTTTGCTTTATAGATTTTAATTTCCTGTGTTTTTGTGCATACACTCGTAACTACATAAATACCGTCTTTTTGATCGTAGTCTACATTCGTAACTTCTGTATTAAAATAGATATTAGAAAGCTTGCTAATTACCCACTGGCAATAGTGGTTGTACTCATTTCTAAGTAGCAAGAAGTTCTCTCGTATGTAAAAAGAATAAATTCTTCCTTGTTCTTTGATGTAGTTAAGAAAACTGAAAGGACTTGTGGGGTCGGCTAGGGTTACCAAATCTGCCATAAAAGGCACTTGTAAAGTAGTGTCTTCTAACAACATTCCTGGATGCCAATCAAATTTCTCTTTTTTATCGAGAAAGACTCCTTCTAAATTTTTAATTGGTTCTGATAAACAGGCCAATCCTAAGTTAAAAGGACCTACACCAATGGCTATAAAATCTAATATTATATTTTTCATCTTTTTTAGTTTGTAGTTTTGTATTGTTCTCCCGTAGTTTTAACCATTTCTATGATATTAAGGAGATTGTTAATTGTATTCTTAGGGTTTAGTAAGGTAAATTTCAGGTAGATACTGCCATTTAACTTTGTACTTGCAATTGATGCTTTCCCAGCTTTATATAAAGTGTTTTTGATATATAAATTGATCGAGTTATGAATAATATCTTCAGCTACCCCTTCTGCTTTATATCTAAATACGAGCGTACTTAGTTCTGGTACATGAGCAATTTCAAAACATTCTTGATCTTTTATACTACGATATACTTCTTTTGTTAACGAGTGTACCTCCTCTAAGTAATTGGCAATGGTTTTTGTTCCTAAAATTTTTAAGGTTAACCAAACTTTTAAAGCATCGAATCGACGTGTTGTTTGGATTGATTTTTCTATAAGGTTTGGTCGTTCTGGATCTTTATCTTCAATAGGATTTAAGTAATCTGCATAGTACGACACATACTGAAAATGTTGCTTATTATTAACTAGAAAAGCACTACAACTTACAGGTTGAAACAAGGTTTTATGAAAATCGATGGTAATCGAATTCGCTAACTCAATACCTTTAAAATATTTTTTATGGGTATTTGTAAGTGCAAAAGCACCACCATAAGCACCATCAGCATGCAACCACATATTGTGTTCTTTGGCAATCTTTCCGATGGTTT
The DNA here is from genome assembly GCF_048269885.1 of Tenacibaculum sp. Classification (NCBI taxonomy): domain Bacteria; kingdom Pseudomonadati; phylum Bacteroidota; class Flavobacteriia; order Flavobacteriales; family Flavobacteriaceae; genus Tenacibaculum; species Tenacibaculum sp. Next base: position 176,497 of record NZ_JBLWTZ010000001.1, on the reverse strand, counting down.
GTATTGGATCAAAACTCCCATAATCTGTAGTACCCAATGTTGTTACCACTGCTATTGGAATATTACCTTCTTGTTTTGTTTTTTCTATAGCCAGCACCAATTCATTTGCATCCATCTGCATTTTTTTATCAACTTTTACGGGTATAACAGCATCATAGCCCATGCCTAACAAAGCAGCACTTTTTTGAATACTGAAATGTGCTTTTTCTGAACAAAAAATTCTGAATTTACTTATTTCATTACTCCATCCATGTTGCTTGATGTTAATTCCAAAATGGTTGAAAGCATAGTTATCTCGAGCCATTAATAACCCCATGAAATTAGATTGTGTTCCTCCACTTGTAAAAACACCATCTGAATTATTTGAAAGATTAAATACGCTGGTTATCCATTGAATAACTTCTTGTTCTATAAAAGTTGCAGAAGTACTCTGGTCCCATGTTTCAACTGCAGTATTGATTGTGGTTGTAATCATTTCTGCTATGATGGATGGTAGGGTAATTGGACAATTTAAATGTGCTACGTATGTTGGGTTATGAAATGCTATTGCATTTTTTATATACAAGTTATTCAACTCTTCTAAAACACTATCTATAGGTTGTGTTTCTTCTATATTTACCAATTTCGCTTGTTCTTTGTTTGCTAAAATTTCTTCAAGGTTGTCTCCTTGATAAAAAGTTCTGTTGGATAAAAATTGTTGAATATAAGTGGTTGTTTTCTGAATATACTCTTCATACAACTGCACAGATTCGTCACTAAACAAATAGCTATTTAATGACAATTCCTTTAGTGAAGGGCTAGATTTAAGAATCATTTATTTTTATTTAGTCTTAATAATTTAAAGCAAAGGTATATTCAGACCAAACAAATTAAATGACGTAAATGGAATTTAAAATGACGCAAGTAGCATATTTTATAAAAAAAAGAAAGCGCAGTATTTAGTGTACACTAAATACTGCGCTTTAAAAATTTTATTCTTTTGTTCTTAGCTCTCTGGAGCTAACTCTACTTCTAAACCATCTAAATCGGGGGTCATTTGTATTTGACAACCCAATCGGCTATTATCTTCTACATAAAAAGCTTCTGCTAACATTGCTTCTTCATCATCTCCCATTTCTGGTAATTCGTGATCTGATTTCACATAGCATTGACATGATGCACACATTGCCATTCCACCACAAATACCAATAGTTCCTTCAGGAGCTAATTCGTACGAGCGAACTACTTCCATTAAGTTCATAGCCATATCTGTTGGTGCTTGTACCTCGTGCGTTACTCCGTCACGATCGGTAATTTTTATAGTAATATCTTGTTCCATAATTTAGGTATTAGTAGTTAGTAAATAGGAATTAGAAATTGGTTTTGCTTCATTGATTTTATCAACCCAAAAATCATTCTTGATATTTCATTAGACTGATGTATTAGCTTTGTTGATTTTTCTTTAGATATAAACTCTAAACGCACAGCTAAATATAGCACGGAACGAACTTCACTATTAGAACCTAAAGCGTAATATAAAAATCGAATGAATTCTTGATTTGAACTTCTATCGAAACCTTCTGCTATATTATTAGAGATAGAAACGGATGCTCTTGTAATTTGATCTTTAAAAGAATACTCTTTACTAGATTTAAAATGCTTGTAAATCTCTAAAGAAAAATCCTGTGCTTTTTGCCAAGCAATGATATCTTCAAATCTTTTTATTCCCATTTCCTAATTCCTGTCTCCAAACAACTTTTTCCTTAAGGTTTTCGCTCTCTTATCTTCTCCATCATGTGTCCAACCTGGTGAATTGAATATATAATTGAGTTTATCACTCCATTTATCCGCTCTTTTTACATCTTTCCAGATAGCAGCATATTCATGCGTTGCTACTTTTACTGGGTTAAACGTTTCAATATTTACGGTTAATCCATATACTGGTTTATCAACTTCTTTTAATTCTTCAGAAAAAGTACCAAACATACGATCCCAAATAATTAAAATCCCTGCATGATTACAATCTAAATAACGAATATTAGAGGCGTGATGCACTCGGTGATGTGATGGTGTATTGAAGATTAGTTCTATAGGCTTCGGAAGTTTATCAACCAATTCTGTATGTACAAAAAACTGATAAATTAAACTGATTCCCATCATGGTAAACATCATTAAAGGATCAAATCCTAATAACGGAATCCACATCCAAAAGAAAAATTTATGAATACGCTCTCCGACTCCTTGACGCAATGCTGTTCCTAAATTCATATGTACTGACGAATGATGCGGTACATGACCTGCCCAAAACAAACGTACTTCGTGATTTAATCGGTGAAACCAGTAGTAAGCAAAATCATCAGCCAATAACAATAAAATCCATGCCCACCATTGACGTTGCACTATGCCTTTTAACGGACTGATTTCATACAAGTAGAAAAAAGCTACAAAGGCTAAAATCTTCGGAATAAATTCAACAATAGCAGAAAACACCATCATTAACATTGATACACCAGTATCTTTACCGTCGTATTTTTCTTTTGCTATTCGGTATTCCACGAACATGGAAATGAAAAATACAGGTAAGGCGAAGTACAATAATTTGTCTTCTGATAATTGTTGTATGTATTCAGTTAATGTCACGCTTAATTAATTGCTTTAACTACAGCTTTAGGCGCTTCTTTTCGAGTACCGTCAAATCCGTCAACTCCACCAACCGTTGTGTATTTCATCACGTATTTTTTATCAGGATGAATACGTTTATAAGCACTCTGGCACATTAACGTTGCTTCGTGGAATCCGCATAAAATTAACTTTAACTTTCCTGGATAGGTATTTACATCTCCAATTGCGTAAATTCCTTCAACATTGGTTTGATAATCTAATGCGTTATTTACTTTTATCGCGTTTTTCTCTATTTCTAATCCCCAATTGGCTATTGGTCCTAATTTTGGAGACAATCCGAACAACGGAATAAAATGTTCACAAGGCAATGTAAATGGTTCTTTATCTTTTTGCTCTACTAGTACACCTTCAACTTTATCATCACCCACAATACCTTTAACTTCAGCAGGTGTTATCAGCATTAGTTTACCTTCATTCTTTAATTCTTGTACTTTATCAACAGAGTCTAGCGCTCCTCTAAACTCATTTCTTCGATGAATTAAGGTGACCGATTTTGCTACATCTGTTAGGAAAATAGACCAGTCTAGAGCAGAATCTCCTCCTCCAGCTATGACCACGTCTTTACCGCGATATATTTCTGGTTCTTTAATCATGTATTCCACTCCTTTGTCTTCAAAATCAGCAATATTTGGAATCGGTGGTTTACGTGGTTCAAAACTTCCCAATCCTCCTGCAATAGCTACTACTGGCGCTTGATGTTTTGTTCCTTTATTAGTGGTAACGATAAACGTTCCGTCTTCTTGTTTTTCAATAGTATCTGCACGTTCGCCTAAGGTAAAACCTGGTTCAAATTGTTTAATTTGTTCCATCAATTTATCGGTTAAATCTCCTGCTAAAATCTCTGGATAAGCTGGGATATCGTAAATGGGTTTTTTAGGATAAATTTCTGAACACTGCCCTCCTGGTTGTGGTAAGGCATCGATTAAATGACAACGTAATTTTAATAATCCTGCTTCAAAAACCGTAAATAATCCTGTAGGTCCTGCTCCAATAATTAATATATCTGTTTGTATCATTTTGTAACAAAATTCTCTTATTTATACTGAGATTCCCACCTTTTGAAATAAGGCAGGAATAGGTATGCGTTAGTGATTGAGTGGCTTGTTTGAGCTCTCCTAATTTTTTAATTGGGAAGCGAGTAACGAAAGCACGCCCGAACGCCCAAAATTAAAATAATTGTTTTGCTTAAAACCTGATTTTTATCAGTTAAGCTACGTTAATTACTTCTGTAATTTCTGGCGCGTATTTTTTAATTGTTGCTTCTACTCCGTTTTTCAAGGTCATTTGATTGACTGAACAACCGCTGCAAGCTCCTTCTAATTGTACTTTTACTGTACTGTTTTCTATAGATAATAATTTGATATTACCTCCATCACTTACTAAAAAAGGTCGGATTTCTTCCAACGCTTTTTCTACGTTATTTCTTATGTCTGCTGTTGCCATAACTGCTTATTTTGAGCTACAACCACTCATGGTAGTAATTCGTACTACTTCTGTTGGTGGTAGGTTTGCATTTCTTTTTAATAGTTGCGAAACCATTTCTTTGGTTACCTCTGTAAAAGCTTCTGCTAATGGTGTGTTTTCTTGTAAAGCTACTGGATGTCCAACATCTCCTGCTTCACGTATGCTTTGTACTAGTGGTATTTCTCCTAAGAAACTTGTTTCAATATCTTCTGCTAAATTTTTAGCACCTCCGTTACCAAAAATATAATATTTATTGTTAGGAAGTTCTGCTGGTGTAAAATACGCCATATTTTCAACGATACCTAATACGGGTACGTTAATACTTTCTTGTTGAAACATTGCTACTCCTTTTTTAGCATCTGCTAAGGCAATGTTTTGCGGTGTACTTACTACAACTGCTCCGTTAATTGGTACTGCTTGTACTATTGATAAATGTACATCTCCTGTTCCTGGAGGTAAGTCGATTAATAAAAAATCTAACTCTCCCCAATCTGCATCAAAGATTAATTGATTTAATGCTTTTGAAGCCATTGGTCCACGCCAAATTACTGCTTGACTTGGATCTGTAAAAAAACCTAGTGATAATAATTTTACTCCGTAACTTTCAATCGGCTTCATTTTTGAACGTCCATTTACGTTTACCGCTAATGGCTTTTCTCTTTCTACATCAAACATTAAATGCTGTGATGGTCCGTATACATCGGCATCTAACACTCCTACTTTAAAGCCCATTTTTGCTAAAGATACTGCCATGTTTGAGGTAATCGTAGATTTTCCTACTCCACCTTTACCTGAAGCAATGGCTATGATGTTTTGAATATTAGGAATTTCTTTTCCTCTAATTTGATTTGGGTTTTCTTTTTGTTGAACTTCTACCTTCACATTCACTTTTACATCAATTTTTTGATCAATATGTTGGTGAATTGCTTTCATTATCTCAACTTCTACCTTCTTTTTCGCTTGTAATGATGGGTTTGCTATCGTAACATCAACAATAACTTCATCTCCAAATGTAACTACATTGGTTATATTTTCGTTTTCTACTAAACTTTTACCTTCTCCTGGTGCTGTTATGGTTTCTAACGCTTTGTATATATCTTGTTTTTTAAAACTCATGTTTTATGCTATGTGCTTTAAACAGCAAGCGATAGGCTTGTTGCTTATTTTTATTTAATCTTAACTGCAAAGATACATTTTAGCCCTCAGAAAATAAAGTCTTTAGATTGGTAATATTTATAGGTTGATAAGTTGGTTTTATAAATATGGATTTCAAAGATTAGCACTCGTTTTTTATGAGTGATAAATATGAATTGTTTTTGTAATTATTTGTAAATTTTTGAAAAATTAGGAAATATAACCTTTCTCATACCCATAGGTTAATAACGCTTCATAGGGATCTCCTTTTAAATTTAAAAGTTTTGCAAATGCTGGTTCAGTTTTAAAGCCTTGTTCTTTTAGGGTTATAATTTTAGACTTAAATGCTCCATTTTCTTTTAATAACACTTGGTGTTCTATAAGCAAATGTAAATAAGAGTCTTGCTCTTCTGGCAGTTTATTCTGTACAAAAATCTCTATTGGAAAGCTTTTATACTCAAATGTAATGATGGTTGTTTTTAAGTTTTTATATGATGGAATTGTCTTTACTTCAAACTTTGTAAGTTTTCCATATTTCTCACTTACAACTTTTATAAGGTCTTCATGATTATCACTCTGACAAATGATATCTAAATCGCTTGACGCTACATCGATATTGATTGGTATTGTACCTACTAAAATAGGCTTACAATTTTTTAACAGGTCGAAAAGATTTAACTCTAATAATACTTTGTAGGCTTCTTTTTGACGGACAGTTCCTTTTTTTAAGTATGTTGTATTTTTGAAGTTTATCACAATTCTTCACTCGGATTCCAAAACACCTTTTTAAAATCTTGAATTTGGTTATCAATAACTTCAATTCCTTCGCTTTCTAACAATTGTTGCATAAGGTTTGTTCCGTCAAAGTGATGTTTTCCTGTTAATAATCCTTTTCTATTCACTACTCGGTGTGCTGGCACTTCTTTTTCTGAAGAGTTATTCATTGCCCAACCAACCATTCTCGCTGAACGCGCTGCTCCTAAATAGGTTGCTATAGCTCCGTAACTTGTAACTCTTCCATACGGTATTAAACGCGCTACTTCGTACACTTTTTCGAAGAAGTTTTGTGAATTTCTTTCCATCGACTAAAAATACAATTTTACTATAAAATAGACTGCTACAATCCCAGTAATTATTCCTATAAATAAATTGAAATATTGGGTATAAAAAATGAGTTTTGTTTTTACTTTTTTTGCCAAAAAAATATAACTACTTAAAACAGCAATGATTCCTAAAACAGTTCCAATACCAAAAATAGAAGTACATATAAACCCCGGCATTGCCCATCCATTCATTACAAAAGAAGAATGAGCTATAGCAAAAAAAGGAACGGCAAACATATTTACAGAAGACAAAGACATCCCAAACAGAAACCCATTCTTAATAACTTTTTCAGTTTTATGTTTGGGTTTAGAGAGTCCTTTGTATGTAAAAAGAACAGAAAGCAATGAAAAAACAACAATAGCTACACTTTGAATCCAAAAAATTAATTTGGGAAATTTTTCAAAAAAACCTGTAAGTAGTACAGCTAAAAAAAATTGAACTAGAACAATTAGTGAAACTCCAACTACAAATTGACGAGCAACTTTTTTATCATTTTCAATATAAATTTTACTTGCTGTAATATTCAACATACTCGGTGGAGTGTACCCAATGTATGAAGTAATAAAACCAAGAATTAGATGAGATAAAATCATTTTAGAGTGTTTTCTTTTTACTCTAAATAGGACGTAATTTTTTTGAATTACTTTCTAAAAAAATCCTGCAAAAGAGCAGGATTAGTAATTGAGTTTAAATTTTATATAAGTAATCGGTTTACCGATTTCTAAATATTGTTTTTCGTAAAACGTTTGCGTACCAGTTACTTCTTCTGGGCTGTACACATTTTTATACACATCGTGATTGGCATGCAGAATTTCATGACCTTCTCCATGCAATAACCCTAAAGTATAACCGTGCATAAATTCGCTATCGGTTTTTAGGTTGACTGTTCCTTCTGAATTTAAAATACCATGGTATTTCTTTAAAAACTCAGAATTCGTCATACGATGCTTAGTACGCTTATATTTAATTTGTGGATCTGGGAAAGTTATCCAAATTTCAGAAACTTCATTTTCAGCAAAAATATAATCTACTAACTCTATTTGAGTTCTGATAAAAGCTACATTGTTCATATCATTTTCTAATGCTGTTTTAGCTCCTCGCCAAAATCGCGCACCTTTAATATCAATTCCAATAAAGTTTTTATCAGGATTTTTCTCTGCTAAAGCAATCGTATATTCACCTTTACCACAACCTAGCTCTAAGACTATTGGATTGTTGTTTTTAAAAAAAGTGTTCCACTTTCCTTGATAAGAAAAGTCGTTGATTACTTCTTCTCGTGTTGGTTGAATAACATTAGCAAACGTTTCATTTTCTCTGAAACGTTTTAGTTTATTTTTACTTCCCAAAGTGTATAGAAATTAGGCTCTATCTTCTGTTCCTTCTCTTTGAAAACGAGCCGCTTCTTTCATCCAATAAGCAAATAACACTAATAGGATTAATAAAAAGAACCAGTTTACAGCGTTTGAAGTCCACCAACCTGCATCTGATTTAGCTACTGTTAAACGTAACCAATTGAATGGTGCAAATAAAAAGTCGGTAAATAAACTACCAATCCATCTAAAAATATTGCCTGCTATCATATCTTAAGTATCTTTACATCTGCAAAAATATAAAAAGAAACAATGTTAGCCAATTTTTTCGGTAAATCTAAACCTATAAATTTTATTGTACTGTTTGTACTTTTCTTAGGATATTTTGTTGTAAGTATTTTTTCTAAAGAGTTATCTTTCAATCTCGTTAAAGAACTAGGTTGGTTTTTAGTTGTTTTTTCGGTATACAACTTTATAATAGCTAAGAATTTATTGACCTATGATAACTCTTTTGCTTTTTTATTTTTTGTAATATTAATTGGTTTTTTTCCTGATACTATACAGATAAACAAAACTTTTTACGCCAACTTAACTATCCTTCTTTTTTTACGAAAAGTATATAGTTTACAATCTTCTAAAAACATGCTACATAAATTGTTTGATGGTGGCTTGTGGCTTGGAATTTCGTTTTTAATAGAGCCTTATGCTCCTCTATTACTCATATTGCTTTACCTATCTATTTTTTTACATCAACGATTTACTTATCAAACATTATTAACTCCTATAATCGCTTTTGGCACTCCTGTTTTTTTGTACTTCACTTATTATTTTTGGTATGATAGACTTGAAAAGTTCTGGTTGCTTTTTGATTGGAATTTTTATCCTGATTTAAGCTTTTATTCTCATGAGAAATATTTGTTTCCTATTCTTTTTATAAGCTTTTTTTTAATTGCCTCTATTCTTTTAAAAAGCCCAAAGGCACTTGCTGTTAAAAATAAATTCAGAAAAAACTGGATTTTAATTCTTACTCATCTTGTAATAACTACAGTTATTTTACTTTTAGTTCAAGATGGCTCTGGAAGTGAGTTTTTATATGTATTCTTCCCTGTTTCTGTTATTCTAGCTAATGGAATAGAGTTTTTTCAAAAGAAGTGGTATGCTGATGTTATTATTATTTTATTCTTAATAGCTTCTTTTACCGTAAGTACTATTGTATAAACTACAATTTTGCTCCATAGGCTAAATCACCTGCATCTCCTAAACCAGGAACTATGTATCCCTTATCGTTTAATTTTTCATCAATATCAGCAATCCATAAAGTAGTGCTTTCTGGTAAGTGTTTAGCAACATATTCTACCCCTTCTACTGAACCAATAACAGAAGCTATAATTATTTCTTTGGGGGTTCCGTATTTTTTTATCCCTTCATAAACCTCAACCATAGAGCGTCCTGTAGCCAACATTGGGTCTACTAGCAATAATGTTTTGCCATCAATAGAAGGGGATGCAAAGTATTCTACTACTATTTCAAACTCTTCGTCATTATTAGGATGATGGCGATATGCTGAGATAAATGCATTTTCTACATCGTCAAAATAGTTTAGCATTCCGTTATGTAGAGGTAAGCCAGCTCTAAGAATAGAGCATAACACTATATTGTTTGTAGCTAACTCTACCTTTTTAATTCCTAAGGGTGTGCTTATTTCTTTTTCCTCATAATTCAGCTCTTTACTTAATTCATATCCTAAAACTTCCCCTATTCGTTCAATATTTCTACGAAAACGCATCGAATCTTTTTGAACTGATGTGTCTCTGAGTTCTGCTAGGAATTTAGTAAGAATAGAATTTTGTTTGGCTAAATGATGAGTTTTCATGAAATGTATTCTTTTTGTGCGCTACAAAAGTAACAGATTTTATCAAGCTTTTATAAAGTTGGTTACTGCTTTTAGTAGTTCTTCTTTTGCTTCCACATGACTCATATGTCCGTTTGGTAATGCAATTAATGAGGTATTGGTTCTCTTTGCTTCTTCTTCAACAATGGTATACTTTAAGATTGGATCATTTTTTCCTGCTATTATCAATCTCTTTTCTATTGTTTGTAAAACAACTTCCTTGTTTTCTCGCAAACGCATTCCCTCTGTTGCTGCAATATATCCTCTAACTGAAGTTTTTAAGGCTTCTTCTCTTATTTTCTCTATTTCTTCAAATAATTGTAAACGCATATTCTCTGCAAACAAGTTGCTAATTGACATTTTTACCAATGTTTCGTAATTTTCCTTAGCCGTTTCAACAGTTCTGAGTCGTAATTTCTTTCGTTCTTCACTATCTGCTTGAGAGGTAGAGTTCATCAAACAAATTCCTTTTACATTTTTTTGATATTTTTCTGCAAATGCCAAGGCAACATATCCTCCCATGGAATGCCCTATGAAGGTAGCTCGACGAATTTTTAATGCTTTTAAAACCGATTTTACTGCTTCTGCCATCTCTTCCATGGTATGAATATATCCAACACAGCCTGTTTTTCCATGCCCTAATAGGTCAATACAAAGCACGCGGTTTTTTTTAGACAACTCATCAACCACCTCGTTCCACATAGCACTATTTTCTAAAAAACCGTGTAATAAAACAATAGTACTTCCCTTACCAGTATCTGTGTAAAAAACAGTGGTTTCCTTAAATTTTACAATCATTTTTTAATGTATATTCGTCGCTTACTAATTTATTAAGCAATGCACAAAACTAAGGAGATATTTATAAACGGATTCGCTTTATTTTCAATGTTTTTTGGGGCTGGTAATTTAATTTTACCTCCATTTTTAGGAAAAAATGCTGGCAGCTTATGGTTTTGGGTAACTATTGGCTTTTTTATTACTGCTGTTTTTATTCCTATGATAGGTATTTTAGCCCATGCCAAATTACAGGGTACCATGTACGATTTTGGTAAAAAAGTATCTCCTACTTTTAGCCTTATATATTGTTTTATTGTGTACACTATTTGCATTGCTTTACCTGCACCTAGAACGGCATCAGTTACTCATGAAATGGCCATTGCTCCTTACTTTAGCAACAGTAGTTCTCTAGTTACCAGTACAGTTTATTTTGGACTTGTTTTTATTTTTACCATGAACCGATCAAAAGTACTAAACCTACTCGGTAAATTTTTAACACCACTTATCATCCTTATTCTATTAGCTATTATTTTCGTTGGTTTTTTTACAGCTCCTGATACAATTACTCCAACTATTCTTAAAGCTCCGTTTGTTGATGGTTTGCTAGAAGGGTATCAAACTTTTGATGCCATTGCTTCTATCGTTGTTGGAGGTGTTTTAGTTATTTCAATGAATTTTAACACAAATGCAACTTTTGAAGAGAAAAAAGAGCTTATTACCAAAGCAGGTTTTATTGCTGGTATAGGCTTGTTAATTATTTATGCTGGCCTTATTTATAATGGGGTTTTATTTAGTTCTACCTTTTCTGAAAGTGCTAATAGAACAGAAATCTTAAACTCTTTGAGCAATCAAACTTTAGGGAATATTGGAAGTGTTTTTCTTAGTGTTTTAGTTGCTTTGGCTTGTTTTACAACAGCGGTTGGAATTATTACTGGAACTGCCGATTATTTTAAAGGAATTAACAATAATTCTCAAAAGGTCTTTACAATTACTGCTATTATTAGCTGTTTACTAGGAATTGCTGTGGGGCAGTTTGATGTGAAATATATTATCAATATTGCACTACCTGCTTTGATGTTTATTTATCCGATTACTATTGTTTTAATTGTACTAAATGTGCTTCCTGAAAAACACACCTCAACTTTAGTTTTTAAAAGTGTAGTAGCAGTAACCTTTTTATTTAGCATTCCAGATTTTTTAGGTTTCATTATCAATCCTAACTACTTAATTGAGATAAAAAACAACATTCCTCTTGCTAATGATAATTTAGGGTGGGTATTGCCTGCTATATTGAGTTTTGTTTTTGCTAATTTGATTAAAAGCAAAAAGCAAGTTCCAACCGAATAAGTTACTTAATGATATATTATATACAACTAAAAAGTGCGCAATTGCGCACTTTTTAGTTGTATATAAATTGAATATCTTAAAAACGATATCCTAAATTTATTCCTACTCTAGGTACAATTGAACGGGCCTCTGAAGTAAACAAGTTTCTACCCAAACCTCCGTAGATGTCAAGAACAAAACCACCTGAGGACACATATTTTGATCCAAAAGCCAAGCCTAAAGCTCCATCAGTATATTCCTTAAAAGTATTAGGCGAACCATCAAGCTCAATTTCTCTTTCTCCTGTATTAATCCCCATAAAAACTTCACCAAAATAGTTCCAATTGCTATTGTTCGTAAAATAATGACGGAAAAAAGGAGTAAACATTCGTTCTTCGTTGTATCTAAAATCTGCTGATCTTTTTTCAAAGTTGAACAACGCCGAGATACCTATTGAAGAACGATCCGTAGTATAATACTCGTAAGATACTTCTAACGTTTTAAAGGCCAATGCGTCTAGTAAATCTACTTTTACCTCTTGCTGTGCATACGTGAGAGAACTGACAAAAACCACAGCTGCTAATACTATTTTTTTCATTTTAATTTTTTACTAATTATCATTTATCTAATACTTACACAAGTATAATACCATAAAGGTACATCTTTTGTAAAAACAGTTTGATTACATATCCTTTTTCGCTTAGGAACAGTTACAATTTGTATTACAACTGTTATTTTTTTTAGGTTTAAAAAAGAACTTTTTCACTAAAAAAATAACTGCTCCACAAACGACTACATATGTTAAAATTTCCTGCATTAACTCAAAATTTGATAGGCTATAAATGCTGATAAATATGCCAAAACTCCCATACTTACTAGTTGAACCGTTGGCCACTTCCAACTTTTTGTTTCTCTTTTTACAATTGCCAACGTTGCCATACATTGCATTGCAAACGCATAAAACAACAATAAAGAAATTCCTGTAGCAAAATTAAATCTCTTCTCTCCTGTGTCAGGATTTATCTCTGATGCCATTTTTTGTTTGATAGTAGTCGTATCTTCTCCGTCGTCTTCTACACTATAAATAGTTGCTAACGTACCAATAAACACCTCTCTCGCGGCAAAAGAACTAATTAGCCCAATACCTATTTTCCAGTCATAACCTAAAGGCTTAACAACTGGCTCTATTGTTTTTCCGGCTATTCCTATATATGAGTTTGCAAGTTTAGCTGAAGCGACTTTTTTCGCTAGCTCTTCTTCTGATAATTGTTGATTTGCTACATTTTCAATTACATTTTTCTCTGCATTTTCAAACGATGATGGCCCGTGAGATGCTAAAAACCATAGTACTATTGAAATTGCTAAAATGATTTTTCCTGCACCAAAAACAAATGCTTTTGTTTTATCTAACACATCATAAAACACATTTTTAACTGATGGTATCTTGTAGTTAGGCATCTCAACTACAAAAAGCGAGTTGTTTTTTATCTTCAATGTCTTATGTAACACATATGCTGCTATGATTGCAGCTGCAAATCCTAAAATGTATAAAGCCAACAGGGTAAAACCTTGTAAACTAAAAAAACCAAACAGCTTAGTATCAGGAATAATTAAAGCTATTAAAATAGCATACACAGGTAATCGTGCAGAACAGGTTGTAAATGGTGTTACCAATATGGTAATTAATCGTTCTTTCCAACTACCAATAGTTCTAGTTGCCATAATTGCCGGAATAGCACATGCTGTTCCTGAGATTAAAGGAATAACACTTTTACCACTCATTCCAAAGCGACGCATAACTTTATCCATCAAAAATACGACCCGACTCATATAACCCGTTTCTTCAAGAATGGATATAAAAAGAAACAAAATAGCTATTTGAGGAATAAAAATCACAACCCCACCTACTCCAGGAATAATTCCATCAGTTAGTAAATCAGTAAACATTCCTGCTGGTAATTGTGCTTTTGTAAACTCTGCAATATTAGCAAACAACCCATCTATGAAATCCATAGGTGTAGACGCCCAATCAAAAATAGATTGAAATATTAACAATAACAATCCGAAGAAAATAACATACCCAAATATTTTATGAGTAAAAACGCTGTCTAGTTTACTACGAACATCTGTAGCTTTGGATGCATCTATTTTATACGTTTTATTTAAAACAGCATTTATTTGCTGATATCTATATATCGTTTCTTTATGCTGATATTTTTTCTGCTTAGTAATTTCACCTTCAAACTCTTTTATTGCTTCTTTTTCTGAAGAAGAAAGTAATGGAGTGTGGTTTTTAGTTAACATCATCCACAACTCATACGAAGTAAACTCTTTACTCACCGTAGCCAATCGGTCAAAGTAAGTAGCATCTATCTTCTGAGATAGTTCGTTAAAATTTGAGTGTACTTTTAACGATTCATAATCCGCTACTACCTCTTTTAAATCATCAACTCCTTCGTTGGTTCTTGCCGACATCAACACTACTTTGGTATGCAGTTCTTTTTCTAAAGCAGGGACATCTATAGAAATTCCTTTTCGCTTTAACTGATCTGCCATGTTTAATGCTAAAATCGTCGGAACTTCTAAATCCTGAATCTGCGAAAACAGTAATAAGTTTCTTTTTAGGTTTTCAATATCGGCAACGACTACAATTACATCTGGTTTTTCTTCTTGATGAGTCGTCATCAAAGCTTTTAAAACAATACTTTCATCTATAGACGTAGGGTTGATGCTATAAGTCCCTGGTAAATCCGTAATTGTTGCCTGTTTACCGTTAGGCAACTTACAAACTCCTTGTTTTTTATCAACCGTAACTCCAGGATAATTTCCTACTTTTTGGTTTAAACCTGTTAACTGATTAAATAAGGATGTTTTACCTGTATTAGGATTTCCAATTAATGCTACGTTAATACGATTACTCATCAGCTATAGTTTTATAATTGAAATTTGACAAGCTGTTTCTTTTCGAATCGCTAAATGACTTCCGTTTACGCATATGTACATAGGATCTTTTAACGGAGCTATTTGAAGTAACTCTACTTCACTTCCTGGTAAACACCCCATTTCTAATAATTTCAACGGAATCTTATCTAAGCACTCTTCTGATATAATTCCTTTTTCCCCTAAATGTAACGATGCGATAGTACTCAAAAGATATATTTTTAGCTTGCAAATATACTAAAATAGAATCATTCTAAACAGCATATTAAAACAATATATCATTTATTTACAATAGGTTGTTCTCTTTATTTGATGTCTTATATTTGTGGTATGACTTTCGACGATATTATTGGGCAAGAACACATCAAAAAACACTTACAGCAATCGGCTGAAAATAATAGAATTCCGCATGCACAACTCTTTGTTGGTAAAGAAGGAAGCGGAACTTTACCCATGGCTATTGCCTATGCTCAATTCTTATTATGTAACTTCTCCGAGAATGTAGAAGCTTGCAACATTAAATGTAGCAAACTACAGCATCCTGACTTGCATTTTGCTTTTCCTGTAACTACAAATGATTCCGTTAAAAAACACCCTGTTAGTAATTTGTTTTTAGAAGATTGGCGCTCTTTTATAGAAGAACAACCTTATGGAGGTTTGTTTAATTGGCTACAACACATTGGCGTAGAAAACAAACAAGGACAAATTGGCGTTGATGAAGCGGAAGACATTGTAAAAAAATTACAATTAAAATCGTACGAAGGTGGTTTTAAAGTAATGGTTATTTGGATGGCAGAAAAGATGAACGTTGCTGCTTCTAACAAATTGTTAAAACTGATTGAAGAACCACCAAGTAAAACTATTTTCATCCTTGTCACTGAAGATGAAGAACAGATTATTAACACCATAAAATCTCGATGTCAAGCATTACACTTCCCTGTGTTAAGTGAAAGTGATATAGCCAATGCGCTTACCCAACAAAAAGAAACACCTGAAAGCGAAGCGATAAAAATTGCTCACCAATCTGAGGGAAATTACAACAAGGCACTGCATATTTTAAACAACAATTCAAACGACTTAGTTTTTGAACAATGGTTTATTACGTGGATTCGAGCTGCCTTTAGAGCTAAAGGAAATGCAGCAGTTATTCAAGACTTAATTGGCTGGTCGGAAGAAATCGCTAAATCTGGTAGAGAAACTCAAAAACAGTTTTTACAATATTGTTTACAGTTTTTCAGACAGGCTTTACTCCTCAATTACGGAACACCAGATTTGGTATTTTTAGAAACTCAGTCTGCAAACTTCGAACTCGCAAAATTTGCACCGTTTGTTCATAGTGCAAATATCTTAATCATAGAAAAAGAAGTAAGTGACGCACAGTATCATATTGAGAGAAACGGAAATGCTAAGATTATTTTATTAGATTTATCTATTAAATTAACGCGTCTTCTACACACCAAAGAAGAAAAAATCCAATCGTAACTATGAAAACAAAACACATAATTACCGCGCTTATTTTCGGAATACTTTTTGCTACTTGTAAACAAGAGAAAAAAGAACCGTTATTACAAGAATATTTAGTTGGTAATTGGGAAACAACCTATTTAAAAATTGAATATGCAAGCGCTAACGAAACCGATAGCACCGCTGTTTTTGAAGATGATTTTAGCAAAGCCAATTCAGGAAAAGCTCAATCTACCTATAACAACGATGGCACTTTTTCTGCGTGGTTTGTGCAAGCTGATGGAAAAAAAGTTGGTGAAACTAATGGCAAGTGGAAAACTATTGGAGACAGTTTATTTGTTGATTATCCGTATTTAGGAAAGCAAGTACAGGCTTGGTATAAAATTACACAAACTACTAACGATAGTTTTAGCGCTACCTCTACTTATGACTGGGATAATGATGGAGAAACAGATGATACTTTGCTTATGAAAACTAAAAAAATTGAATTATAAAATTGCGTATTTTCAACAACATATCACTTCGAATTAGGATTTTCTTGTCAATGATACTTTTAGTACTATTGGCATCTATCTTAATTGTAATTGTTACTATTTATCAGTACGACGAACAAACAAAAGACTACAACACTTCACGTTTTGAACGCAAAGAGTTCTCAACAATACAAGATATTGAAATAGAACTTAAACGCAGAACCACCTATCCTGTTACTACAGAGAATTTATCAAAAATTTTTCAAGATAGGATTTATGATATCGCTTATGTTCATAAACTTACTATCTCAATGTATGACATGGATGGTAAACTTTTAAAATCGTCCATTCCATATAATTTTGACAAAAAAGAAGGGCAAGACTTAGCCAACGAAACCGTTCGAGATTTAGCCAACAATTCAAACCATAAGATTTTAAAAAGTAGAACCGAAAAAGGAATTACTTACCAGTCTTCATACGCCTATTTAAACGACCCACGTTTTAAAAGAATTGGTATTCTAGAACTCCAAATAGCTCAAGACAATGAAGAGCAAAAACAAGAACTACGAGAGTTTATTTCTCGCTTATCATTAGTTTATTTGCTAATGCTCATTATTGCAATTGTATTAGCTTACTTTTTATCAACTTATATTACTCGATCCATTCAAACCATCTCTCAAAAAATAAATGAGACTCGTTTAAATAAGCGTAACGAAAAAATTACACTAAACTCTGCTAGCTCAGAAATCAATTCGCTGGTTGCCGCTTATAACAACATGATTGACCAGTTAGAAGAAAGTGCTGTAAAACTAGCTCAAAGCGAGCGTGAACAAGCTTGGAGAGAAATGGCAAAACAGGTGGCTCATGAGATTAAAAATCCGTTAACGCCTATGCGTTTATCAGTACAAAGCTTTGAAAGAAAATTCAATCCTGAAGATCCAAATATCAAAGAAAAAATGTCTGAATACAGCGAAACGCTTATTCAACAAATTGATGTAATGAGTTCTATAGCTTCTGCTTTTTCTGATTTCGCAAAGATGCCTACCCAACGTAAAGAAAAGCTAAATGTAGTTGATATCGTAAAACATTCGTTAGATATTTTTACTGAAGACTACATATATTACTTCCCTCAAGAAAAAGAGTTGTATGCCAGTTTAGACAAAACACAGTTGATACGAATTGTTACCAACTTAGTTAAAAACTCAATTCAAGCAATAAAAGACACCGATAAGAATCCGAAAATAGAAGTTAAAGTTGCTTCTGAAGGGAATCGTGTTAAAATAACTGTTTCCGACAACGGAAAAGGTATTAGTGAAGAAAATAAAGAACTTATTTTCGAACCTAAGTTTACAACCAAAACAAGTGGTATGGGCTTAGGACTATCTATTATAAAAAATATAATTGAAGCGTATGACGGTACAATATCCTTTACTTCAACTAAAGGAGTTGGAACTGTTTTTACCGTAATATTACCTAAAACATAAACACAGTATGAATTTTGAAAATATTTTAGTTGAACAAACTAACGCATTGGCAACTATTACCATTAACCGACCTAAAAAATTAAACGCTTTAAACAAAGCTACTATTGAAGAGCTTCATAATGCTTTTAAAGCCTTGGAAAAAGATGCTAGTATTAAAGTAATTATTATCACAGGTAGTGGAGAAAAAGCATTTGTTGCTGGAGCAGACATCTCTGAATTTGCACATTTCTCTGTTGAAGAAGGTGGCATGTTAGCTAAAAAAGGACAGGAAATTTTATTTGATTTTGTTGAAAACCTATCAACTCCAGTAATTGCTGCCGTAAATGGTTTTGCTTTAGGTGGTGGTTTAGAATTAGCTATGGCTTGTCACTTTAGAATAGCTTCAGACAATGCTAAAATGGGGTTGCCTGAAGTTTCATTAGGTGTAATTCCTGGCTACGGAGGTACCCAACGCTTACCTCAATTAGTAGGTAAAGGAAAAGCCATGGAATTAATTATGACAGCAGGTATGATTTCTGCTGACGAAGCTAAAGAAGCGGGATTGGTAAACCATGTAACTTCACAAGAAGAACTGTTTCCTTTAGCTGAAAAAATAGCTTCTAAAATTATGCGCAATTCATCTGTTGCCATAGGCGCAGCTATTAAAGCTGTAAATGATAATTTTAGAGATGGTGTAAATGGTTTTAAAAGTGAAATTACAGAGTTTGGAAACTGTTTTGGAACTGAAGATTTTAAAGAAGGAACTACTGCTTTTTTAGAAAAACGCAAACCTGAATTTCCAGGAAAGTAGTTTTTCATCACAAAAAACAACTATAAAAAAAATAGCATCTAAATAAAATTTAGATGCTATTTTTACAATAAGGGGATTACATTAATAAAATGGGGGTTATTAACTGAAGCAAATATATACTAAATTCAATAATATCCAAATTTTAACGTAAACTTTTTATTAAAGTAACATAAAGTTTACATTATTAACACAATAATCACTAATTCGCTCCATTCCATTCTTTATAGAATTGTTCTAAAAAACCTTCCATATAAGCATGCCTTTGCTCTGCAATTGCTTTTCCTGTTTGAGTATTCATCTTATCTTTTAACAGCAATAGTTTCTCATAAAAATGATTAATTGTAGGAGCTGTTGATTTTTTATATTCTTCTTTTGTCATCTTTAAATTTGGAGGAATCTCCGGATTGTACAATTCTCTATTTTTAAAGCCACCATAATTAAAACAACGAGCTATTCCAACAGCTCCTATAGCGTCTAATCGGTCTGCATCTTGAATTACATCCAACTCTGGAGAGGTAAACTTTTGTTCAAAATTTCCTCCTTTAAAAGAAATATTAGTAATAATGTTTTCTATATGTAAAATGATTTCTTCAGAAACTTGTTGACTCGTTAAAAATGCCCTAGCTTTTTTGGGTCCAATCATTTCATCTCCATTATAAAATTTACTATCGGCTATGTCGTGTAACAATGCACCCAAAGAAACCAAAAACTCATCAACATTTTCATCCTTTGCAATCAACAATGCATTCTTATACACTCGTTCAATATGAAAAAAATCATGCCCTCCTTCTGCTCCTTGTAACGTTTCTTTTACAAACTCAATGGTATTTTGTATTATCTGTTCTTTGTTCATAATTCAAAAATAAAAATCCTGTACTTAGAAGCACAGGATTTTTAAAAGTATTATTATTAACTATTTTTAAGCAGTAACCGATGGCTTCACCAAGTTATTAGCTACTAGATATTCTGCTATCTGAATGGTATTGGTTGCAGCTCCTTTGCGAAGATTATCTGCAACAATCCACATGTTTAACGTATTTGGTTGAGATTCATCTCTTCTAATTCTACCTACAAAAACCTCATCCTTATTATTGGCTAAAATAGGCATTGGGTATACATTATTTTGCACATCATCTTGTACAATAACACCCTCAGTTTGTATAAGCAACTCGCGTACTTTATCTAATTCAAAATCACTTTCAAATTGAACATTTACAGCTTCTGAGTGTCCACCAGCAGTCGGTATTCTAACTGCCGTAGCTGTTACATTAAAAGAATTGTCTCGTAAAATCTTTTTAGGCTCTTTTACCAACTTCATTTCTTCCTTGGTATATCCATTTTCTAAAAACACATCACAATGAGGTAATGCATTTCTTCCTATTTTATGCGGATATGCCATTTCTCCTTCAATTCCTGCTTCTTCATTATCTAATTGACGAACCGCTTTAACACCGGTTCCAGAAACAGATTGATAGGTTGAAATTACCACACGCTTCATTTTATACTCTTTGTGCAACGGAGCCAATGCCATTACTAATTGAATCGTAGAACAGTTTGGATTTGCTATGATTTTATCTTCACTGGTTAATACATCTCCGTTAATTTCTGGAACTACCAACTTCTTCGTTGGATCCATTCTCCAAGCCGATGAATTATCAATAACGGTTGTCCCAACCTCAGCAAATTTAGGAGCCCATTCTAAAGAGGTATCTCCTCCAGCTGAAAACAATGCAATATCTGGTTGCATAGCTACTGCAGTTTCTAAACCTACTACTGTATAATTTGTTCCTTGAAATTCAATTTGATTTCCTACTGAACGCTCCGACGCAACAGGAATTAATTCTGTTACTGGAAAATTACGTTCTGCCAATACTTGTAACATTACATTACCTACCATACCGGTAGCTCCTACCACTGCAACTCTCATTTTTTTGATTTTTGAGTATAAAATTTATTGTTTGTATGCCACAAAGGTTTAAAAAAAACAAATTGGTTGTATCTCTTTTGTTAGAAAAAATACGTTAAAATTTAAAAAATATACCATTTTAGCCTAAATCGTATTGTTTTAAACAGTAAAACTCAAAAAATCAGTACATTTGCAGCGGTTTTCTAAAAAAACCACAACATATTTGTTTAACTTAAAAAAGTATAGCATGCAACTGTACAACAAGTTAAGCGCAGAAGAACGCGCTAAATTAATTGACGACGCGGGTAAAGACCGTATTACTATCTCATTCTATCAATATCATAAGATAGAAAACCCAACTTTATTTAGAAATAAATTATTTCTTGAATGGAATGAACTAGATGTTTTAGGAAGAACCTACGTTTCATACGAAGGAATCAACGCTCAAATATCTGTTCCCTCAGAAAACTTTCTAGCTTTAAAAAAACAACTAGATAGTATTTCTTTTTTAAATGGTATTCGCTTAAACGTAGCTATTGAGCACGACAATAAATCGTTTTTAAAATTAAAAGTAAAAGTTCGCAACAAAATTGTTGCTGACGGGTTAAACGACGATACTTTTGATGTTACTAACAAAGGAGTACACCTAAACGCAAAAGAGTTTAATGAAATGCTTGCAGATCCCAATACGGTTTGTGTAGATATGCGTAACCATTACGAAAGTGAAATTGGTCATTTTAACGGTGCTGTAACTCCAGATGTTGATACATTTAGAGATTCGTTAGATATTATTGAAGAAGATTTAAAAGACCATAAAGAAGACAAAAACTTATTAATGTATTGTACCGGTGGAATTCGATGTGAAAAAGCCTCTGCCTATTACAAACACAAAGGTTTTAAAAATGTTTTTCAGTTAGAAGGAGGGATTATTGAATATACACGTCAGGTAAAAGATGAAGGTTTAGAAAACAAATTTTTAGGAAAAAATTTTGTTTTTGACCACCGAAGAGCTGAAAAAATTTCTGATGATGTAATTGCCAATTGCCACCAATGTGGAAAACCTTGTGACACACATACCAATTGTGCTAACGAAGGTTGTCACTTACTATTTATTCAATGTGATGACTGTGCCTCAACAATGGAAAACACTTGTTCTCCTGAGTGTCAAGACATCATTCACTTGTCTTACGAAGAGCAAAAAGAATTGCGCAAAGGAAAACACGCAAGTAATAAAATATTTAAAAAAGGACGTTCAGAAGCTTTAAAATTTAAAAAGTAATGCAACAAATTGAATTAATGGCTCCTGCTGGTAATTTTGAATCATTACAAGCAGCTTTAGATAATGGGTGTGATTCGATATATTTTGGTGTAGAGCAATTAAATATGCGTGCTCGCGCGTCTATCAATTTTACCTTAGATGATTTAGAAGAAATCTCTCGTAGATGCTCTGAAAAAAATGTTCGTACGTATTTAACCTTAAATACGATTGTGTACGATCATGATTTATCTATTGTAAAAACCTTGATTAAAAGAGCTAAAGAAGCCAACATTACTGCTGTAATTGCAATGGATCAAGCCGTAATTGCCATGGCAAGAGCGGAGGGTATGGAAGTCCATATTTCTACACAAATTAACATTACAAACATAGAAACGGTTAAGTTTTATGCCCTATTTGCTGATACTGTAGTATTGAGTAGAGAACTAAGCTTACGTCAGGTAAAAAAGATTACTGAGCAAATTGAAAAAGAAGAAATCAAAGGACCGTCTGGTCGTTTGTTAGAAATTGAAATTTTTGGTCACGGTGCCTTGTGTATGGCCGTTTCTGGAAAATGCTATATGAGTTTACACTCGCATAATTCATCGGCAAACAGAGGAGCCTGCAAACAAAATTGCCGTAAAAAATATACGGTAATCGATCAGGAATCTGGTTTTGAAATGGAACTAGACAATGAGTACATCATGTCTCCTAAAGATTTATGTACCATCGATTTCTTAGATCAAGTTGCCGATGCTGGTATTAAAGTATTGAAAATTGAAGGTCGTGGTCGTGCACCAGAATATGTCGCTAAAGTAATTAAGTGTTACCGTGATGCCATTGACAGTTTATACAGTGGAACTTACGACAAAGAGAAAGTAATTAGCTGGATGCAAGAACTGGAGAAAGTATACAATCGTGGTTTTTGGAATGGATATTATTTAGGGCAGAAGTTAGGTGAGTGGAGTAAAGAACCTGGTTCGCATGCGACTCAAAAGAAAGTGTATTTAGGTAAAGGAATGCATTACTTCCCTAAAGCCGAAATAGGTGAGTTTAAAATTGAAGCCTACGATCTAGCTGTAGGAGATACCATTTTAATTACAGGCCCCACCACAGGAGCCCAAGAAATGGAATTAAAAAGCATGTTTGTAAATGATAAAGAAGCACAAACTGCTACCAAAGGAGATGAAGTTACCATGAAACTAGATTTCAGGATTCGCCCTTCCGACAAATTATACAAAATTGTAAAAACTGAATTTGCTAAAAACTAATGGTTGTAATTACCTTACAAAGAAATAAATGTATTGGTTGTAATTATTGCGTGGAGTTAGCTCCAGCCCAATTTCAAATGTCGAAAAAAGACGGAAAATCTGTTTTATTACACTCAACTGAGAAAAAGGGATTCTTTACCATAAAATCACACGACGACAGTATTTTTGAAGCCTCTCATGAGGCCAAAAAGGCCTGTCCTGTGAATATTATTGAAGTAAAACAAGTGTAATTCCACATACAAACTCTAAGCTAAAGCTCTCTTACGAGGGCTTTAATTATTTTAAAAAAAGCCGTAATTTTATCTAAAATAGATAGCATGTCTGGAGAAAAGAATTTATCAGTTCTTATTAGAGAAATGAAACCTTTTGTAAATAAAGGAACATATGTTTTTACTTCGGTACAAGACACATCTGGTATTCATACAAAAGATATAATTGGGATGTTTAAAGAATCGGAAGGAATGACTTTAATTTTGGAAAAGGAAGTTGCAGATAACTTAAATCTAGATTACAGTTTTAAAGCATCTTGGATTACTTTAAAAATTCATTCTGCTTTAGATGCGGTTGGCTTAACAGCTACTTTTTCTTCAGAATTAGCAAAACATAATATAAGTTGTAATGTGGTTGCTAGTTTTTACCATGATCATCTTTTTGTAGACAAAAAAGACGAGGCAAAAACTATGGATGTTTTAACCAATCTATCGAAATCTGTTTAGCTTGTATTCATGGAATTACAACCTCCTTTTCGTAAAATTATTCATGTAGATATGGATGCTTTTTATGCATCTGTAGAGCAATTGGATAATCCTGAATTGCGAGGAAAACCCGTTGCTGTTGGTGGTAGTGAAGTGCGAGGCGTGGTTTCTGCTGCTAGTTACGAAGCTAGAAAATTTGGGGTTCGTTCGGCCATGAGTGGTGTGTTAGCAAAACAAAAATGCCCGCATGTCATTTTTGTTTCTCCAAGATTTGATCGTTACCAAGAAATTTCTGCTAAGATTAGAAAGATTTTTTACGATTATACCGATTTGGTAGAGCCTCTATCGTTAGATGAAGCTTATTTAGATGTTACTGAAAACAAAAAAGGGAATCCTTCTGCAAGTATGATTGCTCAGGAAATTCGTCAGCGTATTTGGGAGGAATTAGAGCTACGAGCGTCAGCAGGCATCTCTATTAATAAATTTATAGCCAAAGTAGCTTCAGACATTAATAAACCTAATGGACAAAAAACGATTAATCCAGAAGAGGTTCTTGAGTTTCTAGAACAACTTCCAGTAAATAAATTTTATGGAATCGGCAAAGTAACTGCTGCTAAAATGCATAACCTTGGTATTTTTACTGGATTGGACTTAAAACAAAAACCATTGGAAGAACTTTCTAAATTATTTGGAAAGTCTGGAGTGCATTATTACAACATTGTTCGAGGCATTCACAATTCAGCAGTAAAACCTAATCGTATTCGAAAATCAATTGCTGCCGAAACCACTTTTAGAGAAAATCTATCTTCAGAAGTTTTCATGTTAGAGCGGCTGGATAAAATTGCTAACGAGCTGGAACGTCGCATGAAAAAATCGAACACCAAAGGAAAAACAGTAACTTTAAAAATTAAATACAGCGATTTTACGCAACAAACACGTAGTAAAACCACAAACCATTACCTACAATTAAAAAAAGAGTTCTACCCTATCGTAAAAGAGCTACTGTATCAAGATACTCTTAACAATTCTGTTCGATTACTGGGGATTTCATTTAGTAATTTGAATACTGAGAAAAAAGACCCCGTTTGGGTTCAATTGCGATTTGACTTTTAAAGTATTGGTATTTTTAACGAGACCTTGGTTCCTTTCGGATTTCCGTCTTCATCAATTATATCTGTATAAATTAATGAATAGTTATTTGCATACTCGTTGGCAAAGTTTCGCAATCGTTCTTTAGTTAAATCTATACCTATCGACCTACGATTTAGTGACTTGTTTTTTCTAATTTTCATCGCTGCTTCTCTACCAATACCATTATCTACTATGTCAATTTGTATGAACTCATCTGATAATTTTGCAACCGACAATAAAACTTCTTTTTTTCCTTTTTTAGATGATAGCCCATGCCAAATAGAGTTTTCTAAAAAAGGTTGCAATATTAATGGCGGAACCTTTATTCTTTCTATGTTTACATCTACATCTACCTTTTCTACATAATTTACTTCATTTGACAATCGAATATTTTCAATACTCATGTACAAGTTCATTGTTTTTAGCTCTTCACTCAATGTTACTTCTTTTACAGATGAAGATTCTAAAATACTTCGAATTAATTTTGAAAATTTATTCAAATAATATACCGCGTTCTTCTGTTCGTTATTTATCACATATAACTTGATCGAATTTAGAGCATTGAATACAAAATGCGGGTTCATCTGAATTCTTAATGCTTCCTGTTCAAGCATTAGTATTTTTTTATCATTATTCAGCAATCGTTGTCTGTACATAGAATACAGCAACAACCCCAACAAAGCAATAGAAACTAATGCTATTATTAAAACATTTCTGTTTCGTAATAGTTTTAACTTTGCTATTTCATTCTCTTTTGCTAAGTTCTTTATCTTATTTCTGCTTACCTCATTATCGTACTTGTTAATAAGGTTATTTACGTATAATATATTCTTATCATTAAATGTTTTACGCTCTCCCTCGATGGCTTTCTTATAAAAAATATATGCTTTTTCGTAATCTTTTTTTTCCTCGTACAACTCAGATAAGTACAAGTTAGACTGGTTTATTCCTGAAGGTATTTTATGCTTGTTGGCGACCTCCAGTCCTTTTTCTAAGTATGTTTTTGCCTGATCTAAACTATCTAATTTTAATTGTACTTTTCCAAAAGTAGTATAGACATCCGAGGTATAGTATTGATTTCCTATCTCTTCTGAAAGCGACACTACTTCTCTTATATATTTATAGGCTTCATCGTATTTCCCTTGTAGTAGCAGTACATTGCTTATGCTATTGTGACAAATAATCTTTCCGATGCTTGAATTATTTTCAATATTGTATTGTAATGATTTATTGTAGTGTTCTAACGCTGCATCTATATCCCCTAAATTTTGAAAAGCGATTCCCATATTTTGATGGTTAATGGCCAACCCTCTTTTGTCTTCCGTTTTTTCTTGAATTAAAATCGCTTTTTTAAACTTTTCTAATGCTAATTGGTATTGTTTAAGAGCCAAGTATATGTTACCAATACTATTGTTGGATATGCTTATGCTTATTTTAGTATCAACATCAGGAATTTCAATTTTATCAGCCAACTCAAGTGCCATTTGATGATAA
Organism: Tenacibaculum sp.; assembly: GCF_048269885.1. Classification (NCBI taxonomy): domain Bacteria; kingdom Pseudomonadati; phylum Bacteroidota; class Flavobacteriia; order Flavobacteriales; family Flavobacteriaceae; genus Tenacibaculum; species Tenacibaculum sp. Next base: position 149,927 of record NZ_JBLWTZ010000001.1, on the reverse strand, counting down.
TTCAAAGCGTTTCTAATCTTATCTTGCCTTCTATAAACAACCCCTATTTGATTTAGGGTAACAATTTCTGCATTTACATTGTTTAGTTTTCTTGACAATTCAAGAGCTTTTAAATAACTCTCTATTGAGCTATCAAAAAACGAATTGTTTCGATAGTGCCTTCCTAATGAATTATAAGCGTAAATCTCTCCTAATGTATATTCACTTTGCTGACTCTTTTGTAAAAGAAAGTCTATTTCTTCTTTATTAAATCGCTCACGCCTGAAGAAACGGTGTAAATCGTAATAATTATCTATCTTTTTTTCTATTGATAGCTGTATTAGGCTATCTATAACCTCCCTCTTTTCTTGTGAAAAACAGGAAAACACGATAGAAAATAGAAAGGTAATTGTTATTAATTTCTTCATTTAAAATTTTTCTAAAAAATCAGACTTTCTTTGTCTAGAAACAGGGATTTTGTGATTATTCTCCAACACAACATAACCATCTGATTTTAAAAACTCTTTAATTTTATTCAAATTGATAATATATGAATTGTGTATTCTAAAAAAATGATCTTCAGGAAGCAGTAAATTTATTTCTTTTAATTTTTTCGTTACGACTATTTTTTTGTTGGCTCCTGTGGTATATATAGTTGAATAATTGCCGTCTGACTCAACAAATAAAATTTCATCTTGAGATAAAAAAACTAATTTCCCATCGGTATTAATGGTTATTTTTCTTCTGTTAAATTTTTCATTAAAACTCGATAGTATCTTTTCAACCTTTTCGGTATTACTATTCTTCTTGTAGTGCTGTTTAATTCTTCCTATGGTTTCTTCCAAATCATCAGAATCTATGGGTTTAAGAAGGTAATCTATTGCCTGATTTTTTAATGCTTTTATAGCATATTCATTATAAGCTGTGGTAATAATTATAGCGAACTCTTTCTGTTCTAATTTTTCTAATAATTGAAACCCATCCATTGTAGGCATTTCAATATCTAAAAAAAGACAATCAATACTATTCTCATTTATAAATTTTATAGCTTTTTCTGCTACTGTAAATGTTTCTATAATTTCTATATCATTTCCAAAGGTTGATAACTCCCAAGAAAGTCCTTGTATGGCCTTTGGCTCATCATCTACTATAACTGCTCTTAACATTGCATGTACATTTATATCAAATGTAACAGATAATATCTTAAAAATAAAATGTAAGCAATGCGATTTTAGCAAAAAAACACGCTAAAACCAGGTAATAAGCACAAGTTTTTTACCATTTACACAAAAAAACAAACCATTTATACATCCTTTACTGGAAAAAATGTTTTTTCATGAGATATTTGCAGTGTAATACACAAGGGGAATCATATTGATAAATTGGGGGATTAATCAATAATGATATTAAGTTATAAAACACCACTCTAGAGTGGTGTTTTTTTATATATAAATTTTAATGTTCGTTTTATTTATATACGCAAAAAAGCTCAACTAAATTTAGTTGAGCTTTTATTGTATCCTAATCAGTTAGTTTCTTAAGCCTCGAATGGAGTTACAGAAACGTATGATTTATTATCTCTTTTCTTTTGGAATTTTACAACACCATCAACTTTAGCATGTAAAGTATGATCTTTTCCCATGTAAACATTTTCACCTGGATTGTGTTGAGTTCCTCTTTGACGAACAATAATGTTACCTGCAATAGCAGCTTGTCCTCCAAAAATCTTTACTCCTAATCGTTTCGATTCTGATTCACGACCGTTCTTCGAACTACCGACACCTTTCTTATGAGCCATCTTTGTAAGTTTTTAAAGTTAATTATTTACTTAATGCTTCAATTAATTCAGCTTTCTTTAAAGAAGTGTATCCTGTAATACCTTGCTCTTTAGCTAAAGCTTTTAATTCTGCTACAGTCATTGAACTTAAATCCTTCGACTCTTCTGTTTTTGCTTCAGCTTTAGGAGCTTCTTTTTTAGCAGCTGCCTTTTTAACTCCTGATGCAGAAATTCCTTCGATTTGGATTTCAGTTAAATACTGTCTGTGTCCATTTTTCTTCTTGTAACCTTTTCTTCTTTTTTTCTTGAAAACGATTACTTTATCACCTTTTAAGTGACCTAAAATCTTTGCAGTTACTCCTGCACCTTCTATAGCTGGGGCGCCAATAGTTACGTTTCCTTTATCTTCAATAAGCATTACATTATCAAAAGTTACTTTTGATCCTTCTGCTTCTGGTAAACGGTGTACGTATACTTTTTGGTCTTTTGCTACTTTAAATTGCTGCCCTGCTATCTCTACGATTGCGTACATACTATTTGTTTTGCGTTTATACTTTATTCACACTTTCTTAATAAAAATGCGGGTGCAAATATACATTTTTTACTTCAAAAAAAAATGTATTACTCAGAAAATTACTCTTTTACCATAAAAAAAATTGTTTTTATTATTTTAACTGTAACAATAACTCTAATTTCACGTCAAATACACGAAAATCATTAAAAATTAAATTTCAATCAATGAGAAAAAGAGTTATCACTCTAGCTTCAGCTTTGTTGTTAGGCTTATCGGCTAATGCACAAAAAGTTGAGTTTGAAGAGTACGATTTAAGCAACGGAATGCACGTTATTTTGCATCAAGACAATTCTGCTCCTGTTGTTACTGTTGGAGTAATGTACCATGTAGGATCAAAGGATGAAGAGGATGGGAAAACAGGGATGGCGCATTTTTATGAGCACTTATTATTTACTGGAACTAAAAACATTGGTCGTGGTGAGTGGAATAAAATTGAAGCTGCCAATGGTGGAACAGGTAATGCGAACACGAACTGGGATAGAACCTATTATTACGAAACATTCCCTTCAAACAACTTACAACTAGGTTTATGGATGGAATCAGAACGATTATTACATCCAATTATTGACCAAAAAGCTGTAGACACTCAAAACGAAGTAGTTAAAGAAGAGAAACGTCAACGTATGGATAATGCTCCTTATGGAAAAATTATATACGGAGATGTGTACAGTCATATTTTTAACAAGCACAATTATGGCAGACCAATGATTGGTTACATTAAAGATTTAGATGCCGCAAAACTAAGTGAGTTTCAAGATTTTTATACGAAATGGTACATGCCAAACAATGCCGTATTAGTAGTAGCTGGTGATTTTGAAAAAGCTACCACTAAAAAATTAATTAAAGATTATTTTGAGCCAATCCCAGCACGTACACTTCCAAAAAGAAACAACGTAGTTGAACCAGAGAGAACTCAAGAAAAACGTGTAAAAGAATACGATTCTAATATTCAATTGCCTGCTATTTTATTAGCACACAAAACTCCTTCAATGAAAGAAAGAGACGCTAAAGTATTGGACGTAATTTCTACTATTTTAAGCGACGGAAAAAGCTCTAGGTTGTATAAAAAATTAGTTGATGATAAGAAAAAAGCACTTCAAGTATTTTCTTTTGCTCGTAACCTAGAGGATTACAGTGTATACAATATTGGAGCTATTCCTTTAGGAAAAACGTCTTTAGATGATTTAATTAAAGAAATGGATGAAGAAATTGAGAAATTGCAAACTGAATTAATTTCTGACAGAGATTTACAAAAAGTTCGCAACAAATTTGAAAACCAGTTTGTTGCTTCAAACTCTAGTGTACAGGGCATTGCTAACTCTTTAGCAAGAAATTATATGTTAGTTGGGAATACAAACCAAATTAACAAAGAGTTAGAAGTTATCAATTCTATTACAAAAGAAGAAATTAGAGACGTTGCTAAAAAATACTTAGCTAAAAATCGTCGTGTTGTTATCGAATATTTACCAAAAAAGAAATAATCATCTAAACTGAATTTTAATGAAAACGAAAATATTTTCAATTGTCACAATATTATTTCTATCATTAACTGTTTCAGCACAGATTGATAGAACCCAACAACCAAAACCAGGCCCAGCTCCTAAAATTAACTTAGGAAGCCCTAAAAAGTTTGCTTTACCTAACGGATTGCAAGTTTTAGTGGTTGAAAATCATAAATTACCAAGAGTGTCTGCTACATTAACCATTGATAATCCACCAATGTCTTTTGGAAATAAAAAAGGAGTTGAAGGATTGTTAAGTGGAATGTTAGGAACAGGATCAACCAATACTCCAAAAGCAAAGTTTGATGAAGAAGTTGACTTTTTAGGAGCTAACATCTCTTTTTGGAATGAAGGAGCTAGAGCTAGCTCTTTATCAAAGTATTTCCCAAAGGTATTAGGATTAATGGCCGATGCTGCTTTTAACCCCGTATTTACTGAAGAAGAGTTTGACAAACAAATGAAACAATCTCTTGACGGAATTAAAAACAGTGCTAAGAGTGTTAAAGCTATTGCTAGCAGAGTAGAAGACGCTTTAACCTATGGTAAAAACCATCCTTTTGGTGAGTTTACCTCTGAAGAGACCTTAAAAAATGTTACGTTACAAGATGTTAAAGACTTATACAACACAACGTATAAACCAAACAATGCCTACTTAATTATAATTGGTGATGTAAACTTTAATGAAATTAAATCTCAAGTTAAAGACTTATTCGGTACTTGGAAAAAAGGTGATTTAGTTACTCAAAAATTACCAAAAGTTGAAAACCCTTCAACTACTGAGATTAATTTTATTGATATGCCAAATGCTGTTCAATCTGAATTATCTATTATCAATGCAGTAGATTTAAAAATGGACGATAAAGATTACTACGCTGCTTTATTAGCCAACCAAATTCTTGGTGGGGGTGGTACTGGTAGACTGTACAAAAATCTTCGTGAAGACAAAGGATATACGTATGGCGCTTACTCAGGAATCGGATCAAGCAGATACGCTTCTCGTTTTAAAACAACGGCATCGGTAAGAAACATGGTTACTGATAGTGCAATGGTTGAAGCAATGAAAGAAATCAACAAAATTCGTTACCAAAAAGCAACTCAAGAAGAGTTAGACATCGCAAAAGCAAAATACATTGGAAACTTTGTTCGTAACGTTGAAAAACCTCAAACAGTAGCTTCTTATGCATTAAACATTTTAACAAACAACTTACCTGCTGACTACTACAAGAACTACTTAAAAAACATAAATGCAGTAACATTAAACGATGTTCAAAATGCAGCAATTAAGTACTTCAAAGGAGACAGAGCTCGTATTATCATTACAGGGAAAGGAATTGATGTTTTAAAGAACTTAGAAAAAACAGCTGATTATAAAATCAACTATTTTGATACAAACGGAAATCCTACTGAAAAACCTGCCATGAGTTTACCTATACCGAGCGGTGTTACAGCTTCTAGTGTAGTGGATGATTATTTTAAAGCTATTGGAGGAAAAGACAAAGTAGCAAACGTAAAATCGGTAATGATTACTTCTAATGCTGCAGTTCAAGGAATGCAATTAAGTTTAGTTCAAAAAAATGCTGCTCCAAATAAATCTGCAGTTATTGTTTCTATGATGGGTAATGTGATGCAAAAAGTAGTTTTTGATGGAACTAATGGGTATCAAGAAGTAAATGGTCAGAAAAAAGAAATGACAGGTGATGAATTAGAAGAAATTAAAAATACTGCTGCTCCTTTTGCTGACAAAGCTTATAAAGCCGGAACTATAGATAGGATTGAGCCTATAGATGGAAACAATGCTTATGTGATTAAACACGGTAAAAAAGAAATTTTTTATGATGTAAAATCTGGATTAAAGGTCAAAGAAGTAAAAACCGCTAAAGGACCACAAGGAGAAATGAAAGTACCTGTTGTTTTTTCAGATTACAAAGAGGTAAATGGAATTAAATTCCCTCATAAAATGATTCAAAAGAATGGACCAATGACTTTTGAGTTCATCACAAAAGAAATCAAAATCAACGAAGGGGTATCTGACGCTGATTTTAAATAGATATTAAACTTAGATTTATAAAAACTAAAAGAGCCAAAATGCAATATTTTGGCTCTTTTTATTTTAAGTAGTTTTTAAAATTATCTTGCTTTATTTACTAACCAAACTCCAAACAGAATAATGCCTCCTGCTAACAACTGAATTAAACTTAATTTTTCTCCATCTATAATTCCCCACATTACAGCAACAGCAGGAATTAAATACGTTACAGAGGCAGCAAAAACAGGAGATGATAAATGCACCATTTTATTAAACAATACTTTTGCTATTCCTGTTCCCACTATGGCTAAAATTGTAATGTAACCTAGTGCTGAAGTAGTTGCTGTTGTTGCTTCAAAAGTGGAAAAGAATCCAGAAAATACCAACACTATAAATGCAGGTATTATTAACAACAAAAAATTTCCTGTTGTAATTGCCAAGGCATCTAAATCATCTAAATATTTTTTAATCATATTTACATTAAAAGCATACCCTATTGAAGCTATTAGTATTAAAACAGCATACCAATAGTTTTGATTCGGATTTAATTCAGCTCCTTTCAAAATAAGAATTAAAGTTCCTGCTAATCCAATTAAAACTCCGTAAAACTGTTTTCTTTTAAAAGTAAACCCAAATACCAGTGCCCCAAAAATAAATGTATTAAAAGGTGTTAACGAGTTTAAAATAGCTGGGATAGAACTGTCTATTTTACTTACAGCAAAGGCAAATAAAAACACTGGAAAAAAAGTACCTAAAATTGCCGTATAGGCAACATACTTCCAATGCCTCTTTTCTATTCTCTTTAAACTTTTAAACCCAACCAACAACAAAAAAACAGCTGTAATTAACATACGTAAAGCTCCTACTTGAATTGGAGTTAACCCAATCAATGCCTTTTTCATTAAAATAAAAGAGCTTCCCCAAACCAGTGAAAGCACTATTAAAAATAACCATTTTTGTTGTTGACTATTCATTCTCAATTAATTTAAGTACAAAAGTCGTTTATTTCTATTTTTAATTTTGATTTTATTGATAAATTTGCTGAATAACTCAATAAATAAAAATGATGAAAATTCAGAAAATATTATTTGCTTTGGTTTTTGTTAGCTTTTTAGCTGTTGGATGTAAAAATGAGGCTAAAAAAGAGGAATCAAATCAAGAGCAAAAAACAGCGGTAGCTGCTGATGCTAAAGAGCTTTCTTTAAATATTTCAGGAATGACTTGTGAAATAGGTTGCGCTAGAAAAATAGCTTCTGATTTAAGTAAAAAAGATGGTGTTTTAGAAGCAAACGTTGTTTTTAACGACAGTATTGCAACTATAAAATACGATGCTAATAAAACAAACAAAGCAGATTTAATTGCTTTTGTAGAAGGAATCGGTAGCGGCGACATGTATAAAGCTTCTGAAACGACTAAAAAAGCTGGTAAGAAATCTTGTGACGCTGATTGTAAAAAAGAATGCTCTACAAAAACTGAAGCTGAAAAAAAGGCATGTAAAGAGGATTGTACTATGGCATGTTGTGCTGAAGCAAAAAAAGCATAATTGTAATTTAAACAATACCGAAAGCTCCTAATTCAGGAGCTTTTTTTTATACCTTTTAAGTATCTTTGCTAAAACTTTTCATCTAATGAAGAAACATTTTCCTCTCATTGTAAAAATCTCGTTGATTGCTGTATATGTTATTTTTTTAGCTGGCTCTATTGTTCGTATGACAGGTTCAGGAATGGGATGTCCTGATTGGCCAAAGTGTTTTGGTTATTACATTCCTCCAACTTCTGAAGAGCAAATTACTTGGCAACCTAATTCTGAGTATAAAAAAGGGATGATTATCGTAAAAGATGAAGCCTTATTTGTAGCAGGTCACAATATTAAAACCTCTGATGAATTTAATGCTAATAACTGGGAAAAGTACACTAAACACGATTACGCTAAATTCAACAAATTTCATACTTGGACAGAGTATATTAACCGTTTAAGTTCTGCTTTGGCAGGAATTCCTTTTTTGTTTTTAATTTTTGTTTCTGTTAGGTTTTGGAAAGAAAACAAACAAATTACGCTTCTATCATTTGGTGCTTTCTTTTTGATGTTATTTGAAGCGTGGCTTGGTAAAACTGTAGTAGATTCAAACCTAAAACCAACAATTATCACCATTCATATGGTTGGTGGTTTAGTTATTGTTGCTTTGTTATTATGGTTGCTTTACATCGTTTCCGATCGAAAGAAAACATCTTATAAATACAATTCATTATTTAGTAAATTAGTAATTCTTTCAGCTGTATTTTCTCTAATTCAAATTGCTTTAGGAACTCAGGTACGCCAATTTATTGACGAACAAGTAAAACTACATGGATTTGAAAACAAACATTATAGCTTGATGGATCCAAATATAAAATTCTACATCCACCGTTCATTTACTATAGCTATTGTATTGGTAAACCTTGGGTTATTTTACTTAAATCAAGTAAAGAATTTAGGGTATAAACTGGTAAACTGGATTGTTTTCTTAATCTTTTTAGAAACGATTACGGGTATTTTAATGTACTATGCTGAATTTCCTTTAGGAACACAAGCGGTACACTTGTTATCGGGTGCTATTTTATTTGGATTGCAGTTTTATTTGTGGTTGCAATCGAAGAGAAAAAAAATGATTATAAAGAGATAATGAACTAGTGATTTAATGAGCTAATTAAATCATTCGCTCATTGACTAATTAGCTCATTGACTATTTTTCCACTCCAACGTTTCCATCATATGAATCATATCTTTTTTAATATATTCCACTGCTGGTAAAATAGAATCATAATTTGGTTTGGTATAAAAGAATAAAGACCCTTTTAAAAAGTGTTTAGAGCTATCTGTTGCATGAAACTGCACTTGTGAAGCAGCATTCCCTAAAATTTGATATAAACTCCCGTATACTTTCGTATTTGGATTTACATATTCTACTGGTGCCGTAATTTGATCTGCCTTAATAGCATGTTCAAATACTAATTTTTCAGATTCTATTAGCAACTCTCTTAAATTTCCTTCAATAGGTCGGTAGGTAATATCTACCGAGGCTTTTAAACTTGGGTACTCAACTTTTATCCAGTTTTTTGGCAAATCTTTAGTTTGAGCTATTTGAGCTATTTCAAACGCATAAGGTTTATTTAAATTTGTTTTCTTGTAAGTTTTTTCAGGATATTCTAAACTTAAATATCCCTTTGGTTTAGGCAAGGTTTCCTCACCACAACTTATTAAAAATATTGCTGATGTCAGCAAAAAGAGTTTACGCATTTCGGGTAACTTTTACTTGTTTTATACGTTTTTTAGCCAATGCTTCAATAGTAAACGTATAATTACTGAAGTTTATTTTTTCGCCTTTTTTGGGAAACTTTCCTGAGACCTCTAAAATAAAACCTGCAATGGTTTCACTTTCTCCTTTAGCCTCTTCAAACTTTTCCTCATCTTCATCTTCTAAGACACGGCAAAAATCTTTAATAGTTATTTTTCCTTCAAAAATATAGTTATTTTCATCAAGTTTCGAATAAGTGAGGTCTTCATCGTCAAATTCATCATTTATATCACCTACAATCTCTTCTATCACATCCTCTAACGTTACAATTCCACTAGTACCTCCATACTCATCAACTACAACTGCCAAGTGCTTTTTCTTCTCTTGAAATTCAACTAGCAAATCATCTAACTTTTTATTTTCTGGAACAAAAAATGGTTCTCTCAACAGTTTTTGCCACTTGAATGTTTTCTTATTCAGGTGTTCTAATAAATCCTTAGCATATAAAACCCCTGTAATATTATCAATACTTTCATGATATACTGGGTTTCTCGAGTACCCGTTCTTTAAAATAGTTTGCAGCACTTCTTCATAACTAGCTTCATCAGTTATTGCGCACACATCGGTTCGAGGTTTCATAATTTGTACCGTTTCAGTATTCCCAAAACTAACAATTCCTTCTAAAATTTTTTGTTCCTCTTTGGTTGTTGCATCATCTGATGTTAACTCCAACGCTTGCGACAACCGTTCTACAGAAAGGTTATTATTCTTATTACCGAGCTTATTTTCAACAACACTTGTTAATTTGATAAGCGGTAAACTCAAAGGCGTTAGTAAGGTATTTAATGCTTGAATCGGTTTTGCCATAAACTCAGCAAATTGTAATGATTTTCTACTAGCATACACTTTAGGTAACACTTCACCAAACAATAAAATTAAAAAGGTAATGAGTACTATTTCTATTAAAAAAAGGACAGATACATTGAAAAAATAGAAGTTCAATTCATAATCTAACCCTGCAAATAACACTTTACCAATATTTGCAAAAAGCAATACAATAAGAATATTAATAAAATTATTGGTGATTAAAATGGTTCCTAATAACTTTTTAGGATCTTTAAGTAGTTTTACTACAGTATTTTCTTCTTTAGAGTTTGCTGATAACTCATCTAATTCTGTTTGTGATATTGAAAAGAAAGCAACTTCAGTTCCTGAAACTAACGCAGAACAAATTAACAATAAAAGTAACAACAAACAGTTCATGGCGGTTAACCAATCAAAACTTGATAAAACTAAAAGTAAAGGGTCGGGTTCTGGATCCAATTTTTAAAATTTAATTAAACTAAAACGGTAAATCATCATCTTCTTCATTACTCATAGTTGGCGATGTCGTATTAGGACTTCCTTGCATAGGTTCTACACTCGATTGCGTGTTATTTGGGTCTTTTTTAGTTGATAAAAACGTCATGTCTTGTACATGAATTTCGGTTGTATATCTTTTTTGTCCATCAACCTCATACTGGCGTGTTTTTATACGTCCTTCACAATACACTCGATCTCCTTTAGTTAAGTATTTTTCACAAATTTCTGCCAATTTATTACGCACAACTACATTATGCCATTCAACATTTGTTATTCTTTCTCCTGTTTGACGATTCGTATAGGTTTCATTAGTTGCCAGAGGAAAGCGGCCTATAGAATTTCCTCCCTCAAAATAATGCATTTTAACCTCATCTCCTAAATGTCCTATTAAAATTACCTTATTAATTGTTCCTGCCATAGCATTATAGTTTAGTGTAAAATCAAATATACAAATTTTAAGATTCTTTGTTTAAAAATTCCTCTAAAAACTTATCAATTAACACAGGTACAGGACGTTCTTTAACTGTTGTCCAGTCTGTAGTTTCCGTATTTACATCCGTCGTTTTTACTACCCAAAACTTGGTAATTAAATGTTGGTGTGATAGCTTGTGGATAATATCATCAGTATTGAAAAGAGACACGGTCGTTTCTTTTGGAAAAAGTTTCTTAAACTGCTCACTTTCCATCAACTCATCTTCGGCTGTTTTCTTTTGTGTTTCTACCAAAGGAAACTGATATAACCCTTGCCAAATACCCTTCCCTTTTCTTTCCTCTAAAACGGTTTCGTTGTTTTCAGTTATTGGAACCAAGTAATTAAAGTATCTCTTTTTTACCTTTATCTTTTTTTCCTTCACAGGAAGTTCTTTCACCCTATTCTTAGCGAATGCTACACAACTATTTGCAAGCGGGCATTCGCTACACAGGGGATTTTGAGGCTTACAATGCAATGCTCCAAAATCCATTATAGCTTGGTTATATACTCCTGGTTGAGACACATCTATTAATGTTTGTGCTAATTCTTTAAACTCTTTAACTCCTTTGGTAGAATTAATTGGAGTAGCTATACCAAAATAACGCGAGAGAACTCTATAAACATTACCGTCTACTACAGCTACGGGCTCGTCATAACAAATCGAAGCAATAGCAGAAGCTGTGTAATCTCCTACTCCTTTTAACGTAAGCAACTCTTTATATGTTTTAGGAAACTCTCCTTTTAATTCGTTTGCTACAAACTTAGCAGTAAAATGTAAGTTTCTTGCTCGAGAATAATAGCCAAGTCCTTGCCATAACTTCAACACTTCGCTTTCATTTGCTTTAGCCAAAGCAAATACGGTTGGAAAAGCTTCTGTAAACTTTAAAAAATAAGGCAACCCTTGTGCTACACGGGTTTGTTGCAACATTATTTCACTCAACCAAACACGATACGGATCTTTTGTTTTTCTCCAAGGAAGACTCCTTTTATTTTCACTATACCAATAAATCAATTCTAAAACCACAAAAAAACACCCTTTAAATTAAAAAAAACACAAACTCTAAAAACACACTTACATTATTACCATAAAAACCAACCCAAACCAATAAAAAACACAACATAATGAGTTTTTTTTTAAAAAAAAGTAGGGAACAAACACTTTAAACTGTTATTACTTCATAACAATGAAGGGGAAAAATTTCTTTTTTTCCGGGTACTAATTTAAATAATTTAATTAATGAAATCTAAATTCATGCTAACGCTATTTATAGTGTTACTTGGGCGAATAACGCATGCTCAAGAAAAAAGTATTTCTGGTACAGTTTCCGACACTACTGGCCCTCTCCCAGGTGTTACTGTTTTGATTAAAAACACAACCAAAGGAACTGAGACAGATTTTGATGGGAATTACACCATAAAAGTAAACCAAGGAGATGTACTTGTTTTCAGTTTTATTGGTAAAAAAACGACTGAAGTAAAAGTACAAAACCAATCCGTCATCAATTTGGTATTAGAAGATGATTCTAACATTCTTAACGAAGTAGAAGTCATTGCTACTGGATATGACAAAATCAATAAAAAATCATTTGCCGGTTCTGCGGTGTCTGTAGGTATAGACGATTTAAAACTCGATGGAGTTGTAGATGTTACACGCATGTTAGAAGGTAGGGTTGCAGGTGTTAATATTCAAAATATTTCTGGTACTTTTGGTGCAGCACCAAAAATTACAATTAGGGGTAACTCTTCAATTTTTGGTAACAACACGCCTTTATACGTAATAGACGGTGTTGTTCAGGAAGATATAATTGAAACCGATTTAGATCAATTAGCTTCAGGGAATGCTGAAACCCTACTAAGCTCATCAATAGCTGGTATAAATGCTAATGATATTAAAAAAATTGATATTTTAAAAGATGCTTCCGCTACCTCTTTATACGGTGCTAGAGCGCGTAATGGAGTAGTAGTTATTACTACAAAAAATGGTAGAAAATCATCTCCTATAAAAATTAATTACAGCTTAGAACAAACGGTAAGTGATATTCCTGATTACTCACAATTTGACATTCTAAATTCAAAAGAGAATTTTAGTATTTTAAAAGAGCTAGAATCTAAAGGCTTTTTAGAATTACCTAATGTAGCTCAAGCAAGATACGGAGGTGTGTACTACATAGCAGCAGACAAAACTAACACTTACGATCCTTTAACAGGGGAATTTGCTTTAGAGAACACTCCCGAAGCTAGAAATAAATTTTTCCAACAATACGAACTAGCAAATACAAACTGGTTTAAAACTTTATTCAGAAGATCTATTAGTCAAAACCACTCTTTAAATATTACTGGTGGTGGAGATAACAATGCTTTTTATTCCTCTATCAGTTTTTTCAATGATCCAGGATGGACCATTGCTGAAAAGGTTAACAGACTCACTTTTAATTTGAAAAACACTTTCTATTTATCTGATAAGTTTAACCTAACTTTTGCTTCAAATGCTTCTATTAGAAAACAAAAAGCCCCGGGTACATTTTCTAGACAAACAGATTCTTTTAACGGAGATGTATCAAGAGACTTTGACATTAACCCATTTAGTTATGCATTGAATACCTCAAGAACATTAAGACCTAGAGACAACAATGGAAACTTAGAATACTACAGAAACAACTGGGCTAATTTCAACATTCTAGAAGAAACGGAAAACAACTACATGGATATTGATGTTAAAGATGTAAGGTTTCAAATTGATGCTTCTTATAAGTTGGCAGATAAACTTACATACGACTTTAATTCAGCCGCTAGATATGTAAACAGCACAATAGAGCACAATATAAAGGAAAATTCTAACGTAGTAGGAGCTTACAATGCTGACGAAACTACTATTGTTAGAGATGCAAACATCTTTTTATATACAGATCCTAACAATCCAGATGCATTACCAATATCTGTACTTCCAAATGGGGGTATATACATAAAAACAGACAATACCTTAACTTCGTACTACTTGAGAAACAGCTTAACCTATAAAGATGTTTACAACGAGAAACACGGACTTGATGCTTTTATTGGTCAGGAATTAAGATACGTTGATAGAGATAGAAATAGCTTTACAGGCTATGGCTTACAGTTTGGCAATGGTTACACTCCTTTTACTGACCCAAGAATACTAGAGAAAATTATTACTCAAGGAGACGATTATTATTCTATTTCTCAAGAAAGAGAAAGAACAGTCGCTTTCTTTGGTAAAGCAACTTACTCATATGACGACAAGTATATTTTCTCTTTAACAGGAAGATATGATGGATCTAACAGACAAGGAAAAAGCTCAAGTTCAAGATGGTTACCAACAGGTTCTGTAAGTGCAAAATGGAATGCAAAAGAAGAAAATTTTTTAAAAGATTCTGATGTAATAAGCAATTTAAGCTTTAGAACATCTTATGGTTTAGTAGCAACTCCTGGTAGTGCGACTAATGCTTCCGCTATTTTTAGAAGTATAATAACAGACAGATTATCACCGCAAGATAGAGAAACCTATTTAAATATTGCCGCGTTGCAAAACTCAGAGTTAACATGGGAAAAACAATACGAATTAAACTTTGGTGTTGATTTATCTATGTTTAACAACAAGGTATCATTGAGTGCCGATGTGTACAAAAGAGATATTTTTGACAATGTTGATTTTGTAAGAACTTCTGGTATCGGAGGGCAATTTATTAAGCAAGGTAACAACGCCGATGTTGAGTCGAAAGGTTTTGAACTTAGTTTAAACACTAAAAACATTGTTACCGACAACTTTAGTTGGTCTACCACCTTCAACGTCTCATACATAAATCAAAAAATTACAAATCTTGAAAACAAACCTATTGCTTTAGACTTAGTAGATGCTACAGGAGCTAATATAGAAGGGTATCCTATCAATTCGTTGTTTTCATATAAGTTTGAAGGATTAGACAATAGAGGTTTACCAACATTTAAACTACCTGAAGGCTCAAACCCTAGTACGGGTGCTGATTTTCAAGACACAGAAAATTTAACCGATTATTTAGTATATGAAGGCTCTGTAGACCCTAATATCTCTGTTGGTTTATCTAATACTTTTAAATATAAAAATTGGAATTTAAATGTTTTGATAACAGGAGCTGGTGGCAACAAAATAAGACTAAACCCTTCTTTTTCTAGCCGATACTCAGATTTAAATGTATTTTCAAGACAAATGCTTTCAAGATGGCAAAACCCAGGTGATGAAAACCTTACAAACGTTCCTGTTATTGCAAGCACAAGTATGGTTGAAAGTATTGATAGAATTGAAAGAGCATACAACGCCTATAACTATTCAACAGAGCGCGTTGCTGATGGTGACTTCTTACGAATGAAGAGTATTTCTTTAGGTTATAATTTTAATAAAGATTTTACAGACAAATTAGGACTGTCTAATTTTAGTTTAAAATTCCAAGGAACTAATTTATTCTTACTTTATTCAGACTCAAAACTACGCGGTCAAGATCCTGAATTTTATAGCGTAGGTGGTGTAGCCCTTCCTATTAGAAGGCAATTTACGATGTCAGTTAACTTAGGTATATAAAAAAACAATCATATGTTAAGAAATAAAATAAAAATATTAGTAATTACTGCAGCCTCATTTCTGGTTGGGTGTAATGACTACCTTTCTGAATTACCAGACAATAGAACCGTTATTGATTCTAAAGAAAAAATATCTCAACTATTAACAGGTGCTTATCCTAGCGGTAATTTTCAGTTAATTACGGAAATAATGTCCGATAACGTCAGTGAAAAGAACATTAATGGAGGAGGTCAACTAGACACTGAAATGTATAAGTGGGAAGACTCTAACCTTGATGATAGAGATGCTCCTAATTTTTATTGGAACAGTTGCTATGAAGCTATTTCACAAGCCAACCAAGCAATTCAATCTAGTAACGATTTAATAAGTCAAGACTCAAAATTAGATTTAGATCAACAACTTGGTGAAGGCCGCCTAACAAGAGCTTATGCTCACTTTATGTTAGTAAGTTTATGGGGAAAAGCTTACGACCCAGCTACCGCTAACTCTGATTTAGGAATTCCATACATTCTAAAACCAGAAACTTCTCTTATTGTTAAATACAAAAGAAATACGGTGCAAGAAGTATATGATTTAATAGAGGAAGATTTACTTTCTGGTATAGCCAGCTTAGAAGCTACAAACATTAGTTATGACGAACCAAAATTTCATTTTACTAAAGATGCTGCCTATGCTTTTGCCGCAAGGTTTTATTTACAAAAAGGAGATTGGGATAACGTTATAAAATACAGCTCAAAGGTTCTTCTAAATCCTGCTGAAGAAATTAGAGATATGGAAGCGTACAGAGCGCTTTCTTATTCTGAAAACGGTAGAGCTTATGCTAATGCGAACGAAAAAACAAATATTTTAGTTGCTTCAACATCTTCTATTTGGCAAAGAACCTTTGCTTCATCTAGGTATGGTTTAAGCATCGACAAGGCAAATGAATTATTTTTTAGTGGTGCTGGAAACCCTTTTAACAAGAGTTGGAGTTATGCTGTTTTTGGAACTGACGTAGTTTATAACCTTCCTAAATATAGCGAATACTTTAGGTTCACAAATCAGAGTGCAGGAATAGGGCTTCCTTTTGTAGCTATTGTATTATTTGATAAAGACGAAGTTTTATTAAATAGAGCAGAAGCCTATGTAATGAAAGAAAACTACAATGCTGCATTGAACGATTTAACTACTTTTTTAAGTAAAAAAACACGTAGCTATGATCCTTCTACAGACATTTTAACATCTGATATTGTAGAAGACAAGTATCCTTTTGTAGCGAACGAATACACTCCTTTTTATTCTTTAACAGAAAAGCAATTTTCACATGTTAAGGCTATTTCAGAATATAAAAGAAGAGAATATTACCATGAAGGTTTAAGATGGTTTGATATAAAAAGGTTTCATATAGAAGTAACGAGAAACTTTGACAATCAACCAATCACTTTAACAAAAAATGACAATCGAAGAGAAATTCAAATTCCTTTAACGGCAAGAAATTTCGGAGTTGAACCTAATCCAAGATAATTTATTATGAAAAAAGCATATGTATTAATCAGTTTATTTTCTCTTTCAATGTTATATAATTGTAACAACGTTGAAGATTCATTAGAAAATAGTGCTATCGATATTTCTCAACCGCAATTAAACGATACCGATACCTGGTTGAGATCAAATTACACAACTCCTTTTAACATAGAAGTTTTGTATAAGTGGAGTATTAATAAGGTAGACTTTAACAGGTACCTATACCCTCCAACAATAGACAAGGTAAAACCTGCTATGGAAGCGGTTAAAACAATTTGGCTAGACACATACTCGAAAGTAGCTGGAGAAGACTTTGTAAAAAAAATAGCTCCAAGAGAAATTCTTTTAGTTGGAGGTATTAACAGAAACCCTTCTGGTACTATTACTTTAGGTTTAGCTGAGGGTGGAAAACGTATTACTTTCTTCAATACCGACTTAGTTGACCTTAAGGACAAAGATCAATTAATTAGGTTTGTATCTACTATTCAACACGAGTATTGTCATATTATTAATCAAACAGTACCTTTTGATGAAGATGCTTTTGGTAAAATTACACCTACTGGATATACCGCACAATGGTTTAATAGTTCAATTTCAGAAGCAAGAGAATTAGGTTTTATATCAGACTATGCTAGATCGAATGTTACAGAAGATTTTGCAGAAATGGTAACCGCTTTATTATCTTACGACAACACAGAATACAATGCTATTATAGATGCCATATCAAGCGATGAGGCAAAAGAAAGTATACGAGCTAAAGAAGCTATTATAGCAAACTATTTCAAATCTGAATTTGATATTGACATCTATGAACTACAAAAAGTAGCTGCTGAAAATATTTTAAAAGTTTTAAATTAAAAATAACATGAATAATTTTAAATATATAGCATTATTTATATTATTTACAACTCTATGGTCTTGTAACGACAATGAAGTTGATAATATATTTAATGACACACCAACAGAAAGGTTAAACAAAAGAAAAGAAGAACTAAAAGCCCTTCTAAAATCTTCAGATCAAGGATGGAAAACTACTTATTTTACAGATGACAGTCAGTTAGGAGGCTATACTTTCTTGATGAAGTTTACCGACAATCAAGTAGAAATGGCATCAGATTTTAATGATGAAGTTACTACAGAAACCAGTGAATGGGATATTTTACTAGGAGCCACTGTAAAACTATCTTTTACTACTAGAAATAAAATTCATTCGCTTTCAGACTCAAACAATGCACCTACTAGTGACTTATCAGGTCAAGGATACAAAGGAAGCTTTGAGTTTTTGTACTACGGTACAGAAAATGATGAGATAATTTTTAGAACAGTAAAAGATTTTACTGAAGTTCGATTTAAAAAAGCTTCTGAAAATGACTGGACTAACTTCCAGAACTATCAAAATATGAAGAATTTCTTAAACGATTCTTCAGGTCACTTAGCGTACCAAATAGATAGTAAAGTATACAATTTTTCTTATAACGGTAAAAACGCCATAAGGTTTGCTACTAACTTAGAAGGGGATGCTAGTTTAAACTTTGGTGTTGGATTTTCTTCAGATGGAATAATAGTTTCACCAGCTATTGATGTAAATGGTACAAAGTATGCTGAATTTACATTGAATGAAGCAGAAAGTAAATATGTTTCTTTAGATGGAAACTTTTCTATTACAATTGTAACAAGTCCACTAGATATGTCAGTTGTATGGAGAACTCAAATTAATCCTACTCTTAACTCAGCCTCTTTTATTCAATCATTTAATGATGTAAAAACTGCACACGATGCTGTTTTTCCTACTTTACCCTTAGGTGACATAATTGCCTTTGGAGACGGAGAGATTGTTTATGATTTAGGAGGACGCTTTGTAGCTATTCATAACATGTCGTATTCAGGAGTACTCGGAGATGAAACTCTATTAACCATAGGTAAACAAACGCCTGGTTTAAATTGGAGTTTCGTACCACATATCAACCCTATGGTAGATCTAATAGTTGGAAAAGCGCCATATAAAGTACAATCAATAAACCCTGATGTGGCTAGGTTAACTAGTGAAAGTGATCCAAATTTTTGGTTTATTATTATTAAGTAAAAACCTTGTTTTCATTAAACTTACCCAAAAAACAATTGTTTTTTGGGTTTTTTATTCTTATTTTTTCCGGAATGAATTAATTATCATATATTTGCACCCTCAATTTTTAAAAGAAAACAAACAAAATATATTTATAATGACAAAAGCAGATATCGTATCTAAGATTTCAGATAAGAGCGGAATTGAAAAAGCGGATGTTTTAGCGACTGTTGAAGCATTTATGGAAGAAGTAAAAGATGCATTAGAGAATGGTGATAATGTATATTTAAGAGGTTTTGGTAGCTTCATTATTAAAACTAGAGCAGAAAAAACAGGTAGAAATATTTCTAAAAATACGACTATCAAGATTCCTGCACACAACATACCTGCTTTTAAGCCTTCAAAAGTATTTACTGAAGGGGTAAAAACAAAAGTAGCTGTAAAGTAATTAAAAAAGTATTAACCCAAAACCTTTGTCCTTAAGGTTTTACAAAACATTTTAACTATGCCAAGTGGTAAAAAAAGAAAGAGAGCTAAGATCTCTACGCACAAAAGAAAGAAAAGAGCAAGAGCAAATCGTCATAAGAAAAAGTAAGCAATAGCTTACTTTTTCGTTGCTTTTATAAGCTACGTTCATTGACATTAAGGTTTTAACACCTTAAAAATGGTATAAACAATATACCTGTTTACAAATTTTAATCCGTCTTCGTAAATTTTACGTTGGCACAAAACCATGTTCAGAATGAAAACAGAATTAATAATTCGTTCCAATTCTTCTGATATTGATTTCGCCTTACTAAGAGATGGTAAACTTATTGAGTTAAACAAAGAAACAAGCGACAATAATTTTTCAGTCGGTGATATTTTTCTTGCTAAAATAGGAAAAGTAATGACTGGTTTAAATGCCGCTTTTGTGAATGTTGGATATCCTAAAGATGGTTTTTTACACTACCACGATTTAGGTCCACAGGTACAATCTTTAAATAAATTCATTAAGAAAGTAAGCACAGGTAATTACAAAGAATTCACTTTTAAAAACTTCCGATTTGAAGAAGACATCAACAAAGATGGAAGTATTAATGATGTACTAAAATCAGGTCAAAATTTATTAGTACAAATTGTAAAAGAACCTATATCTACCAAAGGTCCGCGTATTAGTTCGGAACTTTCTATTGCAGGTAGATTTTTAGTTTTAGTTCCTTTTTCTAACCGCATATCGGTATCGCAAAAAATTGCAGATCCAAAAGAAAAGGAGCGTTTAAAAAAATTAGCAAAAAGTATCAAGCCTAAAGGGTTTGGACTTATTTTACGTACTGTTGCCGAAGGCAAAAAGGTTGCAGAACTTGACAAAGACTTACAAAACTCTCTTGACCGTTGGAAAACTATGTGTAAACGTATATCCAATAACAACACCCCAACAAAAATATTAAGTGAGTTAAACAGAGCATCTTCTATCTTGAGAGATGTTATGAACGATTCTTTTACAAGTATAGTTACCAACGATGAAACTCTTAAGGTTGAAATTAAAGAGTACTTACAAGAAATATATCCTGAGAAGGAAAACATTGTAAGACATCATCGTTCTGACGTACCTATTTTTGAAAAATATGGTATTGAACGACAAATAAAAACATCGTTTGGTAAAACAGTTTCTATGAGTAAGGGAGCCTATTTAGTTATTGAACACACCGAAGCTTTACATGTTATAGATGTAAATAGTGGTAACCGTTCTAACAAGTCCTTAAACCAAGAAGAAACTGCTTTAGAAGTCAATTTAATTGCCGCCAGTGAAATTGCTCGTCAGTTACAATTACGAGATATGGGTGGAATTATTGTTGTTGACTTTATTGATATGAAATCTGCTGAAAACAGACAGAAGTTATATCAACATTTAAAAGATGCGATGTCTTTAGACCGTACTAAACATAAAATTTTACCTCCAAGTAAATTTGGTTTAGTTCAAATTACAAGACAACGTGTACGACCTGAATTAGAGATAAAGACACGTGAACCAAACCCAAATAAAAATGGAGAGGTAGAAGCTCCTATTGTCTTATTAGACATAATAGAAGCTGAATTAGAACGCATACTAAATAGCGGTAAGAAATATAAAGAAATCACATTAAATGTGCATCCGTTTATCGCTGCTTATTTAACAAAAGGCGTCAATTCAATCCGTTTTAAATGGTTTGTTCAACACAAAAAGTGGATTAAAATATTACCTAGAGATGCTTACCAGTACTTACAATATAAGTTCTATTTAAAAAAGAATAAAAAAAGTAAGTAAGGCAATCTTATTATGAAATAAAAATCCCGTATCAAACGATACGGGATTTTTTTGTTTCTAAAACCAAAAACCAAGGTTAAATAACCAATAGTGATCTGAATGGTCTGGAGACCATGTATATTTTAATTCTATAGGACCTAAAAACGTTTCTACACTATATCCTACTGCGTATCCAGACTTAGTATCTTTAAACAAATTTCCACCCTCAAATATATCTTCCTCCACACGTGCATAATTGGCTATGAACATTGCATAATGCTTTTTATAAACCTCATAACGTAAGTTAAATTCTGATCTTAAATAAGACTGATTATTTAAACCTCCTGTATCATAACCATACATAGGAATGAAATTGTTAATATAGTTTTGGTTGTATCCA
Source organism: Tenacibaculum sp. (assembly GCF_048269885.1). Lineage (NCBI taxonomy): Bacteria > Pseudomonadati > Bacteroidota > Flavobacteriia > Flavobacteriales > Flavobacteriaceae > Tenacibaculum > Tenacibaculum sp. Next base: position 128,156 of record NZ_JBLWTZ010000001.1, on the reverse strand, counting down.
CCCAAGCGATAATCAAATATTTCAAACGATTTTTTTCCTAACGTGTACCCTGCTTGTGAAGTGTACTGAAATGTTAATTTATCAAAAAAAGTGGTTGCAAACCCTAGTGTTCCTCCCAGTTGAGAAAATTGATGAAAAGACTCGCTATTTTCTATCATCTCATTTAATCTATGGTTTCTATCCGACCATAAAAACCATTTAAACCCAATATCTGCATAAAACCCTTTTGTAGGAAACATTTCTTTATTATAGGTATCTAATTTTAAAAACGCAAAGGTGTTTATGTAGTTGCTTTTATCAAAAAAATCTTCTTTTCCTTCTGTTGAAATATTTCTTGTACTTGCATTTATATTTTTATGTTCTGTTCCAATACCTATAGCAAATTTCTTATCAAAAGTTGTTTGTAAATACAATGAGGTTGAAAAGTCTCTATATTTCCCGTTTATAAGTCCAATATCATATATAAAATCACTATTAAAAGTATTATACCGCGTACTAAACCCATAGCTTGGCAATAAACCATTATCAATAAAATATTCTACGTTATACCTTATTTTATCTCCCACACCAACATCTAATGAAAACTCATCATTTTGGAAAAGCATTTTTTTGTGGTTGTAATTTAGTAGTACGGCTGATTTGTATAGTAAATCGTAATGCAATCCTAACCTTAAAAACGATTGTACTTTTTCTTCTTTAACGGTTAGTTCAAGCTTTTTTCCTTGAAAAGATTTTTCAAAATGATAATCTATTCTTTTAAAGTTTTTTGATGCAGTTAGCGTATTTATTTTTTTAGACACTTCTTTATATGAAACACTGTCACCTTCACGTAACTGTAGTTTCCCTAAAATATAATTGTTTGTGTAGTTTTTATTTCCTTTTATAATGATTCTATCAACCAAAAACCTTTTTCCTTTAGGAGTTATTTTTGAAATTTTCCTTTTTTGAGGTTGCATTTTTGCTATGCTATCAAAAACTACCCTGTACATTTTAGCTGTTTTTTCTCCTTCTGCTAAAATCTCATTCTTTACATCGAATGAGATAACACTGTAATCAATTACATTAGGTCTTATATAAATATCTAATAATTCAACTTGTTCATCAGACTTTTTATACATCTGAAAATTAACAATTTGCAACAGCAATGATGCTATAGATACTAACTCTTCTCTTTTTAACAACTCACCTTGCACACTAACACCAATAACTATGTCTACACCTTTCTTTTTCATAACGTCCACAGGAAAATTGTTTACAACTCCCCCATCTACCAATAATTTCCCCTCAATATCCACAGGGTTTAATAATGAAGGAAATGCAGCACTTGCTCTTAAAGCTAAAGGTAACGACCCGCTTTCTAAAACTTCTTCTTCTCCTGTTTCTATATTTGTTCCTATACAATAGAAAGGAATCGGTAGTTTTGAAAAATCGGTGATTTCGTCAACAGGAGCTAGCAGTTCTGTTAAAAAATTCAATACGTTTTGCCCTTTAGACAATCCTAAAGGCAACCCTAAGTTGCCTTTTTTTATCGGTAAAGAAATCGCGTATTTTTCTCCGTGTTCTTTTCTAAAAAAAGGTTTTTCTCTTCTAGAGACTTTATCCTGTAATAAATCCATAAAGTCTGTTTTAACAACAGCCTCTTCAATTTGATCCGCAGTATATCCAGAAGCATAGAGCCCACCAACAATAGCCCCCATACTTGTCCCTCCAATATAATCTATTTGTACTCCTGCTCTTTCTAGCTCTTTTAAAATACCTATATGGGCAATTCCTTTGGCTCCACCACCACTAAGTACCAAACCTACCTTAGGTTGATCTTGTGCCAACATAAGTACTGGAATAAATAATAAAATTAACAACTTTTTCATTCTTCTTTTTTTTGATAGTGTTTGTATATTTTTTGAGCTCTAGCATTGCCTACGACTTCTTTTAACTCTTCTAAAGTAGCAGCTTTAACTCTTTTCGCTGACTTAAACTTGCGTAATAAATTAGTTATCGTTTGCTTACCTACATCTGGAATTTGCTCTAATTCTGATTGTATAGCACTTTTACTTCGTTTGTTTCTGTGAAAAGTAATTCCAAAACGGTGTGCTTCATTACGTAAATATTGGATAATTTTAAGCGTTTCTGATTTTTTATCTAAATATAACGGAACCGGATCTCCTGGGTAAAAAATCTCCTCCAATCTTTTTGCAATACCAATAATAGCTATGTTTCCTCTTAAACCTAAAGCATCTAAACTTTTTAAAGCAGAGGATAATTGCCCTTTTCCTCCATCAATTACTATTAACTGTGGCAAAGGTTGTGCTTCATCTAATAACCGCTTATACCTTCTATATACCACTTCTTCCATCGATGCAAAATCATCAGGCCCTTCAACTGTTTTGATATTAAAATGGCGATAGTCTTTTTTACTTGGTTTTCCATCTTTAAAAACCACACAGGCGGCAACAGGATTTGTTCCTTGGATATTTGAGTTATCAAAACATTCTATATGACGAGGTTCTTTTCCTAATCGTAAATCTTTTTGCATTTGCGCCATGATTCTTTTTACATGACGATCAGGATCTACAATTTTTATCTGCTTAAACTGTTCTTGACGGTAAAACTTTGCATTACGTTCAGACAGTTCTACAATACGTTTTTTGTCTCCTAATTTTGGTATGGTAACTTTAACATCTTTACCCACATTCACTTTAAACGGAACAAAAATTTCTCGTGATAACGAATGAAAACGCTGACGAGTTTCCACAATAAACAACTCTAAAAGCTCCTTATCTGTTTCCTCTAGTTTTTTCTTAATCTCTGTGGTATATGATTGCACTATTGAGCCATTCATTATCTTGAAAAAGTTTGCATACCCATGCGATTCATCAGAAATGATAGAAAACACATCCACGTTATTAATTGATGGATTCACTATTGTTGATTTGGCTTGATAGTTTTGTAAAGACGCTAATTTCTCTTTGATTTTTTGTGCCTCTTCAAATCGCATATCAGCAGCAAAGTCAAGCATTATCTTTTCAAACTGTTGCAAACTCTCTTTAAAATTTCCTTTTATGATGTTTCTAATTGCTCTGATATCCTCTAAGTAATCCTCCTCCGTTTGATATCCTTCACAAGGTCCTTTACAATTCCCTAAATGATATTCTAAGCAAACTTTATACTTATCAGTATCAATCTTTTCTTGACTTAAGTCATAATTACAAGTACGTAGGGGGTATAATTCTTTAATTAAATCCAACAACGCATGTACTGTACGCACATTAGTATAAGGCCCAAAATACTCCGATCCGTCTTTAATTACTCTTCTTGTAGAAAATATCCGCGGAAATCGCTCTTTTTTAATACAAATCCATGGATATGTCTTATCATCTTTTAACAAGACATTATATCGTGGTTTGTATTTTTTTATCAAATTATTTTCAAGGAGTAATGCATCTGTTTCTGTATCAACCACCACATGTTCTATTCGAACAATTTTTTTGACTAAAACGCGTGTTTTACCATTTTCGTGATTCTTAGTAAAATAAGACGAAACTCGTTTTTTTAAATTCTTAGCTTTTCCAACATAAATAATCGTATCATCTTTATCAAAATATTGATAAACTCCTGGCGAATTTGGTAATGTTTTTATTTGAAGTTCGAGTGATGTTGGCATACAACGAAAATACGATTTTATTAAAAGATTTTTGTTGTAATGCTGTACATTTATCCTTTTCAATTAAAAATGCAACAACCACAAGATTTTTATAACAAAGAGCTGAAAGATTTAGCTCTTCAACTTTCAAAAATAAATAGTAAAATAACCTTTATAAGAATACTCAGACTACTAGTTTTTTTAGGCTTTTCTTTGGGAGTTTATTTAACATTCTATCAACCCTTCACCCCTTTTATAATTGGTTTTATTGGTATTTTACTATTTGCTTTTTTGGTTATACAACATCAACAAGTAAAAGAAAAACGTACTATACTTCAGCTTAAAAAAGACAACAATCAACTAGAAATTGATGTCCTTAATGGTCATTTTGAATTCCTTCCTGAAGGAACAGAATTTACAAGTTCCACGCACTATTATAGTAATGATATTGACTTATTCGGAAATGGTTCTTTTTTTCAATACATCAATAGAACCGCAACTACCAATGGTAAAAAACTTCTAGCTTCCTTATTAACGAGTAATTCAATTTCTTTTATTGAAGAAAAGCAAAAAGCACTTAAAGAATTATCTGAAAAGATTCATTGGCGACAACATTTTACTTCACTAGCACATTTGGTTTCGTCAACCACTCAAGAATCCTTAGTGATTACAAAATGGTTAACCAACTATGAATCAAAACTAACTTCTTCTTTAAAGTGGATTTCTATGTTTTTTTCAAGCATTTCAATAGCTTTAATAGTCTTATTGGTTTTTAGTGCGATTCCTTTTTCAGTTGTTTTAATTTGGTTTTTTATAGGTTTAACAATCTCAGCACTCCATATTAAAAAAACACAGCATATTTACACCTCATCAAGTAAAGTTAAAGATACTTTTAAACAGTATTATTTGCTTCTGGAACAAATAGAGAAGGAAACTTTTACTTCTGCTCTTCTAAAAGAAAAGCAACAAAAAATAGCTACCAAAACAAAAAAAGCATCTGTTATTTTCAAAGAGTTTTCTAAAATTTTAGATACGTTCGATCAACGTAACAATATTGTTATTGCTATTATTGGAAATGGCTTGTTTTTATGGGATATTACCCTTGCTATAAGAGTAGAAAAATGGATTCTTTCCTATAAAGAAACTACCGATGAGTGGTTTAGCGTTGTAAATTTTTTCGATGCTTATAACTCTTTTGCCAACTTCGTTTTTAATCATCCTACTTTTACTTTCCCCACTCTTCAAAATGAAAACAACGGTATTATTGCTCAACACCTTGGACATCCGCTTTTGAAATCCTCAAAAAGAGTTGACAATGACTTTACGATTTCTAAAGGGCAATTTTTTATTATAACGGGTGCTAACATGGCAGGAAAAAGCACATTTTTGCGTACCGTTTCCCTATCCATAGTCATGGCAAATTGTGGGCTACCTGTATGCGCCTCTAATTATCAATACACTCCTATAAAATTAATTACCAGTATGCGAACATCTGACTCATTAACCGAGGATGAGTCTTATTTTTATTCGGAACTAAAACGGTTAAAATTTATTGTTGATACTATTGAAACCGATCGCTATTTTATTATTCTTGATGAAATTTTAAAAGGAACAAACAGTAAGGATAAAGCATCAGGCTCTAGAAAATTTGTTGAAAAACTTACACGTTCAAAATCTACTGGAATTATAGCTACTCACGATGTAAGTTTGTGTGAACTCGCTAATGAGTATCCTCAAATACTGAATTATTATTTTGATGCTGAAATTATGAACAATGAATTGTTTTTCGATTACACCATAAAATCTGGAACTTGTAAAAACATGAACGCTTCTTTTCTTCTTAAAAAAATGGAAATTGTGTAACCTTTCTTTTTGTGAAAGCCTGTTTTCTCTTTCAACAAAACCATGACAAATGACAGGAAAAATTGATTGATTAATCCGTACCTTTACGCTATGAGCACACTCATAGATAATTTTGGAAGACAAATTAGCTACGTTCGTTTAGCAGTAACCGACCGCTGTAACTTACGTTGTCAATATTGTATGCCTGCTCAAGGAATTGATATTGTACCTCGTAAAGAGCTACTTACCTACAAAGAAATGTACCGAATAATTCGAGTACTTACTGAATTAGGTGTAAACAAAGTTCGTTTAACAGGAGGAGAGCCTTTTGTAAGAAAAGATTTTGTTTCTTTTTTAGAAATGTTATCGTATAATGATTTGTTAGAGGATATCAATATCACGACCAACGGAGCGCTTATTTCTAAACATATCAAAACAATAGAAAACCTTAAAAAGGTAAAAAACATCAATTTGAGTATTGATAGCTTACACCCTGAAAAGTTTGCTAAAATTACTCGTAGAGATGTTTTTACTGAAGTATATAAAACCTTTGAGTTATTAGAAAAAAGTTCGTTGAATTTGAAGTTAAATGTAGTTGTACAATCTGGATTCAATACTGATGAAATTAACGATTTTGTGCAGCTTACTAAAGACAAGGATATTGCAGTTCGTTTTATTGAAGAAATGCCTTTTAATGGAAAAGGACAACGAAACGCAGAAGAAGTTTGGAACTATAACAAAATATTAAACAACATACAATCTGAATTTACTGTTACTGAACTTCCCTCAAAAAAATCATCTACTTCTAGAAATTTTTCTATAGAAAATCATACAGGGACTATAGGAATTATTCCTGCATTCACTCGTACTATTTGTAATGATTGTAACCGAATTAGGATTACCTCAACAGGAACTTTTAAAAACTGCCTGTTTGATGATGGCGTTTTTAACCTACGTGATTTTATTAGAAATGGTGCAAGCAATGAAGACTTAAAAGCCTTGTTTTTATCGCTGATAAAAGAAAAGCCAGAAAATGGTTTTGTGGCTGAGGCAAATAGAAAAGGAAACGTAACCGAAAGTATGAGTACCATCGGAGGGTAATTTCAATGTATCAATTAGATAATTTGAAAATGTAACAATTAAACTTTTTAACAGTTACACTTTAACATATGATTACAGTAGCAGAAGCCAAACATATAATTTTAGAAAACACACAAGATTTCGGAATTGAAGAAATTCCATTTTTACAAGCTGTCGGAAGAGTTTTAAAGGAAGATATTGTTGCCGATAGAGATTTTCCTCCATTCAACCGAGTAGCAATGGATGGTATTGCGATTAATCATCGTTTTTTTGAGCACGGTGTTCGCAATTTTAAAATTGAAGGAATTCAAGCTGCTGGAGGCCCACAACAAACACTAGATAATGCCGCCAACTGTTATGAGGTAATGACAGGAGCTGTATTACCTAACAATACTGACACGGTAATTCGCTATGAAGATGTTGATATTAACACACTAGTAGCCACTATTACTATTGATGAAATTAAAGAAGGACAGAACATTCACACACAAGGTTCTGATAAAAGTAAAGGTACAGTTCTAATAAAAAAAAACACTATAATTTCTGCTGCTGAAATAGGCGTATTAGCTACTGTAGGTAAAGCCACTGTAAAAGTAGCTAAACAACCTAAAGTAATGATTGTTTCTACAGGTGATGAATTGGTTGATGTAAATGAAAACCCATTAGATCATCAAATTCGTAGAAGCAATGTATACACGTTAGTTTCCTTATTGAATAATTTAAAAATTCCAGCAGAAACAGCCCATATTACTGATGAAAAACAAATTTTAAAAGAAAAAATTGAATCGTATTTAAAAGAATATGATGTGCTATTATTTAGTGGAGCAGTTAGTAAGGGGAAGTTTGATTTTTTACCTGAAGTTTTAGATGAATTGGGTGTTCAAAAGTTATTTCACAGAATTTCGCAACGACCTGGGAAACCATTTTGGTTCGGCATTACAGATAACTGCAACGTGTTTGCATTCCCTGGAAATCCAGTTTCAACCTTTGTAAATTGTTTGGTCTATTTTTACCCTTGGCATTATAAATCTGTTGGAGTTTCTTCCGAAGAAAAAACAGCAATTTTAGTAAAAGACCTTACTTTTAAACCTAATCTAAGCTGTTTTTTACAAGTAAAATTAACTTCTGAAAACGGACAAGTATACGCAACTCCAATACAAGGAAATGGCTCAGGAGATTTGGCTAGCTTAGTAGAAACAGATGGTTTTATCGAGCTCCCGAAAACCGAAGAAGTAGTATTTAAAAAAGGAAGTGTTTTTCCGATACTAACGTATCGGGGTTTTTAATTATTAATGTTTAGTTTTGAGTTAAAAATTTAAAATGAAGGAAAGTATTGTTCAAGGCAAGAGTTTATAATTTCAAAACAGCTTTTAAGAAGTGGAACTTCAATAGGAGCAAATATAGAAGAGGCTTTAGCTGGTCAAAGTAAGAGAGACTTTATTGCTAAAATGTCTATTTCTTCAAAAGAAGCTAGAGAAACTAAATATTGGTTACGTTTATTAAAAGAAAGTGACTTAACAAACATTGATGTTACAAATATACTTTCGGACATTCACGAGCTAATTAGGCTATTAACAGCAATTGTAAAAACATCACAACAAAACTTAACGAAGATTTAAAACTTAAAATTAAACACTAAAAACTAAAAAAAGTGAGCAACTTTTCCCACATAAACGAACAAAACCAACCTAAAATGGTGAATGTTTCTGATAAAAAAATCACGAAACGTACTGCTATTGCTAAAGCTACTATGTTTTTAGGTTCAGAAATTGTGAGTCATTTTACTAATGATGAACTCATCACTAAAAAAGGACCTGTTTTTCAAACCGCTATCATTGCTGGAATTCAAGCAGTAAAAAAAACTTCTGATATCATCCCAATGTGTCATCCTTTGTTAATCAACGGAGTGGATATTGACATCAATATTGTAGACGATGAGCATGTAGAGGTTTTTTGTAAAGTAACCATCGAAGGTAAAACAGGAGTAGAAATGGAAGCGCTTACAGGTGCTTCAGCAACTTGTTTAACTATTTACGATATGTGTAAAGCAATCAGTCAAAAAATGGTGATTCAAGAAGTGAAACTGGTAGAGAAAACTGGTGGTAAATCGGATATTAAAAATGGATAAAAAACATACTAAACATACAAATCTAGTTAAGAAGTATAATGATAATTTTGCGCCTAATGAAGTAGCTATCTTAGGAGCCAAATGCGGAGTTATTGCTGATTTAGTTCATGAAGTTTCAAAAAGATTATCGAACTATAACTTAGGGTATTTTGATGCTTCACATGCTAAAGATGTCGAGCAAAATACATTAGCTGAATATACCTTTCATCATGAAGGAAATTTACAAATAAACACTTCTTCACCTGTAAACAAGTACGAACAACGTTTACAGTTTTACAATCACGATTTTGTCTTTATTAATGGAAATCATTACCAAGGAGCGAAACAAATTTTGATTTTAGATGACGAGAAAGAAGCTTCTGTAAAAAAAAGGTTAGACCAATTAACAAACATCCAGTTTATAATTAAGTTGAATGAAGACTCAAGGTATTTTGATTGTTTACTAGAACGCTTTCCAAACATCAAAAATAGTACCTCTTATACAATTAATGAGGTTGATAAAATATCTAATCATATACATAATCTCATTAAAGAAAACATTGCTCCTGTAAAAGGATTGGTTTTAATAGGCGGAAAAAGCACTCGAATGGGTACCGATAAATCAGAATTAAGCTATTTTGGTAAACCTCAAAAGCAACATGTAAAAGAGTTATTAGAAAGCTGTTCTTTAAAAACCTTTTATTCTGTTCAAGACCCCTCAGAAAAAGAGAATGAAATTCACGATAGCTTTTTAAATTTGGGCCCTTTTGGTGGTATTTGCTCTGCTTTTCAGAAAAACCCTAACACCGCTTGGTTGGTGTTAGCTACCGATGTTCCTTTTGTAAATAAAGAGCTTATTCAATTACTTTTAGAAAAAAGAAATCCGAGTAAAGTTGCTACTGCCATAAAAGGAAAAAATAAAGATTTTCCAGAGCCCTTAATTACTATTTACGAACCTAAAGCTTATGGAAAACTACTAGCCTATTTAGCGCAAGGTTATTCTTGTCCTCGTAAAATGTTAATTAATTCTGATGTAGAAATTATCGAAGTTAACGATAGTCTTATTAGAAACATTAATACCCCTGAAGAGTTTAAAGAAGCTATTAGGTGTATAGAAAAATTATAAGTTTCTCTTCCTAAACTCTGTAGGTGTCATTTTTGTTAATTTCTTAAATGCATAGTAAAAAGCTGCTTTACTATTAAAACCAACATCGATTGCAATAGCAAAAATAGTATCAGGCTTATCGAGCAGTAACTTTTTTTTAGCCTCTTCGATACGAAAAGTATTGATATAGTCAGTAAAACTTATTTTTTTATTCTCGTTTATTGCCTGAGATACATAAGGCAGTGGACTATCTAACTTCTTAGAAATAGTATTTAATTTCAACGTTGGTGAGAGGTATAGTTTTTCCGTTCTTACTAACCTATCTATTTTTGCAAACAGTTCTGAGGAATCACCAAGTTTCGAATGTTTGTATTTTTCACTCAGGGGTAAGTCCTTATAATCACCTGTTAAAGCAAACACTGGATAATACATTAATGAATATGCTAAAACAAAAAAGAATAAGGTATACAAAACAGGTTCTATCTTAAATAGTTTTGGTAATAAATCATAATCTATTAAAACAAGTAAAGCCTCTAATAAGATAGCAAGTACGAGCAATACATTGGCTCTTAATAATAAATATAACCACTTAAAGTATATCTCTTTATTTCTATCCAAATCAATAACAACATAAGCTTGTTTAAAAAGAACATTTGATTTATATAAAAACAAGATATTTACAAGACTTGTTAAAATAAACTCAATACCAAAGCAAGTAAGTATTATTGGAGTAGTGACTCCAGAAACTCTATCTATTTTATCAATTGCGTAAAAGAAAAATAGTGATTTGACTAATGAGTAAAAAACAAGAAAGAGCAAGTATTTTTTTTGAGTTATTGATTTTTGTGTTAAACACGAGGAAAACTTATAAAACAAAAAACCTATAAAAGGAAATAGGATATAAGAAGCATACCAAATAATTAATGGTAGTTTAAACTTATTAGCGGTAGTAAAAGTATCTAACGATAATAGGGAATATATAAAAGTTGTTGCCGCTAACGAATAGCGAGTACATTTCCTTTTACCTAAATTATTTTTGGTAAAAAAAATAAATACTGTCAAAAATATCCCTAATAAAAAACTAAGTTTAGGAAAAATATTAGTTGTGAGCATCTTATAATAATCTAACTTTATAAAATTAGATTATTTTTTATTAAAAATAAAGGTCTCAGTTTATAAAACTAAACAGTAAATTAAAAAATAGCAATTATTATTGCATATCAAACTAAAGATATTAATAAAATAGTGCTTAAAGTAAAAAGCCCCCCACTGCTATCCCCTTAAAAAATACTTTAAGACTCATAAAGCTACTGAATTAAATTCAGTAGCTTTTTTAGTTTTCTTAGAATTGTAGAAGGCATTTAATGTTTTTCTCAGAAACTATTGTTTTAAATCAAACCTATCTAGATTCATTACTTTTACCCAAGCAGCAATAAAATCTTTTGCAAACTTTTCTTTTGCATCGTTACTAGCATACACTTCTGCTAGAGCTCTTAATTCAGAATTAGACCCAAAAATTAAATCAGCTCTAGATGCGGTCCACTTTACTTTATTCGTAACTCTATCTCTTCCTTCGAAAATTAATTGATCTTCAGATGTAGCTTTCCAATATGTATTCATGTCTAACAGATTTACAAAGAAATCGTTTGTTAATACTCCTGGTTGAGCTGTAAAAACACCATTTTTTGAATTGTTATAATTGGCATTTAAAGCTCGCATACCTCCAACTAGTGCGGTCATTTCTGGAGCTGTTAAGCTTAATAACTGTGCCTTATCTACTAATAATTCTTCTGGTTTAAGTGTGTATTTCTTTTCTTGATAATTTCTAAAGCCATCTGCCATTGGTTCTAAAACAACAAAAGATTTTACATCTGTTTGCTCTTGTGTTGCATCCATTCTACCTGGATTAAAAGGAACTTTTATTGAAAACCCTGCTTTATTTGCTGCTGCTTCTACAGCTGCTGAACCTCCTAAAACAATTAAGTCTGCCATAGAAACCTTTCTATCGTTAGAACCATTGTTAAACTTAGATTGAAGTTCCTCATAAACTGCCAATACTTTTTTTAATTGTGCAGGATTATTGCTCTCCCAATTAACCTGTGGCTCTAAGCGAATACGTGCTCCGTTGGCTCCTCCTCTTCTATCTGAACCTCTAAAAGAAGAAGCTGATGCCCAAGCTGTTTCTATCAATTGGTTATGTGGAATACCTGAATTTAAAATCTCTTTTTTTAATAAGTTAATATCTACTTCTGTAATTAACTTATGAGTACGTGTTGGTATAGGATCTTGCCATATAAACTCCTCTTCAGGAACTTCTGGCCCTATATACGTAGTTTTAGGCCCCATATCTCTGTGAGTTAATTTAAACCAAGCTTTTGCAAAAGCTTTATCAAAAGATAAAGGGTCCTCTAAGAATTTCTCACAAACTTTCTTGTATGCAGGATCAAATTTTAAAGCTAAATCTGAAGTTAGCATCGTAGGTCTGTGTCTTTTGTTTTTATCAAAAGCATCCGGAAAAACCTCTCCAACATCTTTAGCAGCCCATTGATGTGCTCCTGCTGGACTTTTCGTTAGTTCCCATTCATTATCAAATAAGGTGTTTAAAAAAGCGTGACTCCAACGAGTAGGTGTAGGTGTCCAAATAACCTCTAATCCAGAAGTAATAGCATCTTTCCCTTTACCTGATTTATAACTACTCTTCCATCCTAATCCTTGTTCTTCAATGCCTGCAGCTTCTGGCGAAGGCCCTACCTTATCAGCCGGTCCTGCTCCATGTGTTTTTCCAAAGGTATGTCCACCTGCTATCAATGCCACTGTTTCTTCATCATTCATTCCCATTCTACCAAATGAAATACGTATATTTTTAGCTGATGCTACTGGGTCTGGGTTTCCATCTGGTCCTTCCGGATTCACATAAATCAACCCCATTTGTACGGCTGCTAAAGGATTTTCTACTTCTAAATCTAATTCCCCTTTTTCATTTAACCTTCTACTTTCTAACCAGCCTGATTCAGACCCCCAATACACATCTTCTTGTGGTACCCAAACATCTTCTCTTCCTCCTGCAAATCCTATGGTTTTTAACCCCATGGATTCTATAGCCACATTTCCTGTTAAAATCATTAAATCTGCCCAAGAAATTTGTTTTCCGTATTTCTGTTTAATTGGCCATAATAATCTTCTTGCCTTATCTAAATTCGCATTGTCTGGCCAACTATTTTGTGGCGCAAAACGTTGAATTCCCATACGAGTTCCTCCTCTACCATCTCCAGTACGATAAGTTCCTGCACTATGCCACGCCATACGAATAAATAAAGGTCCGTAGTGTCCATAATCAGCAGGCCACCAATCTTGGGACTCTGTCATTAATTTTGTGAGGTCTGCCTTTAACGCTGCATAATCTAGCTTATTAAACTCTTCAGCATACTTGAAATTTTCCCCCATCGGATTGGATAATTCCGAGTTTTGTGCAAGTACATCTAAATCTAACTTATTAGGCCACCAGTCTTTGTTTGACTTAGTTTCTGTTAACTGTTCTTTTTTGTGCCCCTTATCAAAACCAAAAGGACATCCTCCCTTTTCTTTTTCTTCTCCATGGTTTTGTTTACCACTACAAGAAAAAAGTAAAGAAGCTACTGCTACACTTAAAATTATTTTTTTCATTTTTAAATTATTAATTGATTTTTAGCAAAACTATATTTGAAATAGTTATGTTTTAGAAAAAATTAATAGATATACCTTATAGTTGTGTAGCTTAGATTTATTCTTCTTTCTAGAAAAAATTAAGTACTGCCTTTTATTTTTTATACGTTCTATAAAAAGCTCCTTATTTTAGCTGTAAGATGGGTGTTATTTCTTCAAAAAATGGAACTGAGTATTAAAAATTCGACCTACACAACAATTAGTAAGATCCATATATTCTTTTAGAAGGTAAACGTACCAATGTAATTCCTAAACTTTAAAAAGGCTGAAACCTTATTTTATAAAGGAAATTAGACTCTAGGTCATCTTACTGTCACATTTCTGTCAGGTTACTGTCAATACCAATATGTTTTCAACTCTTACTTTAGTGCCAAGATTAAAAAATCATTAATATGATGAATTCAAATACAATGAATTTAAGAGATCTAAAAAAATGGAGATTAGATCGACATTGGTCTCAAGAACAACTGTCAGATTTGAGTGGATTAAGCATACGAACCATTCAAAGAATTGAAAATGGAGAAAATGCCGGATTAGAATCTTTAAAGGCTCTAGCCACAGTTTTTGAAACAAACATTGAAGATTCAAATAAAACAGAAGAATCAGAACAGGGTAGAAAAAAAAGAGCTTATATGCAAAAAGTACGTTTTTTTTATATGCTTTTATGCATCGCTATCTTAAGTATGGTTATACCAATTGTAATTGCACTTAATGGTACTTTTTCTTGGCTGTTTGTTTGTTGTATTTTGTTAGGGTGGGTTATAATAATTGGAATTTATTCTCTGAATACTTTTGTTTTTTTTTATAAAGAATAGAAAAAAAATTGAAAGCTACAGCCAATACTGTGTATCGTCGCTTCAGACATTTTCCAACGGAAAGTCTTTTCGGCTAAACTATAGATGTCGACCAATTGCTATCTTTACGATTAGTAACAACGCCTATACAAACCATTCGTCTTTCTTATATAAAGAACATTATGAAAAATGAGTTGATAAAATTTATGTCCCAATTTACAAAACTTACTGAAAAGGAAGCCCAAACAATGATTGACTTTTACCCTGTTAGATTATACAAAAAAGGGGAGGTATTATTACAAGAGGGACAAATTGCACAAGATTCTTTTCTTGTATTATCAGGGTGTATTAGAAAATATTGTATCGTAGATGGTACGGAAAAAACCATAGCCTTTTACACAGAAGAGCAAGTTGCTGTTGAGTTTGAGAGCATGTCTCAACAATCTCCATCAAAATATTATCTAGTTTGCTTTGAAGATTCTAAAATTGCTATAATCAATTCCAAAAAAGAGGAAGAATACTATAAAAAGTTTCCGCGGTTTGAAGAGCTTTCCCGAATTCAAATGGAAGTGATGATGGGCGAAAATTTACAAGCCTTCTCTAAATTTATAACATTAACTCCTGAACAAAGGTATTTAGACTTGTTACAAAACAGGCCTAAATTATTACAACGTGTACCACAGCATTTAATAGCAAGCTGTTTAGGCATAACACCTGAATCTTTAAGCCGAATACGTAAACGGATTTTTAAATAGCTTTTACATAAAACGGGGTTTTCTTAACTTAAGTCAACGAATCTAGTTCTGATGGTACTTTAAATTTGTAGCAACCAAATTTATTCGTGAAGCTAAAATTAAAATATTGAATACTAGAGAAAGAACATTAAATCGCCTATCGAGGAGTACATCAGCAATCATTGCCGGAGCTGGTATTTTAATAATGGCCATCATAGCACCAATTGTAAATTTTTTTATTTTGGAAGAAATGATAAAATCGGATACCCTATCAAAAAACCCTGAAAATATATTAGCTTCAGAAAACCAACTCCGACTAAGTATTGTTCTAAATCTTATAATTGTGATTCTTGACATAATTGTTGCGTGGGCATTATTTATTTTTCTATGCTCTATAAATAAAAGCTTAGCACTACTAGCTGCATGGTTCAGAATAGTGTATTCAATACTTTTTGTTGTGTCTTTATTTTATTTAATACATACATTACCACTAATAATTGATGGTAACCTAGAAGTAAAATATATACAATCACAGGTTGCCCTATCATTAAATAATTTCTTTTTATCATGGGATGTTGCAATGATTCTTTTTGGCTTTCATTTGCTATTAATTGGATACCTGTTTTTAAAAGCTAGGTATATGAAAAAGATTTTAGGCGTTTTATTATTAATTGCGTCGATTGGATATATAGTCGATGGTTTTGGACAGGTACTTTCTTCAGGTTATAAGATTAAGATAACGCTATATACATTTATTGGAGAGGTAGTCCTAATATTTTGGCTACTATTAAAAGGATGGAAAGTTAAAAGTAGTGAACAGAAACAAGAAACGTATTCATAAATAACTGGGAGTAAAACCAAATACAAACGATTAAAGATAATAAAATGGCCGAAAAGTTAAAAATTGTAATAACAATGGGACTCATTGTTTTCTTTCAACAATGTATAAGTGCTCAGGAAATTCAAAATCAGTATTTTTTACAAAAAGTAGGCATTTTAGATAGTCTCTACTCCAAAATACTAAAGGAATCAAGAAAGATTTATGTACAATTACCTACCAATTATAGTTCTGGAAGAAATCAAAAGTACCCTGTAGCTTATATTTTAGATGGAGAGATTTTACTTCCTACTGTACATAATGTGCAAAATTATTATAGTGGTGGTTATACCCCCGAAATGGTATTAGTTGGTATCTCAAATAATAAAAATAGAATAAGAGACCTAACTATTTCAACAATTACCACTAAATATGGAATGCCTTTTAATGAAAAAAATGGAGAGGCTAATAATTTTAGGAAGTTCATTGATACAGAACTTATTCCTTATATAGAAAACAAATATCCAGTTACCAATTACAGAACACTGATTGGTCATTCCTATGGAGGTTTATTTACTATTGCAACACTAATTAATCAACCCAACTTATTTAAAAATTACTTGGCCATTGACCCAAGCCTAGATTGGGACGACCAAAAACTATTGAAAAAGGCAGAAAAAACACTTGCTAATCAAAACTATAAAAACAAAGCTCTATTTATGTCATTGAATGGACAATTACATATGCAAAACTCGCAAATAAAAATAGACAATGTAATGCAAGATACAACAGACTTCACTGTATTCCCTCGTTCGAACATTACCTTTTCAACCATAGTAAAACAAAATGCTAATAATGAATTAGCTTTTGAATGGAAATTTTATCCCAAAGAAATACATGGTACAATACCTCTTCCTTCTCTCATGGACGGTTTAATTTCACTTTTTAAATGGTATCAAATGGAAAATACGGATAAAATAAATTCATTTGACACACCAAGACAAGAGCTTTTGAGTATAATAAAACATCGAGAACAGAAGCTCAAAGAGCATTTTGGATATGCAGAACCTCCTTATCCAGAAGAACTTTTAAATGTGTCAGGTTATATGAGTATGGACATGAAACAACCTGAAAAAGCAAAAATGTACTTTGAACTTGCTACTAAATATTATCCTAAAAGCGCCAATGCTTATGATTCTATGGCTGATTACTATGAAGCACAAGGAGACTTTACTAAAGCTATTAAATATGTAACAAAAGCGTATGAATTAAGTGGTAAAGACTCCTATAGGAACAGAATCCGAATATTGAAAAATAAATAATTAACAGCCCTGTTAGAATTAAAAGAAAATTGATTATGATGAAAAATTTCATTGTGACCCTATTTGTACTTATCAATTTGAAAGTATTCGCAATCCAAGATATCAAGACTATTAAACTAGAGTCAAAAGCATTGAATGAAACGAGAAATGTGATGATTCGCCTTCCTAAAGGCTACTTTAAAAATATATTGAAAAGCTATCCCATTTTAGTTACCTTGAATGATAATGACAATTTTTATTTTGCTTGTAATATAGTTGACATTCAGTCTTCTAGATTTGGCATAGAAGACATGATTGTTGTAGGGCTTCCACATACGGGTAAGTATGAAGAAGATAATTTTCCATATAATGATAATAATAGCGGATTAAACCCACAAGCTCTAAAATATTCAAAGTTTATCAGAGAAGAAGCTCTTACTTATATTCAAGATAACTATCGAACTAACGGAGGACGATTTATCATTGGACATTCACTTTCTGGGTTGTTTGTTTTAAAATTATTCATGCTACACCCAAAATCGTTTTCTTCCTATATTGTACTTAGTCCCTCTGCTCATTATGCTCCTACAATAGCAATAGAATTAACAGAATTTTTATCAACACATAAAGAATTAAATAATCTTTTATTTCTTTCGATAGGTGAAAATGAGCATTCAATTATCCAAAAAGGTTTTAATAATCTCTCTCAATCTTTACAGAAGAATGCTCCAAATAGCTTAAGCTGGAAAGTCTCTTATTTAGATAATACAGATCATCTACTATCAGCATATAAAGGCATTTATGATGGTTTAGCTTGGGTTTATAAAGATTGGTACATTAGTGAATCGAAAATGCAAAGGTATCGTGTAAATGATTATATCATTCATTATCAATCTCTTTCTCAAAAATTGAATTATAATATAAAACCAAGAAAAAAGCATTTAATCGGATTTAGTTGGTTTGCCAAAGAAAAGTTGAATGACTTAGGCTCTGCAATAATAGCGGTGAAAGCTGGCATCCATTTCTACCCCAATTCCGTTGAACTTACAAAAAGATTAACAGAGCTTGATAAGGCTAAAAATTAACAACCGGTTTTCCTTTGAATTTTATCTTTTTATAAAAAAACACAACAAATAATAGTCATTAAATGGCTCAAACAAAAACCAATAAGAAAGTGAAAAAATTATTTACATCATCAGTCGTACAAGACAAAGAAGAAAAAAAAAATATCGCTGGCAAGTCAGCATAAGTGTTTTGGTTATCTTCATTTTTGGTTCATTGCTAAATATCCCTTTCAGTAGAGAAGTAAAGCGATTAAATATCGCGGCGGGAAATACTTCCATTAAGTTGAATGAATCAACGATTAACGACCTAATTCCTGTTTTAATAAGCAGTTTAATTTTAGGCTTGATATTGGTTTTTATTGGTGTGTGGGTTTCTTCAAAAGCCAATTTGGGAGCTCCTGTGATTGCTAGAATGTTTTCAAAAAAACCAATTAGTAAATTAATAAACGGTACGTCAATCATATCAAGTATTCTTCTAGCAATTTTAGTGGCTCTGTTTTTATTAGGTCTTTTTGAGCTGCAAAGTGAATTTTATCCTATTTCAGGTAAAATTTCAAGACCATCCAAATCATTTTATGCCCTAGTATCATTCTCTGCGGGTATTAGCGAAGAAATAATGTTCAGATTAGGATTAATGTCCTTGATTATTGCAGGGATTCAATATTGGAAAAAAGTAGAAAACCCGTCGAATAAAACAATTTGGACTGGCATTATAATTTCTGCAATATGCTTTGGGATTATGCATCTCCCGTTATCTAAAAACTTTGTGGAGTTAACGCCTTTTACAATTGGTGTAACCATGATTGGAAACTTAATAACAGGGGCAACATTTGGGTGGATATTTTGGAAGCGTGGATTATTGGTAGCTATTATATCACATATTGCTTTTGATTTAGTATTTCACGTAATCGGAACACCCTACACATAGCAATAAGAAAAGCTCATACTGTATATAATTAATTGCTGGTATAAGTCTACTTTCAAAAAGTTATTGCGAGCTTACTAACAGTCATCTAATTGTTAACTTTAGTGTTTAAACACGCTACTGATCTTATACTAACCGTTACCTACAAGATAAACAGTACTAACTAGATTTAAAACAAGTAAGAGTATTCTCACAAACTATTTATTTAAATGAGCTGTAATATTAAGGCAGCTATCTTCCATAGATAACCTTTTTAAAAATGAAAAAACTAATATTAATCAATTTACTGTTTCCTTTATTTATTATTGGATACAAAACTGACATCAAACAACTTCAAAGTAAAGAAGATTCCATAAACAATGCATATGTTATAACTATAAGTAAAGACCAACCTCGAGTAGCAAAAGTTAGAGCTAAATTGCATCCAGATGGAAATCTAATTAAAATGAACGAATTTAATGAACATGGTTTAGAGAATGGTTGGGCCACTTTTGTTGAAAATGTTCAGGTAAGCGATAGCCATGGACGTTCTCTTAAAGTTATAGCAAAAAAGAATAGTCAGTGGGAGTTACCAGATTATAAAGAAGGTATTGTAAACCTTTCTTATCAGGTAAATCTTAAACACGATTTACTTGTTCCAGCAATTAAAGGCGGAGATAATGGAGCTGCTTATGCAAATAATGATGGAGTTATGTGGGCGGGAAGAGCTTTGTTCATTGGAGGTAAGCCAACCACGAATATCCGTGTTCAATTTGATTTGCCTACAAATTGGAATGTGACAACACAATGGAGAAAGTTAGCAAAAATAGGAGGTATTTTTAAAGCTGACACAAGCAACGATTTATTTTATTCAGCATTTTTTGCAGGAACGCACAAGCATACTGAACTTATAACAGGAAATGTTTCTTTAAGAATAGCGATGTCTGGAAACTTTACAGATGCAATGTCTACTAAGGTAAAGGAACAAGTTGAACTGTATTTTAAATATTACGGTGATAGGTATAAGTCTCCATTAAAGGCTCAAATGGTTTTAATACTGGGAGATAGAGATTATGGAGGTGGAGAAGTAATGGGAAAAGCTATTTCCATTTCGCTAAGCCCTAGAACAAAAAAAGAAATGGCAATTAATAATGGCATGACAAATAATACATCTCGCCTTATTGCTCATGAGCTTTTTCATAGTTTTGCTTTTGACCAACTTGAGGTTGATGATTCAGGCAAAAAAGCATCACTATATGAATGGTTTAACGAAGGTTTTGGGGCTGAATATGGAGCCTTTACAGCATTAGTTAGAACTGGTGTATTAACTGAATCTGAATTTCTAGACGAAGTTCTTTATAGGATGAAAGAATATCAAACAGCAGTTGATGGTAAATTAACGCTTGTTTCTGCAGGAAACGATAAGTTCAAGCATTCTACCACAGTATATTGGGGTGGACTCATGGCTGCTATTTCACTAGATTTTCTAATTCGAAATGAAACCAATGGTAAAAAAAATCTAGACGACTTATGGGCATACTTGTTAAAAACATATCCTAAAAAAGGTAAGGCATTAACATTCCCTAAGATTTATGATGCTACTTTAAAATTATACGGGAAGAAAATATCTGATGCTCTAAAAAATTATACATGTTCCCCTAATGAAATTCCTTTTTTTGAAAATGCAAAACTTATGGGGCTCAACTTTGAAAATGACAAACTGATTCTTTCTAAAAATACCACCGAAAGACAGAGAAGATTGTGGTACGGTTTTTTATCTAACTAATTTGAACCTCGCAAATACAATTGTTGAAACCAAGCATTGTAATAAAAAATTAAAAGACTATCAAATATACCACAATTTAAATGAGTTAAAATCAAAAGCAAAACACTAAATATAACAACATACATAATACATTGTTTGTTCTAGCTTACTCCTGAAACGCTTCCTTTGCAGGAACTTTAGCATAATAAACAATAATACATTCTTGATTTTGGCGGAGTTCTGCTGGTTTGTAGTCTGCAAAAATTTTTACGGAATTTTCATTTGTAAGCTTAGGTCTTTCTTTATTCCTTTACAAGGATTTGAAAAAGAATAATCAAAAGCCTCAATTCAAACACAGTTTTTTATCTTTAAAAAAATAAATTACTAACGTTGTTTGTGCTTATCACACAGTAATAGTACCAAAGGTGGGACTCGAACCCACACGCCCTTGCGAGCATCGGATTTTGAATCCAGCGCGCTTTGAAGTTATTCAGTTACATTTTTACTAATAATCAATCACTTATGTTGTTTTAACATTTAAACAAATTCGTTAAAACCCATATAAAACCATAATTTGTTTTAGGTATGTTTTAGGTAAAACCATCATTCTTTTATATCTTTATTGAAAATAAAAACGTTATGGCATCAATAAAGATAATACTTTGGAAGCATGATAAAAAGAAAGATGGAACATTTCCAATAGCACTGCGTTTAACTCAAAATAGAAAGACACGTTATATTTTTACTGGAAAGTATCTTTTTGAAAAAGATTGGGATGCATCTGCAAGTAAAGTAAAGAAATCACACCCTAACTCTACACGCTTAAACAACTTTCTTTTAACCAAATTAAAAGAAGCAAATAAAACATTATTAGATTTAGAAACAGAGGATAAATCTATTTCCTCAAAAGAGTTGAAGAAAGAAATTACCAACCCTCTTAGCAGTAAGAGTTTTAATGAGCTATCTCGAATATATCTCAAAGAACTTGAAGATAATAAAAAGCTTACACGGTTCTCTACAGATAGAGCAAGAGTGAACCATTTTATTGAATTTGCAAATTCTGAAAACATAAACTTTAGAGAAATAGATGAAGCTTATTTGCGAAAGTATATGACGTTTTTAAAAGTGCGAAAAAACAACTCTCAACGCTCTATAATCAATTCTTTGATTGTCATTCGTACAATTTATAACAGAGCAATAAAAATGGGTGTTATTGAGCGTAAATATTATCCATTTGGAGCTGATAAAATACGTATTAAATTTCCCGAGACAGAGAAAATAGGTTTATCTGTTGAAGAAATGAAATCATTAGAGTCATTAGAAAACTTAACCCCACAAGAAGAACACGCAAGAAATGTGTGGTTGTTTAGTTTCTTTTTAGCAGGAATGCGTGCCGCTGATATTTTAAAAATACGTTGGAGTGATATTTATGATGGGCGATTACATTATCGAATGAATAAAAATGAAAAAATCCTATCGCTAAAACTACCAGAAAAAATTTATCCAATCCTAAAAGTTTATGAAATAGAAAAGCGAAATGCTGACGACTTTATTTTTCCTGAAATGAAGAAAGCTAATCAAGAAAATCCCAAAGATGTTTTAGCTAAAACCAAAACCGCAAATAAAAAATTTAATAAATATTTAGAAAACATAGCGAAAAAGGCAAAAATCGATAAAAAGTTAACTATGCACATAGCACGCCATACATTTGGTAATATTTCTGGAGATAAAATACCTATTCAAACATTGCAAAGGCTTTACAGGCACTCTTCTATAACAACTACAATTCAGTATCAATCAAACTTTATTCATAAAGATTTTGACGAAGCGTTAGATAACGTAGTTAATTATTAATCTAACTCATTAGTTTTTATATAAATAATAATCTCTTTAGTAACAAAATTTAAAAGACTTAAATTTTACTTATTACTTAGGCTAAAACCTATCTGGGCAAAGCTTTAGAATAAGATTTAATTTAGTAATTAAAAATTCTGTAAAAATGTGATTTTGTAGAGTAATTTCTATCTAAATACTAATAAAAAAATTAGAGGAGAAAGAGCAGACAGTATTATATATAACACTGAGAAATCCTTAATAAAAAACCAAACGCTTCTGTAAGGAAATCTATATCTTGCAGCATACCATCTGAGTAAACCATGAAATAACAGTAAAATAGATGCTACTAAAGTTTGATTAAAGACGTTGGAAAACACAAAACAAATGGCCGTTAGTAATATAACTAAAGTGACAAAAAATTCTCTTTTTTGTAATTTGAAATTATTTTTATTGATTAAAGTTTTATGAATACCACAGCATTTTGATATAGAACAGACAGCTTTTGCCCCCAAATAAGCTAAATTAATCGCTATAGCAAAAAGAAAAAAAACTACTAGATCAACTCTCTTACTGATAATAAAAATGAATGGGATAGTTAATGAGGCAAAAAAATAGCTGTATGTCCAGCTATTTCTTTTTTCAATTGTTTTATTATTTATTATACCATGTATGATTTTTTTTATGTGTCCTCCAGAATAAAGGCTTGCTCCCCAATAAAAAAAGCAAAACGATCCTGTAAAAGCATCTTTCTTGTAGAAAGTGAAAAATACGTAAAAAAGTATTCCTCCAAAAACTCCGCAATAATACCTGTATAGTATACTAAGTTTTTTTCGATAGTGAATCGGAATACTAACATTATTAATTAGTATTAGGCCTAACATTCTTTACAATGACCTTTTTTGATTGCCATAGCTTCACGCTTGATAACACCTGGATGATTTAAATATCTCAGATGTGGAGAAGATTCATATTTAGTAGTTATGAAACAAAAGGGTTTACAGGGTTTAGATTCCCTTAAATTTTGTACAGCATACCAAATAGGTTCGTTCGGATCTCCATTACCACAATCAATATTTGAAGAATCGAAAGAAGAAAATTTTTCAATTCCTTCACTTCCCATTTTACCCATAAGGTTTGATGAACCTTTAGTTAAAGAAGCTTCTATCCAAATAAATTTGCTTGAGTCGATAGTGTCTTTCAAAATCGTTGTAGTTCCATCTAAATTAGAAATTACTTTTTCTAATAGCTGAAAGCTTGAGCGATTAATCCCTAATTCCGTAATTTCTGGGATTTCTAGCTCTAATTTTGAATCAAATTCAATTATAAACTCTTCACTTATATTATCCTTTGTATATTTCCCTGAAATAACTTCGGGAACATCTAAGAAATAGGAGCCAATAGCTGGGTCTGAAAGCTCCATGTTGAAAGCATCACCACTATTTTGGAAATTATTATTATCTAATTCAAAATCTCCTCTTTCTTTCACATCAGAAAGATCTTCATAGTAAAGAGGCATTAATTGAAACAAAAATTCGATGGATACGCTTGAAGATACTTCAAAACTTTCTATTATATATTTTCTACATGCTAAGACTTGATCTAGATGCATTGAAGCGTCCATACGCCAGTGAAAAACATTTCTCATTTTAATATAGTTTTGTTAAAAGTTCAAATCCTGTTTTAGTAAATTTTCCTTGAGATCTAGAAGCATATGAGGTTGTAGATCCTATGTATATATCATACTTTTTGGCATTGTTTATTAAAGGGGTTGAAGCGTCTTTTGCTTTATCAATTACGTCATTGCAAATTGGCCAACATCTTTTGGCTTCAATACTTCTTTTCCATTTTCTCCATCTGGCCTGAATGAAAATATTCCCATATTGAGTACTTACACGGAGATAATAATCCATCCAAACCCTAACGGTAGTACTTATGTGTAAACAACTAGTAGATTTTTTCTTATAAACTCCTAAATCAACATAGTTGTTTTTAAACTCAATTCTGTTTACTCTAACTGCTTGTTTTCTAACTTCTCGTTCTATAAGTGGAGAAAAAAATTCTTTTCTAATAAAAACATATTGATTGAAATATGATTGATGTATTAAGCGAACCAGAGGTAAAGGGTATGCTATTTTTCTTTTGACATCAGCTTTTACAAAGCAGTCTAAAGAATTAGTAATCATAATATCAAAAGGTGATAGTGATAGATTATTAGAGTTTAGTTTAATCGGAGGAATCGATATATTAACATTATTCAGTTCATCGCTTATTACTTTGAGAAAAGTATCACGAATTTTATTTGGATTATTTTGGGAAATTGGAATTGACTCAAAAGGATCAGTCAAATTCATTTCAAGGTCATAAAATACAGGAAGAGAATTTATAAAGAACAAAATATTCTCATTAACACTCTTAGCATAAAGAAATAACTTAATTTTTAAATGTTGAACTTCACTTATATTACCTTTAATAGTTATTGGGCTAAGTAAAGTAAGGGTATTTTCAAATCCATCATTATCTGTATTTCCCTGAATTATGATTCTATTTGAGAAACTAATCGAGTATTTGAAGTTTCCATATTCAAATTGAAAAATTGATTGTGATAATTTTTGACCAATTATATTTTGAACGTAACCAAACCCATAAGAATGAGAAACATCAAATGACCTTGAGGTAATGTTTTTAGACAATTGATTAATAGCTTTGAACTTTAAAGGGACTACTTCATGATTAGCTTTTAAAGCTTCTTTGATTTCAAATTCAGTCTTCAGGACATCTTCTACCACGTCCTGTGTCAATAAAACTTTTTGGTTTAAATCTTCGAGCAATGAATCAATCTCATTAAGTATATTATCCATAACTATCCGATGTTAGAAACATTTGAGTTAATCTTTTCTAAGGTATCTTTTGTAGCCTTATTCGATGTTTTTAACTCTTGTTCGTTTGTTTTTGCTAAAGAATATAAAGGAGTTAAATACTCTTGCCTCAATGTATCAATGGCTCTGGCAATTACTTTCACTGATGATAGAATCTGTTTTACCCTTTTTTCTAATGGGTTTATAACTTCTGTTGTTATTCCTACAAATAACTTTCCATTTGTTATATCTACCTGTGGATTAATTTCCTCTTGAGAAGGAGCAGGACCTGTAGAAAATGTCAAGGTAATACTGTCATCTTCAAAAACAGAATCAAATTCAACATCAATTTTTGTTAATATATTCTTTAATGATACAGCATCTATCTTAATGTATCTATACAGGAATGAAAAAGGGTGCATATTACCACTTCCTCCACCAAAACGTCTTTCTCCAATAGAAGAAATATCATTTATCCAATCTATATTATTATAGTATTTTTCAAGTAGCTCTTTATCCTTAATTAGTTTAGCTTGATCATGTTCAAAATGGGATGCAAACTTTAGGTAGTTTTTAGCACCTTTTCTATAAGCTTGAATTAGATATTCCTTATTTAATTTCTTTAGATTGAAAATTATTTCTTCAAATAAAAGATCAGTTACGTTCAAATTATTAATGTACAATCTAATATCGTTTGGAGATATTAAACCATATGAAGATATCATAGGATCAAGCGAAGGTTTGGTATAAAACGATAAATGAATATCTTTAATCTGAAAGTTTTTACTTTTTTGAACAGGAAATTGAACTTCTCTATTCAGCGGTGTGAAATTTATATCCATAAAGGATAAACTTTTAAGGTTACTCATATTAAAGCTTGTTTATATTAAAAGATTTTATATCCTTTAAGAGTGTTCATAACTATTATCTCGTGTTTCAAAAAGCAAATACTACAGATAAAAATACAAAAAATTGTTTTGTATATAGAATATAAATACGTTATTAAAAATGATATTCTCTCAATTTTAACAACCTAATTCTTTTATATTATTTCTCTATTCAATTGAGAAATTAATAAATACTCTTATTTAAATCAGGCTCATTAAAATCTATTTTGTCGAAATCCTACCAAAGCAAAGTTTTCCTCGTTCTTCCCCCAAGCCTTCCCTGCTTTGAAAACCACTGTTTCTACAATATAATTATTGACTTTTCTTCCTGTTTTTAAAATTGTAAAATGATCTGGTGTTACCCTATATTGCATTTGTTGATTTTTACTTTTGCTAATCTCCATATCCTTGCTAAAGCTTAAATGCTCAAAATCCACTTTATGTTGACCAATCATTTGGGAAGCCCAAACATTGGTATCGTAGTTATCGTTACTGGCAAAATATTTTAAATTTAGGTTCCCTAGTAAACTTTTAGCTCTAGCTTCTGGCTGTTCATTACCCATTATAAAATACATATTATTAATATTTTGAGTAATATAAACCGTTGCCCCCCATGAGCTTCTTGCTGTGGTTTGAAACAAACTATCCCTTCTTGGATTGCAAAAGTTTTGATATTCATCAATCCACAAACCAACAGGTTTTGGAGTTTGTTCAAAATGAGTATTTAAATGCACTTTTTATTGCTTTTAATGCTGATTTTATACCCAAATATATCCACGCCCCTGGCAAGAAGGACAGGTTTCACTTCCTTTTCGGGCATTGTAAATACACCCCGTTCCATTACACATAGAACATGTTTGCTTGTGGCTTGAGCTACACTCTTGTTTAGCTTTTTCCATGATTACAGATTTAAGAATTAGTCTTTTTCAGTTTTCAGGAGGGTTTAAAACACTTCTTTTTGAAAAATATTTTGTACCTCTGTCCTGAGTTTGTCCGAAAATTAGATATACTCTGCCATCATAAGGAGTATCAGAATGCTTTTTCATTAAAATCTCATGTGTTTAGGTTCTTAAAGACCTGATTTTTAGTTAAAATTGAAAAAAACACCTCTTTTTATTTGAATATATGACCGAATATATCTAATAATCAGACAGTTGAATTTTAACCCGAAAAACAAAAATGTATAAACCAACGATCTCCCTACATGACTCTAAAGGGCAGCGTAAATACTTAAACCATGCGGAACGTTTGCGATTTTTGAAATGCACAGCAAGTCGCCCTGTAGCTATAAAATTATTTTGTCAATTGCTCTACTACACAGGCGCACGTATTGCCGAGATACATAATCTTACAGTGGACAGTCTTGATTTATCTAATAAGACAGTAGTACTGGAAACTCTTAAAAAAAGAAAACGTGGAATTTATAGAGAAATCCCTCTACCTGATTTCCTATTGGAAAATTTGGAAACTTATATTCACGAGATAAAGCAAGGAGAAGAAAGTTATCAACGCCTCTGGAGTTTTTCATTACGTAGCGCATCAAGGCATATCAAAACCATTATGATTGAAGCTGGTATTACTGGCGTTAGAGGATGCGCCAGAGGGCTTCGTCACGGATTTGCAATTCATGCTTTAGATAAAGCTCCTATAACGATCGTTAAAAAATGGCTAGGTCATAGTGCCTTGGAGACAACAGCAATTTATTTGAATGTTATTGGTACAGAGGAACGAGAAATAGCGAAAAGGCTTTGGATTAATGGAGGCATTACAGATAACCTTACCTGATATGTTCATAGCTATATAGCCAATGAACTGGTAGAAAGACTACAACATTTTCAATGGTGTTTCTATGATTTTTGGAAAGTTACATTCAATGAATGATGGCTTTTACACTACTTAAACATTGATGTCAAGTATTTTTTTTGAAAAAATGTTGATTTATTTCATCAGTACCCATCCTTCATCCTTTAAATAATAAGTAAATTTTACTTTGAGCTAAAAAAACTTGAAATATGGCTCAAAAAATAGTTATATTTGAGCTATAAGTAAAAAGTTTATAGCTCATGACTGCTTTTAAATGGAATTGGCAACATAAAAATTGGCCTGAATTCACCTATGATGAAACGGCTTTAAAGGAACTGGAATATGAATTTGTTCAATCCAGTGGTATTGCGTTGGGAGCTTTTAAGCATGTTTCTGATGATGAAAAAGAGCAATTACTTATTGAAGTATTGTCTGATGAAGCATTAAAAACCTCTGAAATAGAAGGTGAATATCTTGACCGTGATAGTATTCAAGAATCCATTAAAAGAAATTTGGGGTTATCTATAGAAAACAGAAAGCTTCCTGCTGCTGAGTTTGGTATTTCGGAGATGATGGTAAACCTCTATCAAACTTATGATGAATCATTAACTGATGAATATCTTTTTCAATGGCATAGAATGCTAACAAATGGTCGTAGAGATTTAATAGATATTGGACGTTATCGAACTCATGAAGAACCTATGCAGATAGTCTCTGGCGGAAGAGTGGATAGAAAGACGGTGCATTATGAAGCCCCCCCCTCTAAAAACATGACTGAAGAAATGAACCTTTTTGTTAAATGGTTTAACAAGTTACATTCTAAAGAAAATTCCACAATGTTACCCTTAGCTAAATCAGGTATAGCTCACTTTTATTTTCTAGCCATCCACCCATTTGAAGATGGAAATGGTCGTATAGCGAGAGCTTTGTCAGAAAAATCTATCTCTTTAGATTTAAAGCGCCCTGCCCTAATCTCCCTATCTCAAATGATAGAGAGAAACAAAAAGGCTTACTATGCTTCACTTGAAGCTCACAACTTTAAATTGGATTTAACCGACTGGCTTCTTTATTTTGGACAAACTGTTATTGATGCCCAAAATAACACTATAAAAATTATTGAATTCCTGATTAATAAAGCAAAATTCTTTGATCGTTTTGCTTCAATGATGAATGAACGTCAAACGATTGTTATACGTCGTATATTTAAAGAAGGACATCATGGGTTTAAAGGTGGACTAAGCGCAGTAAATTACACACGTATCGCCAAAACTTCTGCCTCAACTGCAACAAGGGATTTAAAAGATTTAGTTGATAAAAATATTTTGACTAAAACTGGTGAATTAAAAAGCACACGATATTATCTTAATTTAAAATAATACTTATTAAACTATGGAAATCAAAAAAGTTGTTATAACAAATTTCAAAGGCTTTAAAGACAAATTTACTATCATATTAAATAGTGGATTAAACATTATTGTAGGCGACAATGAAGCTGGTAAGTCTACAATTCTTGAAGCTATAAATTTAGCTTTAACTGGTATGTTCAATGGAAGATACATTCGTAATGAACTTTCTCAATACTTATTTAATGAAAAAGCTGTAAGCGACTATATTAAGAGTATTAAAGATGATAGCCCTCTTCCGCCTCCAAGCATTTGTATAGAATTGTTTATTAACGGAAAAGCTGAAGTAGCTCCCTTAGAGGGAGATAAAAACAGTGATGGAATTGGTCATAGTGGTATTTCATTTAGCATAGAGTTTAATGAAATTTATAAGTCCTCCTACGAAGCATTACTAAAAACAGGAGATGTTAAAACAATTCCAATTGAATATTATCACGTAGTATGGAGAAGTTTTGCCAGAGACGCCATTATTGCCAGAAACATACCTCTCAAATCTGCCTATATAGATTCTAGTAGTTCAAGAAACAAAAACGGATCAGATGTGTATATAGGGCGAATTGTCAAAGAACTTTTATCTGAAGATGAGATTGTAAGTGTATCGCAATCACACAGACAAATGAAAGAACAATTTATGGATGCTCCATCTATCGAAGCTATCAATCATAAGATTAGTGAGGCAGGTAAAATTTCAAACAAAGAGATTAAAATATCTGTAGAGTTGTCTTCAAGAAACGCTTGGGAAACAGGGCTAACGACTTATTTAGATAATATTCCTTTTCATTTTATTGGTAAGGGTGAGCAAAGTATTATTAAGACTAATCTTGCTTTAGCTCATAATAAGGCGAAAGAAGCTAATGTTATTCTTCTTGAAGAGCCTGAAAATCATCTATCTCACTCAAAATTAAACCAGCTCATAGATGCAATTAAAGAAGGAGATGATGATAAACAGATAATTGTTACAACTCATAATAGTTATGTGGCAAATAAGCTGGGGTTAGATGATCTAATATTACTTAATGATAGGAAAACATTAAAGCTTGATGATCTTTCACCTGAAACCAAAACGTTTTTTGAGAAAATATCAGGCTATGACACATTAAGATTAATGTTGTGTAAAAAAGCAATCTTGGTGGAAGGAGATTCAGATGAGCTTATTGTTCAAAGAGCTTATCAAGATAGAAATGAGGGAAAGCTACCTATTAACGATGAAATAGAAGTTATTTCCGTAGGTGTGTCTTTTTTAAGGTTTTTGGAAATAGCAGAAAAGTTAAATCAACCCGTTAGTATTGTCACCGATAATGACGGAAATATCGAAGCATTAAAGAAAAAATATAAAGACTATTTAGGGGGTAATACCAAATTAAATATTAAAATTTGTTTTGATAATATAATTGATACTGGGACACTAAAAATTGGTGACAAGCCTTTTAACTATAATACATTAGAACCAAAACTTTTAAAAGCTAATGATTTGACTACAATAAATAAAATGTTTGGAACTGAATATGAAGAAATAAATGATCTTCATAAATTTATGAGGAACAACAAAACCGAATGCGCTTTGAAAATATTCCAAGCAAATGAAAAAATTAAGTACCCTCAATATATATTAGACGCAATAACATGAATAAATTGATTATTGCATCTGCTGGTGCTGGTAAGACAACTTTTATAGTAAAAGATGCGCTTCAAAAAGCATTTCAAGGTAAAAGAATCCTAATTACAACTTTCACCGAAGCTTGTGAAAGTGAAATTTACCAAAAAATCATTGATGAATATGGCTGTATTCCAGAGAACATATTTATACAGACTTGGTTTTCATTTTTAATATCTCATGGCGTGAAACCTTATCAAGGTCAATTGTTTTCATTTGACACTAAAGGTATGATTTTAGTTAATGGTAGATCTGGGTTAAAATTTAAAGGTCGCTTTCCCGTTTATTGGGGTGAAGAAGAAAACTTTGAAAAATTCTATTTCAGTTCTCAACGCAAAATATATTCTGACAAATTAGCTCAACTTGTGATTAAATGTGAAATAGCATCTAAAGGAAAGGTGTTTGATCGTATTTCCAGATGTTTTGATGTTATTTATATTGATGAAGTTCAAGATTTGGCAGGATATGATTTAGAGGTTTTAGACTATCTCTTCAAAATAACTACAAATATTACTTTGGTGGGAGATCCTAGGCAAGCTATATACTCGACTAATAATTCAAGAAAAAATAAAAAATACGTTAAGTCAGAAATTATAAACTTTTTTGAAGATAGTAAGCTTCAAATTGAAACAGATGATACCTCTTTAAAAGTTAATTATAGATGCCCTCAATCAATCTGTGATTATTCAAATCTTCTTTATCCTGATTTACCAAAAAGTAATTCAGAAAACAGTCAAATTACAGGGCATGATGGATTATTTCTGCTTTCAATCAAAAACTTGGATAAGTATCTAAAAAAATATAATCCACTTCAGCTTCGGGATTCTATTAGAACTAAAGTAAACGAAGAATATCAGGCTCTTAATTTTGGTAAATCTAAAGGGTTAACTCTAGAAAGAGTAATAATTTACCCATCTGGACCAATGGTAAAATGGCTCACCAACCAGGATACTTTAATTTCAAAAGCTGCAAGGACTAAACTATATGTGGCTTTGACTAGAGCAAAGCACAGTGTAGCAATAGTATTAAAGGATAAAGACATAAAAAAAATAAGCAATTTACCTGTTTATAACTTTGATTAAAAATGAAAGAAAATGAATGAGACGGAAAAATTCTTATTAGAGATTAGTATTGGCAAAGAGGTTGATCAATTTTGGGCGAAATACAGGAGGTTTTGTGATCAAATTGAGATTATCGAGATCGAAAAGTTAATTGAAATAATGCCGATTCTTATTAAATATTTAAAAGAACAAAATCATTCTACTTACCAATTTTACGAAGGTATAGAATTAGCTTCTTCAAAAGATCAACAGTATGCAGAGAAGCTTTATGAAGAGCTACTAACCCATAAAACTGATGATTTTCAAAATGCTTTAGGTAACATAATCTCTGGTTTATTTAAAATAGACCCAAATTCTGCAAAAGAAAAAACAAAAAAACTTATCACAGATACCGATACTGCTAAAATCGTTCAAGGTATATCTAGTATTGCTCATTTTGATTTTGATAAGCATCCATCTAAAGAGTTTTTAAATTATTTAGATAATAGGTTTTCAGAATTAATTAAAAATGATGAAAGTGTCGATATACTTGCAGCTATTCTATTTGTTTGTCGTTGTAAACGAAACTATCTTCCAAAGTGCGATCAACATATAACTGCATTATTAAATCATGAGCATTCTCAAATCAAAATTCATCTTATAGATATATTGAATTTTGCACTAGATATAAATACTGAAAAAGAATTCTATAAAACTATTTTAACCTCACTTGTCTCTTTTGACATTTCTTTCATTGGTTATTATAGGAGTTTTGATTATATGCTGAGTAGGCTTGTAAAAAATCATCTAGAATTGGTTATGGAGTTTTTGAATGAATGGATAACGTTCAGTAATGAGAATTCAAAGAATATTAAGTTATTTCAATCTGTTTTTAATGAGATCCATGATACATCAATGCCTGATTTTCAAGAAATAATTACACGTTGGCTAAATGATGATAATGTCTCTTTTCAAATAGCGACATTTAACCTTATGAGGGAAATGAGCTATAGAAATATTTCATCAATAGAATTATCTACATCACTTTTAAAAGATTATAGCTTCTATGACATTGAGTATATAACGTTTAAAATAATTGGTTTTGTTTATGACCGAAAGCTTTCTAGGTCAATGCTCTATTCGATATTAAATTCCAAGTATGAAGATCCTGAAATAATACCAATCATGAAATGGGTTTTTGTCGATTATTTAATCTTTAATTATTATTCAACTATTGATTTTCTTAAAGAAAAAAATAAAAAAGCTCCTTCAAAATTAAAGAAGGTTATTTCCCAAATTATCAAAGAAGGTGAAAAATTATACTTGGTTTATTCTGATTTAGACGTTCTAAAAGAGTTTGAACCTTCAAGAGAAAGGTTAAAGTATATCGATAAAATTCAAAATAAAAAAATGCAGAAAGCACATCAAGAAAATGAAAAAAATGATACTTCTTTCCTAAGTCAAATCACTTCACTTCACTTTCGAGCAGGCAAAAAAGCTTTTGGAAAATTTGGAGGAAAATATAGTCAAGAAATGGAGCCAAAGTTATTTTCACAAAGTGAAGAAATGCCTAGAGGTGAAAATATTGATCCAGTTGGGCAGGCAGTTTTAAGGTTGGAAAGCCAAAATTTTATTAGAAGACAATGAGATTTATACTAAGTGAATATATAACACTATTAAAAGAAGATGGGGAGCTTGACACGCTAATAACTGATTTATTGGTAGGAATGAAAATTACACCAATATCAAAACCACAAAGGGGTAGACAACATGGTGTAGACATAGCTGCTGTTGGTATTGATCCGATTGATAATAAGAGAAAAGTTTTTTTAATTGCTGTAAAGCAAAAAAACTTAACGAGAAGTAGTTGGGATAGTGAAGTTAATTCTGTACGTCCAAGTTTAAATGAAATTATTGATGTCTATATTCCAACTCTGTTGGATAAAAGGTATAAAAAATTACCTATAAAAATTATAGTGGCTACCAATGGTGAGATGGTTCAAAATGTTCAAACTAATTGGAAAAATTATGTAGATAAACATACTAAAAAGAAAAGAACATATGAGTTTTGGGGAACAGGTGAACTGGCTAATATGCTAGATATATACCTCGATAATGAAAAGTTATTTCCATCTAAGTATCAATCATTGTTAAGAAAAACATTAGCTTTTTTAGATTTATCCGACTATGACTATTCTCACTTCTATATACTATTAGACCAAATTTTAAGTAAACCTGAAAAACAGAAACAAAGAGTTCTAAAAAAGCTTAGACTTATTAGATTATGTACTGGAATCATTTTTAAATGGTCACAAGACATAGATAATTTAAAACCTTCACTTATTGCTAGTGAACGAGCATTGTTGGTCACTTGGAATTGGATTGAAGAAAATAATCTTTTTGAAAGAAATTACGTAAAAATCGAGTTCTATAATTTACATCTTTTAAAAAGAAAACTAGGAGTTTTCTATTTTAATAAAGTAGCAAATCACTATAAAACCAAACATAGTCTATCTAAATATTCAAAAAATTATTTAGAATACAGTTTAAATAGTTGGAATGAATTAGGTTTACTAGCTACAGTTGGTCTGACAGAAATACAAGAGTTGGTATTTAAAGCATCTACAAACCAAAATGAAGAGGCTAAACTACATTACACAAGTGCCTTATCAATTTCTAATGCGCTAGAAATATTTATTTTCAATACCCCCCCTCTTAATTATCCTCAGTATGATGAACATTCTATAGAAATTGCATTATCATTACAGCTACTATGGAAAACTGGCAAAACTGAAGTTATTAGAAAATGGATTTCTAATATGGTGGTGGCTTTTCATAATAATTTTCATCTATATAAATTCTTCCCTCTTTTTAGAACCAATTTTGATAAGTTGGTAGATATTCATAATGGAAATGAAATACATGAACCTGAATCGTCTATGATTCTAACTATTATATTAGAGTATGTCGTACTACTTGATAATGCTGAATTATATCAAAAAATAAGATCACTTATTCATGGGCAATTTCCAAAAATCAACCTTCAAATGTGGTTCGCTACGGAAGAAATTGAAAATGTTTTTTGTTCGAAAAATTACAGCGCTAGAGAAGGAAGACTAAAACATTCAATAGTAGTTTATGAAAACATGGAAGACTACAGAAAAGAAATCATTGAAGAAATCGATTTATTTCTTAAAGAAGATAAATTCGAATTTTATACTTCTGGTTTTCATCTGATGGGGCATTTAGCTAGTAGACATTTTAGAGCACAACCTTTCCCTGTATTTTGGAGGCTACCGATTAAAAAACTAAAAGAAACTCAAAAACTTTAAATACAACACTTTTTATAATTATCTTTAGGAGTCTTAACCAAGCCTATTAACTACCATAGATTCAAATATATTAGACATACACCAATTATATGTTCATCTGATTCCGTCGAAGGAGGCTGGAATAGTCATTTATATATTGGACTCAAAAATAAAGACCGGAAAATTATCAAAGCACTTTACTTATAGTGATATTGAAAAGTGTATTGCAGAAAGTTCAAAAATTGAAGTAGGCTCAACACCACAAACTGAAAAAATCGTCAAGAGCCTTCTGCACTTCTTTATTGAAAGACCACCAAATGATGAACTTAAATTTGCTATTACAGACTATGCCAAAAAGTTTATCGAATTAATTGATAAAAAATTACATAGTCCTTTAAAAAATTCACAAAATTTAAAGCTTCGGAAATAAAGAATTTAGAAGATTTTGAAATATGGCATAGACTGGAATTTAGTACTGCTGGCAAGCAGATTATCATAGACCACTTAGAGGCTCTAAAAGATGTAGTTAAAACATCAATTAGCAGACTTAACAGTCTTTTAAAGGCAGAATCTGAAGACCTAATAACGTTAACCAAGGAATTTGCTTTGGTATTTGAAGAAATTAGTAATAAATCAGAAGAAATAAAATACACCCTTAGATTGGGTAACACGCTAAGTATCGAGATTGAAAACGTAATTGATTTTTTCTACCATAAAATTGAATCATTTAAACATCCAGAAAATGAAGAAGAGCAAATAGCATTTGAACAGCTGAATGCTGACTATTCAAAAGCAGTAAAAATTAAAAACGATGTCATTAACTTTTTTAATGATGTAGATTACCGCTTGAAACAGTTAATGGATCGTTCGCTATATGCCAACAATCAATTAAGAAATCTTCAAAATAACTTTAGAAGTCAGTCGAGAATACGAATAAACTTAAAACGCCTATTGAAGTTTACATTGGAACAGGCCTCGTATTCTAAAAACGATATTGTAAAACTACCTGTATTATTCCCAAAAAAGATATTACCAATAGAGCGATTTAAATTTATTGAAGTACCCTATTATGACTCTTTTGGGATTAAAAAGAATAAAATCATTCCCGTCCTATATGACAAGGAACACGCACAAAAAGAGCAAAATAAGATTCAGAAGGATTTGCAGCGACAAGAAAATGTAGCAAGACTGTTCCGTGAATACAAAGCTATTCTTGAAAAAGAAAAGGAATTTGATTTTACCGAACACTTTTATAAAATTTTAGAAGAAGAAAACGATAGTGAGATTGCGTTAAGCCTAGGATTCGACCTGTTTCAATATGCTAACAGAAATCCCAGGTATGAAATTGATATTCAACGAGAACTATCTGATGTTTCTACAAAAAAAGACATCTTAATATGGAAAATGAAAATACGACAAATAATATAGAAGCACCTTTCAATTTTTTGGAAAACAATGATGTGAAAGAAAAATTTGCAGATCTTAATATTGAACTTTTGAGAGGTAGACATATTCAAAAAAGTGGTAATTATTACCTCTACCAACTGCTTAATAAATATTATGACAAGCTCAGATATTATTATGACTATTTCTACAACCTTAGACTTGAAAGAGAGTTTAAAGATAGTATCACATTTTATTTCCTCGATTTCAATGAGGAAACCAGAGGTGCGTTAAGTTCAAACAACCGCTATAAAGAATTATCCCCATCACAAACTGTAACAGGTTTAATGCTTCTTAACATGTACTATGACAAATACTTTGATGATGTAAAAGAAGTCACCTTTTTAGATATTAAAAAAGAAATTATCGAAGGCGAAAATAGCCAGAGTTATAAAAAACTATGGTTTAACGAAATACGTGAAGAATATTCACCTCCAGAGTGGAAACGTGTTAAAACCAATATCAAAAACACCGTTAGGGATTTTGACAAATTGGGCTGGGTAGAATCTATGACCCCAGACGAAGGTGAAGAAATTCGATTTAGGCTTAAAGAGCCTATATATCGCTTTCAAAAACTTTACGAAAAAGAGATTTCAAACTTTGATGAATTTATAGAAAACTATCTACTTCAAACCAATGATTAAATATCCACGCATATATTCTATCTCAACGGTTGGTGTTATTATGCATTACAACCAAGATTACTTATTACACCCTATACGAACTGACTTTACTGGTAAAAATGGTATTGGGAAATCACTCATTGCAGATCTACTGCAAATACTTTTTGTTTCCGACAAAAAGAAGATTGCCTTTGGTACAGAAAGTAATAAAAAAGACTCAAGGAAAATTGAGACATTACCCTATGAAACATCGGATGCTTATGTCTTTATCAACATAGAAACTGAACAGGACTATTTCATAACACTGGGCGTTAATATTCCTAATAAAAAAAGCAGACCGTTACGGTCTTTTTGGATTTTGAATCAAGCCTACGGAAAAGATGATAACGAAGAACTCATTGACTTGGTAATCCATAAGGACAACATCCCCTTCTACAAAGATTTTCTAATTGGCAATACTATCCCACCAATAGATAAGTTGATGATTCATCTTAGAGAAGAAAAAAGGTTGTTTCTCAGAAGTTTTTCAGACAAACCACAGAAAAAAGAACTCTACAGTTTCTTGTTTGAAAAAGGGATTCTACCTATAAACCTTGCACTAGATTCTAGCTTAGATGCTTTTGCCAAGGTGATTCAGTCTTTTTCCAAGGCAAAAACGTTGGATACAGATAGCGATGAAAGCCTAAAGCGTTTTCTTTTTGATGGTAAGATGGACGATATCCAATCTGAATACGAAAAACATAAAAAGAATCTAGAAAAGCTCATTACAGATTACAAAGACTTAGACACACTCATAGATACTCTTGAAAACAAACAGGAAGCTCTAAAAAATCTTAATGCGCTCAACGAATTATACCTTGACACTTTCAAGGAACATCTTTGTGTCGAGTACGTACAAATAAAGAAAGATATATCGGAAAAAGAGAAGCGTTTAAAGAAGATTGAAAAGGATTTATCGAAGGCAGACGAAACAGTTCGGGTTTTAAGAACTGGTAATCCAAGGCTAGAGACGCAAATAGCTCAGACTAAAAAGCGGTATCAGGAATTAGAGCAATCTCTAGAGTTTCTAAACCCTTATAAAGACATATTCGATAGGATTGAAGCCTTGAAAAAGGACATAAAGGAACTGGATGACATCGTCTTACCACCAATAGAAAATGAGGTTTTTATTAATATCCCGAATTTAGAGAATTATCAAACACCTGAAATAAAAAGAAGGGTTAAAGAATTTACTATAGTATACCAAAAGTATTGCTCTCTAACAGGTATCGAAGACAAAACGGAATTGCAACAGCAACAGCTAGAGGATAGAAAGAATATACTTTCTACGAAAAAGGCTGGTTTATACGACTTATTGAAACTGCTTACAAAAAAAGATAAAAGTTCCTTTTTTGGACAGCTGATATTACAACAAAAAACACTATCGCCTGCACAGGAAACCATCCTTTTCAAAGTGCTTCAAAATGTTAAATGGGAAAAGCCCGAAAATGTAGTTTCCGGAATTCGATACGTTACCGATTTCGAGTTTATTGATAAAAAGAACATTGAAAAAGACGAGGAACACAAGGGCTATTGGTACAATTTAGGTGGTGTACGGGAATTTGTGCCTGAAACCGATGACAAACGAATGTTTGGCGATATTAAAATCCTAAAACAAGCACTTAAAAATCAAAAAGATAAGATAAATAAAGATATTACTAAAATTAACAAAGAGCTATCAGAAATAGAATCATTTGGTAGGGGTGAAACTTACAATGACAGGTTGATTAATGTTGATGCATCTCTCGACCAGCGCATACGTGATTTTTCCCAGTTTAATGATTTAAAATTGACCTTGGGCTTGATGCAAAATATAGAGTATAAAAAAGAGACCTATCAACTTGAGATTTCAAAAGAAGAAAAAACGCTCTCTAAACTAGAAGCCAAGATTAATTTTCCAATTGAGAAAAAAGACATCGCTGCTCAAATTAAATCCTTAAAAGAGAAGATTGAAAGTCTAAAAAGAGAAGAAGTTGAACTTAGTGCTCAACACAAAGCAGATAAAGGTAGGCTTAGTGACAAAATGGAATTGATAACAACGCTTAAAAGTCAACCCAAAGAATATCAAGACACTATAGAAAAACTCAAAATCCAACTGACTACAGTAACCAAAAATTTCTTGGGTTTCTTCCCTGATTTTGAATTTAAAAAGATTGAAGAAAAACAATTCATAAATATCGAAAGAACATTTGTCTTTTCAGAATTCAATGATAAAAAAACCAATTACATAGGTGATTATAAAGGGATCATCAATAAATTTCCAACTATTGAGAACGCCCCTGAAATTATTGAACAGATAGAACAGAAAACTTTTAATTTTGAGGTTATTGAAAGCACATTACTTGGCCCCAAAATTAAACACACCCAGAATATCAGTGAAGAGCTGAAGCAACTTAACAGCAGTAGATATGGAATGTTTGAAGCTATACACGAAACTATGTTAAGCATTTTCAAGCAGACTAAAGGCAAGTATAACGAGTACCGCGATACCGTCAAGAATCTTAACAAATTCTTCAAGGGCAAAAAAATCAGTGATAAATATTATTTCCAAATAGAGTTTAACGCACCAGAAGATTTTGATATTAAATGGATTAATGAGTTACAAGTATCATCGCAACAAGTATATAAAAGTGACGAACTACCAGTTGGGGATTCAGTAGAAAAATTTGTTGAGGACTTCTTTATTAAAGCTACACCAAAATTCAACCAACGTATTAAGTTCTCTAACCTTCTCGACCCAAAAACTTATTTTGAGTTGAAGACCAAGTTTACAGATGAATTTGACGTTGAAAAACCCGATGGAAGTACTGGTGAAAACTATACAGCAATCGTTCTGCTTGGTATCGGTAGGTTATCTGTAGTGTTAGATGCAAACCGTCCAGGTCTTAAATTCCTTATCTTAGAAGAAGTGTCCAACTTGGATAGTTTGAACTTTAGCACATTTCCTAATATCGCTGAAGAGTTTGGGTATCAAATTTTAACAATGACCCCACGGCCTTTTGGCTCAGACACCAAACAAGGTTGGTATCTACACCACCTAATTGAAGGTGCAGGTGATAAAAACATCAACTATCCAACACCTAATAGTTACTTTAAAACTAATGAGGGTAGAGAGGATTTAGAAATCTACTTAAAAGCACAGTTAAATTAATATGAATTGGACTGTCCTCAAATCACTTAATGAGCTTTATCATCATAGGAAAGTCAAAAAAAAGGCTTCACTAAAAAATGATTCTGAATTCTGTCTCTTAATAGACACCAAAGAGATAAGAAGCAATGATAAATTCTATATACCTAACGAGCAGTTGTACAATCAATATTATGAAAAACATCATCTTGAAAACTTCGGTATTTACTATGGATTCCTAGAGAAATACAATCTTTTAAAAAAGCGTTTTGAGGAAGGTGACATTAAAAAATTGATTGAGCTGGAAACTAAGAATGATGCTCAAACTCTTATTCCTTCACGCGAGCAGTTGATTAAAGCACAAGAAACCGTAAGAGGTTTTTCAACTATGTTCTTTAAACACGACAAATATCTAGACAGGAAAGATTCACTTATTGATGCCATAAATACTATTCTAAATATAAAACTAGTCGAAAATAAAGACCAACAATATTTGTATATTCTTCAATGTGACAACCCTAAAACAATAGTACTCTGTGAGAATTTAGACTTTTTGAGAAAAGATAAAATGCCAAGAGCAAACAATATAGAATTATGGTATGCTGGTGGTAGAAATGTAAAAAAGCTAAAATACGCAGACACAAGAGGAATCCGTATTTTCTATTCAGGGGATTGGGATAAGGACGGCTTGGAAATTTTTGAATTGGCAAAAGCGATTATCCCTCAAATAGAATTGTTATATCCAACCGCTGAAGGTAAAAGTATAGTAGATACTGACCACAGTAGCTTATGGAAGCATCCAGAAAAGCCTGAACTACTTTCTGGGTTAAATAAATCGTTATATCCTCTAAATTATCAAGAGAAAATAAAATCGCTCATCAAAGCAGATCACTGGATTGTAGAAGAGGCCAATGACTTAAAAAAAATGATTGAAGCAATGCACTAAATTATTTTTTGAATCTCAGAGTTAGTAGATAATTTAAAATAAAACAACCAATAATGATAAAATCACTAGAAGAAGGTAGAAAAGAAGACGGTAATAGATCAATTGCTGACAAAATCAT
Source organism: Tenacibaculum sp. (assembly GCF_048269885.1). Classification (NCBI taxonomy): domain Bacteria; kingdom Pseudomonadati; phylum Bacteroidota; class Flavobacteriia; order Flavobacteriales; family Flavobacteriaceae; genus Tenacibaculum; species Tenacibaculum sp. The sequence goes on along the minus strand of NZ_JBLWTZ010000001.1, from coordinate 86,216 downwards.
TAAAAGATTACATGATTTAGACAAAACAGTAGAATATAATCAAGGAAGATGGGCGTGGGAACTGTTGCAAAATGCAAAAGATAGTACTGTTGATCATAAAAATCATAAAATTTCTGTTCAAATAATATTAAACGATAATCAAGTTCAATTTAAACACAACGGAGTACATTTTACCGAACATGATATTAGAGGGCTAATTAATCAAATTTCTTCTAAAGAGGTGGAAGAAGGAGAACAAACAAGAAAAACTGGACGCTTCGGAACAGGTTTCTTAACCACACATTTATTATCTCGAACTGTTTTCATTAATGGTACTCTTGAAGCCAAAAATGGAATTTTTTATCGTTTTGAATTTCCATTAAATAGAGATGGTAAAACAATAAAAGACCTAACTCCAAAAATAGATATTGCTTGGGAAGAATTTCACAAATCAGCAACCGAAATAACTCCGGAGCTATACGATAAAAATGATTATAATACTTGCTTCAGCTATTCTCTTAACACTGATGAACAAAAACAAATTGCTAAAACAGGAATTGATGAATTTATTAAATTATTACCATACGTTTTAGCTTTTATACCTAAAATAGAAAGTATTCAAATCATAAATAATATTGAACAAAAAGATATTACTTTCAAAAATGATACTACGAAAATACAGAAATTTATAACCTCTATTAAAAAAACAGAAAATGGAATTGATTCTACAATCTATATTTTAAAACATTCTGGGGAGAATACATCTATAGCTTGTCAATTAGAAAAAATAAATGATTCCTATTATTTTAAAGAAATAGAAAATCTTCCTAAGCTTTTTTGTGATTTTCCTTTAATTGGTACAGAGAATTTTAGTTTTCCTATGATCGTGAATAGTTTTTATTTCAATCCGCTCACTGAAAGAAATGGCATATGGTTAAAAAAAGAAAACGATAATGAAGTTATAGAAAATCAAAATTTAATACAAGAAGCTCTTTTTTTGTATAAAGAGTTATTGGAAGAATTATCAGATAAAAATTATTCAAACTTCTTTAATGTGATTGAAACTAAGGTTCCTAATGTGGAACATATTAATAAAGAATGGTATAGAGAAAAAATTCAAATACCATTACGTAATTTTTTAACTAATATAAAGATTGTTGAATTAGAAAGTGAAGAGAAAAAAGCTATAAAAGATATCTGGTTTCCTTCTAAAGAATATACGAAAGAGGAAAAGAGTAAACTATGGGAGTTTAATTATGATTTATTTCCAGATGCTGTTTCTCAAAAAGAGCAAAGTGATAAATGGTTAAACAAATCTTGGAGTAAATGGAATTTCTTAGATTATAAAGAATTAGCAAAAGATATAGAAGAATATAAAAATGTAGATAAACTTACGAAAGCATTAAAGAATAAAGATTGCTATGAGTGGCTAAACAGTGTTGGAAAATTTTTACTTAAAGAAGATGCAAACAAATTTCTAATTGAAAAATATGCAATTGTTCCTAACCGTAATGGAGAGTTTCTTAAAAAAAATGAGCTCTTTATCGACAAAATAAAGGATGAACCACTTATTGAAATTCTTAAATTGTTGAAAGATGATTGGAATAATATTTTAATTAACAAAAATATTGGTTTTGGAAGATATCATGTTAAAGAAAAAAAAGACATTGCAAGTCAAATCACAGATAAAGTTAATCGTCCTAATCAAAGAGATGAAAATTACAATAAAGCTATAATTCTTCTTTCCGAATGGTTTGAATATAATAATCCTGATGATATAAAAAGTTTGTTTTCTGAATTGCATAGAAAAAAAGCTGAGCTATTCATGAATACTATTCCTGATAAAGAGAGTCTTTATCGAATAATGAAAAGTAGTACTGATTTATCCAAAGTTGCAGATGTAATTGATAAAAATCCTAAAGTTTTAGAAAATAATGGAGAACTCACATCACTCCTGAATGATTATAACTTGAATGATGTTACTGAGTTGAGAAGAATATTAGATTCATCTAAAAACGTAGGGAATTTCCAAAGTTCTGAGTTAACACAAGAAGATTTAGCTGGATTAGGAGTGACATCAATAGAGGAATTAGAAGAAGCTTTAAAGGATAAAGATCTTACCAAAATGTTTCATAGCTCTAATCAAAATGTTAATTCCTTTCTTTATGCTGAAAAACTAATCTCTAGAGCTAAAAACAGAATCATAGAACATTTGAAAAACCTTCCTGATGAATACGATTGCAGTGAATTGGATGTTGATATTTCAAAATCAGCCATTGGTGGTATTAAAAAAAATGGACAATCAATTTACATTGTTACTCGTCCTTCAGATAATGGTTTTATAATAGTTTATTATGGGTCGGAAAAAGATATTTTGGATTATGAAAATTCCGAATTATGGGTTGATAATGGTATTGATACACCTAAAAGAGTAACATTAGGAAAAATAATAAAGAATACCGGAATAAATAAAATACCAGTATAAATATGAGTATTGAAGACAAAATAATAAAGATTCTCCAAGAGAAAAAAAACAATAGCAATGAAATTGAGTATAAAGCTGTCTTGCCCCCAGCTAGAAATATAGCAAGACTAATATCTTCTTTTGCTAATGCTAACGGAGGATATATTATTTTAGGTGCATTAAACAGCAAAGAGATAAATGGTTTAAGTCAAGATTTTCATGCAAACAGTATAACTCATAAAGCACTAGATTTACTAACACCATCTCCAAAAGTTGAATACCAATATTTAAATTATAATAATAAAAAACTGTATGCTATCTATACAGAAAAATCTAATACCAAAATTAATTTAGAGGGGAAAATTTATAAGCGTATAGAGAATAAATCTGTATTAACCAACCCTCAAAAAATTGATTTCACTAATAATAGTTATACGAGGATTAAAACCTTAAATGATGAACTCAATAATTATAAAATAAATATTACTAATTCAAAATTAAGATTAATAGAACACTATCAAAGTATTTTGAGGATAATAGATGACCTGCAACATATTCTTTATCCTGAATCTCCTAAAAAACCTACTTCTAGTCAAGAGGGAAAGATTTTAACTAGAATACTTTATTCTTCTTTTGCAGATAATTTTGAGACATATCTATCTGAGCTTCTCTATGAAATATTTTTGGCAAACCCCTCTACTTTAAAATCTAAGCAGGAAGTAACGGTAGAGGAAGTTTTAAATTGTTCTGATTTACAAGATTTTATTAAGTATTGTGCAAATCAAAAAATAGGAAAACTTCAAAAAGGGAGTGTTAAAAATTTTATTAAAGATAACAAGCAAATAAGGGATTTGAATGTAATTGATAGAACTAAAGAAAAAGAAATCGAATTAATACTTCAAATAAGGCATTTATTTACCCATAGAAATGGAATTATTGATGAAAAATTTCTGAAATACTATAGAGGACAACTTAAACTAAATGATGAATATCAAATTCCAATAGACAGCCTTTGCGATAGTCTTATCCTTCTTTCTAAAATTGTTGACGAAATAGATAAGTCTGCAATTACAAAATATAAACTTGCTACAGAAAGTAACATTGAATTTGAATAGTGAGTGGTTAATTTTATCGAAGAATTTTAACAGAATCAGAAAATTTTCTGGAAAGTATAAAACAAAAAACTACCTGTTTACCGAAAAGCTTATTATTCTTGAGGTCACAACAAAACTTTATATAGTTACTTTCAGGTTATTAAGATTGATTATTTAACTCAAAAAAAGACTATTTGTTTTAGGTATGTTTTAGGAAAGAAAAAAGCCGATGCAAAAACACCGGCTTTTAAAAATTGTACCGAAGGAGGGGCTCGAACCCTCACGCTATTGCTAGCACGGGATTTTGAATCCCGCGTGTCTACCAATTCCACCACTTTGGCTTTTGATGAGTGCAAATCTATAAAATTTTTAATTTAAAATGTCTTTTAAACTCTTAAAATAGTTTTATTTTTGTCCCAACAACAACACTAACTAAAAATATCTTTTTGTAAATGGCTACAAATCAATTAAGCCCAAAAATATTTGCATGTTCTCAAAGCATTGAACTAGCAGAAGAAATTGCCAATGCTTACGGAACCAAACTAGGAAATGTAATTACTACACATTTTAGCGATGGTGAATTCCAACCTGCTTTTGAAGAGTCAATCAGAGGACGAAGAGTTTTCATTGTAGGGTCAACCTTTCCTTCTACTGATAATTTAATGGAAATGTTACTGATGTGTGATGCTGCTAAACGTGCATCTGCAAGACATATTACCGCCGTAATGCCCTATTTTGGTTGGGCTCGCCAAGACAGAAAAGACAAGCCTCGTGTAGCGATTGGAGCTAAACTGGTAGCTAAATTATTAGAAACTGCTGGAGCAACCAGAATTATGACCATGGATTTACATGCTGATCAAATTCAAGGTTTCTTTGAAAAACCAGTAGATCATTTATTCGCATCTACCATCTTTTTACCCTATGTTAAAAGTTTAGGCCTAGACAACTTAACCATTGCCTCTCCTGATATGGGAGGTTCCAAAAGAGCCTATGCCTATTCTAAATACTTAGAAAGTGATGTTGTTATTTGCTATAAACAACGTCAAAAAGCCAATGTAATTTCTCACATGGAATTAATTGGTGAAGTAGCTGGTAAAAATGTGATTCTTGTAGATGATATGATTGATACTGGAGGGACACTTACCAAAGCAGCTGATTTAATGATGGAGCGCGGTGCCAAAAGTGTACGAGCTATTTGTACACACCCAATTCTTTCTGGCAATGCTTATGAAAGAATTCAAAACTCGCAATTAACAGAGCTAATCGTTTCAGATACAATTCCTTTAAAAAAGAACATTTCTAAAATAAAAGTTGTATCTTGCGCCGCTTTATTCGCTGATGTGATGCATAAAGTCCAAGACAATACATCTATTAGCGATCAATTTTTAATGTAAATAAATTTAATAAACAACGTAATGAAATCAATTACAATCAAAGGATCTCAAAGAGAAAGCGTAGGTAAAAAAGCAACAAAAGCCTTACGTAATGCTGGAAAGGTTCCTTGCGTATTATACGGAGGAGACAAACCTGTTCACTTTTCAGCTGACGAAAAATCGTTCAAGTCATTAGTATATACTCCAGACGTATTTACTGCTACGATTGAATTAGATGGTGTAACATACAATGCTGTATTACAAGATATACAGTTTCACCCAGTAAATGATAGTATTTTACACGTAGATTTCTATCAATTATTCGAAGACAAAGCTGTAACTATGGACATCCCAGTTCGTTTAGTTGGATCTTCTAAAGGTGTTATGGTAGGGGGTGCTTTACGTCACAACTTACGTAAGTTAAAAGTAAAAGCATTACCAGCAAACTTACCTGATTTTATCGAAGCTGATATTACAGAGTTAGAAATTGGTAATAAGTTATACGTTACTAAATTAAAGAACGATAACTATACTATTTTACACCCAGACAACACAGTAGTTGCTCAAGTACGTATGTCTCGTAACGCGGCAAAAGCAGCAGCAGAAGCAGAAAAATAAGACTTATGTAGTCAAAATAATAAAAAGCGTTACCAAGTGTAGCGCTTTTTTTATTTTTGCCACATGATTTTTAATGCTTTTATAAACAAATTATGTGTTTTTAAAAAAACACAATCAACAGCTATAGAAGACAATACGATGAAGAAATTTTTAATTGTAGGTTTAGGGAATATTGGCGAAAAATATAACAACACACGCCATAATATTGGCTTTAAAATTGCTGATGCTTTTGTAAAAGAACATGAAGGTTCTTTCGAAACTGAAAAATTAGGTGATATTGCCAAACTTAAAATAAAGGGTAAAACAGTAATTGTTTTAAAACCTAATACCTACATGAACCTTAGTGGTAAAGCAGTTAAATATTGGATGCAAAAAGAAAACATCTCCGTTGAAAATTTACTCATCATTACCGATGACTTAAACATTGATTTTGGAAAAATTCGTATCAAAGGAAAAGGAAGTTCTGGTGGACACAACGGATTAAAAGATATTCAAGATAAGTTTAATACTGGTGCTTACCCTCGTTTTCGCTTTGGTGTAGGAGCTGAATACAGTAAAGGTCGTCAAGTAGATTACGTTTTAGGCAAATGGAGTACTGATGAAGAAAGTGCAATGATAGAGCGTATCCCTTTTTCTGTAAAAGCGGTTACTTCTTTTATTACCGCTGGTTTGGCCAATACCATGAATGAATTTAACGGAAAATAACTAATTTTACTCCATTAACTTCGTTTTTAAAGATTAATTATCAGAAGCATACCACTCAGCAAAACTAGTATCTGTTTCTTGTAGCTTAATAGCGTGTAGTTTGATATTTTCAGGAAGTCTACTTTTAATTTTTTTAGCGAAATCAATCACCATCATTTCACTTGTTGGTTGGTAATCAACTAAAATCACATGATGTCCACGATCTTTTAACTCTTGTGCCAACTCAACATGAGGTGTGTTTTTGTTAAATACAGTAGCGTGATCAAATACATCAACAATATCTTCTTTTACAATCTTCTTTAGATCCCCAAAATCAATTACCATACCGTACTTCACATTAGATGTGTCTGTAATTGGAGATCCAATTACGGTAACTGAAAGCTTGTAACTATGTCCGTGAACATTTTTACACTTGCCATCATAACCGTACAATGCATGTCCAGTTTCAAAAGTAAACTGCTTGGTAATTCGAATCTTACTCATAAATTGTCTATATCTAAAGAAGTAATAAAATAAGCTTTAAAAAAAAGATTACTTCTTTACGTTTGTAATAACTCCTATTTTCTTCTAAATTTTTTGTTTGCTCTGTATTTATTAAAAAAATAAATAACAGCAACACCTGCTGCTAAAATAGCAAAGAAAGAATTTCCCATTTTAATACTTGTTTTTATTCGCCAAAAGTACGAATTTGCTTTACAACTTTTGTTAAAATCCACACAAAACCTACCGAAACTACCGCTCCTGTAAACACGGCTAACATAGGGTTATGTGCTATCCATTGTCCTACTTCATACCCTGCCTTATAAGCTGTGGTACTTTTTCCATTTTGAATTACAAACATTCTTATTTTTTAAATTTTTCTAATGCTTTTTTGGTAAAATCAGACAACACTAATTTACCAGAAGTCTCTGCTCTTTCTGTTAACAATTCTTCCCAGTGTTCCGTTCCAATCCACAAGGCTCTTTTCATTTCAGCCAATGCTTCAGGATTATACGAAGCGAGTTTTTCTGACAAGATTTCAACCTCTTTATCCAGTTCTCTTTGCGTTTCAAAAACACGTGCATACAAGCCTTTTTCTTTTGCCCAATACGCATTTTTCCAACTGGTAGCATCTAACGTTAATTCTGCTAATCCACTCACGCTAATTTTTCGCTCTACAGCAGGCGCAATTACAAACGGACCAATACCTATTGTAAATTCAGAAAGTTTAATAGAAGCGTGTTCTGTAGCTAACACGTAATCACAAGTGGCTGCCAATCCAACTCCACCACCCACAGTTTTTCCTTGTACTCTACCAATAATTAGTTTCGAACAACGACGCATCGCATTAATTACATTGGCAAAACCTGAGAAAAAAGCTTTCCCGTCTTCTAAATTGTCTATCGCTACCAGTTCATCAAAAGAAGCACCAGCACAAAACGCTCGTTCTCCCTCTGATTTTAGTACAATTATTGAAACCTCCTTATTAGTTGAAAGCTTATCAAATTCAGTTGCTAAACGTTCTAATAACACACTTGGAAAGGAGTTACTTGCTGGATGCCCGAACGCAACCGTGGCAATCTTATTTTCAATATGCGTATATAAACTTCCATTTTCTCTAATTGTCGTCATGTATTTGTTGTTTGTTCAAAATTACGTTTTTTGAGCAAGTGGTAAAAACTTTCTTCTAAACTTTACAATTAATGGAGCTCCTCTAGCAATCATCCACAAGAAAAAAGCAATCCAAATAGCGTACAGTTTATAATCTAATGAATCAAAAAACAATAGGGTAGGTATAAACACCAATCCTGTTGCTAACAATAAAACGTTTCGTAGAAATTTCATTTCTCCCATTCCTTTGAACATTCCGTCATAAATAAAGGCGATAGAACATACAGGTTGCATGATTAAAATAATCCAAAAGGTATTGTAAAACTGCTCTAAAACTTCTGGTTCTTTAGTAAAGACTTTTCCTATAAATTGATATAAAACAAAACCGACAACGGCTAATAATAATCCGAAGAGGAATCCGTATGTAATTAATCTATTTCCTAAAATTACCAATGTTTTATAAGCCTTAGCGCCCAATAATTTACCTGATAAAATATTTCCTGCAGAAGAATAGCCATCAATCATAAAAGCACCTGTGAGCCATAAATTAAAACCAATGGTATAAGCCGCTATATAGGCATCTCCATAATCTGTAGCATACGAAGTTCCAAAATACAAGGCTACATTTAACGCTATGGTTCGCACAAATAAATTTAACACCATTATGATAAATTTTGGTATTTCTGCATTAAACGGCAAGCTGAATTTTAACGAAATATCCGTCTTTTTTATTAATAACACCCCCGAAATTATTGCCATCGTAACTTGCGCAACCACACTTGCATAGGCAGCTCCTTGAATATGCATAGCAGGAATAAACCCTTCTACTCCATACACTAAAACAACATCTAGTACAATATTAATAAACGTTCCAATGAGCGCAATTACCATCGGATAATACGTGTTTTGCAACCCTCTAAAGGTACCAAAAACAGCAATGGTAAAAAGCGTAAACGGGAATCCGAAAACACGAATTTTATAATACTCAACCGAATAGTCTAAAATGGTTCCTGAAGCATTGTATAGTTCAAAAATTTCTTTTGCAAAAGGATAACTCAATCCTAAAATAAGCGCACTTACTCCCAAAACGATTACAATCGCTTGTGCAGGCAGGTTTTTAACCTCGTCAAGCTTGTTAGCTCCTAAATATTGAGAAACAATAGAAGAAATTCCACTACGTGTTTGTCCAAACACCCAAATTAACATCGATAAAAAAGCTCCTACAATACCAATAGCAGCAATACTTTCAGTAGCATTGTGTTCTATATTCCCCACAATGGCTAAATCTGTAGTAGAAAGTAACGGTTCTGCCACTCCAGCAATTAGGGCAGGCATTGCTAGTTTGTTTATCTGTTTAAAACTAATATCGTGATTCATCATACAAAAATCAAAAATAATACTATTCAGTATTGATTTTGTAACTTTGGTAACACTTATTTTTAATTAATGAATCGTATTTTATGATCGACCTTATTGGTTGTATTTCTGAAGTTATTTTAGACATTCAGCAATTGTTATTTCGAAAGAAAAGGAGAAAACAGCACGCTTTTGAAAAAGAGCAGAGTCTTCCACAAAAAAGAACGATTTCTCCTTACCAAAGACTCGGCATAGCTCTTTTAATAACTGTAGTTATAGCTTCAGGTTTACTTGTTCTTTTTGCAAGTAGTTTTTCTTTAAAAAATAAAGACTCAGAAAAAATACAACAAATTTCCCTTCTACTCGAACAAGAAAAATCTACTTTAGGAACATACCCTGACAAGTTGCAAGGAATTACAAGAAACAATCCTCTATACCAGGATTTATTAATTGACTCTTGGAACACTCCTTTTTACTACAAAAAGATTGATGAAAATACTTTTATATTAATCTCTTTAGGAAAAGATAAAACATTACATACCAAAGACGATGTTAAGTAACTTTACTTCTTTGTTAACATTCGCTTAATTTCGTTCAGTTTCATCAAGGCTTCAATTGGGGTTAACGTATCAATATTTGTGGTTAAAATTTCTTCTCGAATACCTTCTAATAACGGATCGTCTAACTGAAAAAAACTCATTTGCATATCTTCATGCTGTGCTTCTTTCAAGGTTTCTTTTACCTCTTTGTGTGAATGTGAGTTTTCTAACTCTTTTAGAATTTTGTTTGCTCTATGAATTACCATACTTGGCATTCCTGCTAATTTTGCCACGTGAATTCCAAAGCTATGATCACTTCCTCCTTTTACCAACTTACGTAAGAAAATAATGCTATTATCCAATTCTTTAACCGATACATTGAAGTTCTTGATACGCTCAAACGTCGAGGTCATTTCGTTTAGCTCGTGATAGTGTGTTGCAAACAAGGTTTTTGCTTTCGATGGGTGTTCGTGTAAGTATTCTGAAATCGCCCAAGCAATAGAAATTCCATCATAAGTAGATGTTCCTCTTCCAATTTCATCTAACAACACCAAACTACGGTCGGAAATGTTATTTAAGATCGATGCAGTTTCATTCATTTCAACCATGAATGTCGACTCCCCCATCGAAATATTATCGCTCGCACCTACTCTGGTAAAAATCTTATCCACCATACCTATTCGGGCATTTTGAGCGGGAACATAACTTCCCATTTGTGCCAATAATACAATCAAAGCTGTTTGACGTAAAATGGCTGATTTACCCGACATATTCGGACCTGTAATCATGATAATTTGTTGCTGATTACGGTTCAACACAACATCATTGGCGATGTACTCTTCACCAATTGGTAATTGTTTTTCAATAACCGGGTGGCGGCCATTTTTGATTTCAATATCGGTACTATCGTCCATTAGTGGACGCACATAATTATTCTCGGTAGCTAAGGTTGCAAAAGATTGCAACACATCTATCTTAGCCACATTTTGTGCATTTTGTTGTACAGGTTGTACGAACCCAATAATGTACTGTACTAACTTGGCAAAAATCTCCGTTTCTAATTGCTGAATTTTCTCTTCTGCTCCTAAAATTTTAGCTTCGTATTCTTTTAATTCTTCGGTAATGTAACGCTCTGCGTTTACCAAGGTTTGCTTACGAATCCAGTCTTCAGGAACTTTATCTTTATGCGTGTTTCTAACTTCTATGTAATATCCAAAAACATTATTAAACGCAATTTTTAAACTCGGAATTCCAGTTCGCTCTGTTTCACGAGCAAGCATTGTATCTAAATACTCTTTTCCTGAGTTTGAAATACTTCGTAGTTCATCCAACTCTTCTGAAACTCCATTTGCAATCGCATTTCCTTTATTGATATTTACAGGGGCTTCTTCTAAAACAGTCTCGGTAATTTTATCAATTAATTCATCACAAGTATTAATTTTTTCTCCTAATAACCTAACGGCAGCGTTTTCGCTGCTTTCTGCGGATTCTTTTATCGGAAGAATCGCTTTCAACGAATTTTTCAACAAGATAACCTCTCTTGGAGACACTTTACCCGTAGCAACTTTTGATATCAATCGTTCGATATCGGAAATTTGTTTTAACTGATACGTTATTGTTTCAGAAAAGGCATCGTTATCAATTAAAAACTTCACTAATTCGTGTCGTTGCTGAATTTGGGCTAAATCTTTTAGCGGAAGCGCTAACCAACGCTTTAACAATCGCCCGCCCATCGGAGAAATCGTTTTATCGATAACATCTAATAACGAAACCGAGTTCACCGAGTTCCCACCGTATAACTCTAAGTTTTTTACGGTAAAGCGATCCATCCACACATAATTATCTTCAGCAATTCTGCTGATAGATTGTATGTGCTCTATTTTGTTATGCTGTGTTTCCGATAAATAGTACATAGCTGCACCTCCAGCTACAATTCCGTATTCTAACTCTTCAACTCCAAATCCTTTTAATGTTTTTACCTTAAAGTGATTTCGAAGTAATTCATCTCCATAATCTTTTTGAAATACCCAATCATCCAAATAAAAAGCATGAAAACGATTGGTAAAAGCTTCTAAAAACCGCTGCTTGTATTTTTTTTCTACCAAAACTTCACTTGGCGCAAAGTTTTGTAAAAGCTTATCGATGTACTCTTCATTTCCTTGTGCAATTAGGAATTCTCCAGTTGACACATCTAAAAACGAAACTCCTAACAGCTTTTTCCCAAAATGAACGGCTGCTAAAAAGTTATTCGACTTCGATTGTAATACCTCATCGTTCAACGCAACTCCAGGAGTTACCAATTCTGTGACTCCCCGTTTTACAATCTTTTTAGTCATTTTTGGATCTTCTAACTGATCACAAATCGCAACACGCAATCCAGATTTTACTAACTTAGGCAAGTAGGTATTTAAAGAATGGTGCGGAAAACCAGCTAACGCGGTTTCACTCTCGCTGCCACTTCCTCTTTTAGTTAAAATAATACCTAAAACTTTGGATGCTTTTACCGCATCTTCTCCAAAGGTTTCATAAAAATCGCCTACTCTAAATAACAACATCGCATCCGGATATTTTGCCTTGATTCCGTTATACTGTTGCATTAATGGAGTTACCTTTTTTGCCTTTGTTTTTGCCAAGTTTGTGGATTTTTTGGGTTAGTTTTGCGAAGATAGAAAAAAGTCTTTAGTCATTAGCTTTTAGTCATTAGCTTTTAGCTAATGACCTCAAAAAGTTACCCAAAAAAAATGAGAAAATTAAAAAACAGCGAACTCGGCAGAAAAACCGTTGAAGAGTTTAAACAAACCAATAAAACCCCAATCATCGTCGTATTGGATAATATTCGTAGTTTGAATAATGTAGGGTCTGTTTTTAGAACTTCAGATGCTTTTTTAATTGAAAAAATTTACTTGTGTGGTATCACTGCTACGCCTCCTAATAAAGAAATTCATAAAACCGCTTTAGGTGCCACTGAATCGGTAGAATGGGAATATGTTGAAAACACGGTGGATTTAGTTGAAAAACTACAAGCGGAAAGTGTAAAAGTATTGAGTATTGAGCAAGCAGAAAATAGTACCATGTTAGATACTTTTACTCCTGAAACTACCCAAAAATACGCGGTAGTATTTGGTAACGAGGTAAAAGGTGTACAACAAGAAGTCGTTTCTGCTTCTGATAGGTGTATTGAAATACCGCAGTTAGGTACCAAACACTCGTTAAATATTTCGGTAAGTTGCGGTGTAGTGTTATGGGATTTGTTTACGAAAATGAAAAAATAATATTACCTGACTAAGTGTTTTTTTGAGTGAAGTTGAAATAAAAACGAAGTAATTTGCTTATTTAGAGTTTATAACTTCTTTTTTACAGTAATACTATTTATTCTACTTTTAAAAGTAGAATGTTAAATTTTTGACTTTCTCCTAAAAACCTATTACATTAGACACTTGATTACCCCCATCCCCAAGTATTATATTGTAATTAAAAACCCTATTTAACATGGAAAACAAGTACTTAAAAGAAACCCTAATGAGTTTAAGCCCTGATGGAGATAATACAACTGTAACTACCGATACAGGCGGAACAGATAGCCCTACAACGGGTACCGATACAGGTGGTAGTGGTGGTGGCCAAGGAGGAGATTAAATAAAATATTTCCGTTTAACATAAAAATAAAAACCATTACATTTGAATGTAATGGTTTTTATTTAACTACTTGATAATGAAAAGATTTATTTTTTTTATTCTTTTTTCTCTTTCCTCTTTTCTTTTTTCTCAAGAAAACAAAGATTATTTTTCAACAAGAGATTCATTAATTGAAATGGGAAGACAAGCTTTTTTTAGTAAAAAACTCCCTTTATTAAAAAAAGTCACTACACAAGTTGATTCTTTTTACAAAGAAACAAAGGACTCTATTTTATTGGCCAAGTATTTTCATTTTAAAGCATTACAAAGTAAACTTACCTATACCAACGACAGCGCTTTTTACTATTACCATCGCTCTAAAGACATCTCTAAAAAGATACATGATTCCTTAGCTACAGGAAGGCGTTTATTAAGTTTAGCAATGTTACAGAGAGATGCTAAGGATTACCGAGGAAGTGAAATAAGTTTAATTGAAGCTTTACAATATTTAGAACCAATACAACATTCTATTTATCTAGAAAGGGTCTATAATGCCCTAGGATTAGTTTCAGAAGAATTAAATCAACAGAAAGATGCTTTAAAATATTACGATAAAGCTGTTTTTTATAACAAAAAAAACAAAAATAGCATAGGGTATACCTATATTATTAATAATATAGGCTTGTTGTATCAAAAACAAAGCCAACACCGAAAAGCTATCATTTACTTTAAAAAAGGACTATCTCAAGATAGTATAAAAGAGAAACACCCTCCCCAATATGCTTTATTATTAGAAAATTTAGCTGCTAGTAACTTTTTATTAGGCCAAAAAGAGAATGTTATGCAGCAATATAATGAAGTTCTAAACATACGTGAGAGAGAAAAAGATTTTGTAGAACTCAGTACAACTCATATAAACTTAGCGGATTTTTATAAAAGCTTAAATCAAACTGACAAAGCTTTATCTCACTTTAATAAAGCCTTACAATATGCCAAACAAACTTATAACAATAAAAAACGGTTAGAGGCATTACAAAACCTTTCAGACTTAACTAGTGGCGAGCAATCTAAACTGTATTTAAACGAGTATATAACTCTTAGTGATAGTTTATTTCAAAACGAGCGCAGGTTAAAAAATCAGTTTGCTAAAATTAGATATGAAACTGATAAAAAGGAAAAAGAAAATGTAGTTTTAAAAACCGAAAACCAGCAAAAGCAAGCAGAAATACTTTACCATAAACAACAAAAAACGATAGGTTGGTTAGCTGCAGCAATTGGTCTTTTACTATTTGGTTTTAGTGTTATGTTTTATTTTCAACGTAGAAGAAAATTATTGTATCAAGCACAACTACAACAGGTACAAGTAAGAGAACATGAACGCCAACAAATTGCTAAATCTTTACATGATGAAGTAGCAGGAGACCTACGCTTACTACATCGTAAGTTAGAAAAGTCTAATTTATTAGAAGAAGCTCAAAAATTAGATGCAGTAAAAGAAAATGTGCGTAATTTATCACATCAACTAAGTAGTGTTAGTTTTAATAAGGTTTCCTTTAAAAATCAAATTATCAATTTAGTAAGTGATTATTTTGAACCTGATTTTAAAATAAAAGTAAACGGATTACAAAACTATAATTGGGCTACTGTTGATAATTCCATAAAGCGTTTGCTGTACCTAAGCGCCCGTGAAAGCATACAAAACTGTAAAAAATACGCAAAGGCAAGTAAGATAATTATCAATTTTTCTGTACATAAAAAATACGTACATTTGGATATTATTGATGATGGTATTGGTTTCGATACCAACATTAGTAAAAAAGGAATTGGTTTACAAAACCTACAAGAACGCATTGAAGAGTTAAACGGAACGTTAACCATTAATAGTGAAGTAGGTAAAGGAACCCAAACCGATATTCAAATACCCCTAAATGGCTGGACAAACAAAAATACTTTTAGTTGATGACCATCAGTTAATTCTTGAAGGAATTCTTTCGTATTTGAAAGATATAGATGGTTTAGAGATTGAAACGGCAAATTCATGTGACGAAGCTTTTTCTAAAATAAAATCAAGTTTAAGCGAAAATCCATTTCATATTGTTTTTACCGATTTGAGTTTTGACAATCAAAACAAAAATGTTGTTTTAGATGGCGGAGAAGCTTTTATAAAGTCTATCCTTAAAGAAGAAATACCTATTAAAGTAGGTGTAATTACAGGGCACTCTGAAACAAACAGAATTTTTAATGTAATACACAACTTAAACCCTTTTGCTTACATTTTAAAAGGAAAGTGTAGTACTGACGAATTAACCTTTGCTATTCAAAAAATGTTAAAAGGTGAGGTGTATTACACCCATGAAATTCATCAAAAACTTTTAAAAAGAGCTTTAGTAGAAATACAAATGGATGATATTGCCATCCAAATTTTAAAAGAGCTTCCTAAACATGCTAAGATTTCTAACTTAGAAGGTTTGATTAAAAAAAGTGATGGATCATTAATAAAAGTACGATCTATAGAAAGCAAATTATCTAAGCTGAGAACAGATCTACAAGCTAATAACAATACAGACCTTGTGTTAAAAGCAAAAGAATTAGGTATTATAGATTAATTCGTTTTGCGGAAATACGCATTTATTTTTACGGTTATCCCTTTTTACACATTAGAAACAAAGAATACTTTCGCAATGGAATTCAAAACCATTGTTGGGAAGAATCTTGAAAGAGAGAACATATAAAAAAGCCTTTAGATATCTAAAGGCTTTTTTGTTTGAAAACAACTCCTTTTTAACCTCTTGCGGAAAACCACACTTTTTTTTGCGGAAATACCCTTTTTAAACCTTTAATCTCTCCTTACATTTGTAACATCTTCTTTTCAAGATTAATTGAAAAAAGACATTTAAGGGGAATAATAAACCTTCTAGAGTTTCTAGAAGGTTTTTTTTATGCTCTTTCGGAAAATTGCACTTTTAACTTCGGAAATCCCGTTTTATATATCTGATTATCAGCATATCTTTGACATGTTCATTCTTTAATGACAATTAATTTAAGGGGAATTAAATTATTTTAAAAATGGGAAAATTACTACTACGCAAGACGAGCAAAGGTTTAAACACTTTACTTTCAGTTTTAGCCGAATTCGGTAAAGGTGCTGGATATGCTCTGAGACACTAAAAGTTAATTAACCAAACTTAAACGTGTAAACCTTCTAGAATTTCTAGAAGGTTTTTTTTAGTACGCTTAACTAAAGTTGTAAATTAGGCGTTCAATCGTTTTATGCCTAAATGACTCAAAAATATATTATTGCTTTAGACCAAGGAACCACTAGCTGTCGTACAGTTATTCTTAATAAAGAAGAAAAGATTATTGCCAAAACTCAACAAGAGTTTCAACAAATATTCCCTCAACCTGGTTGGGTGGAACACAACGCTAATGAAATTTTACAAACTCAGTTAAAAACCTTACAACAGGCTCTTGAGCAGGCTAAAATATCACCTTCAGAAATAGCAGGAATAGGTATCACTAATCAGCGTGAAACAACTGTTGTTTGGAATAAAAATACAGGTGAGCCAATATACAATGCTATTGTTTGGCAAGACAAACGAACTGCTGATACTTGCGAGTTACTCAAAGAAACTGGACTCGAAAACTACGTGCGTAAAACTACTGGACTAGTAATTGACAGTTATTTTTCTGCAACTAAAATTCATTGGATATTAAACCATATAAAAGGAGCTCAAGAAGAAGCTGAAAAAGGAAATTTGTTATTTGGAACTATTGATTCTTGGCTCTTATGGAACTTAACCAATGGAAAAGTCCATGCTACCGACTATAGCAATGCCTCACGTACCATGCTATATGATATAAAAAACTTGTGTTGGGATGAAACCTTAGTAAAAGAACTAAACATTCCAATTTCAATGTTACCTGAAGTAAAACCTTCATCTTTTCATTTTGGAAACTACGAAGTAGACGGAGTTCAAATTCCAATCGCTGGAATAGCAGGGGATCAACAATCTGCTTTATTTGGACAAGCATGTTTTAAGAAAGGAGAAGCAAAAAACACCTACGGAACGGGATGCTTTATGTTGATGAACACAGGGGAAAACTTAGAATATTCTGAAAACGGGTTGATTTCTACGATTGCTTGGGGAATTAACAACAAGGT
This sequence comes from Tenacibaculum sp., assembly GCF_048269885.1. NCBI lineage: Bacteria > Pseudomonadati > Bacteroidota > Flavobacteriia > Flavobacteriales > Flavobacteriaceae > Tenacibaculum > Tenacibaculum sp. The sequence goes on along the minus strand of NZ_JBLWTZ010000001.1, from coordinate 68,721 downwards.
GTATTATGCTCTCGAAGGAAGTGTTTTTGTTGCTGGTTCGGCAATTCAATGGTTACGGGATGGATTACAAATTATTAATAATGCAGAAGAAAGTGAACTTTTTGCTGAAAAAGTTACCGAAGAAAACCCTGTTTATGTAGTTCCTGCCTTTGCTGGCTTGGGTGCTCCGTATTGGGACATGTACGCTAGAGGTGCCGTTTTTGGTTTGACTCGTGATACCGGAAAAAATCACTTAATTAAAGCCACCTTACAATCGTTAGCTTATCAAACCAAAGATATTTTAGATGTCATGCAAAAAGACAGCATGCTTCAACTTTCTTCTTTAAAAGTAGATGGTGGTGCCTGTGCCAATAATTTACTGATGCAATTTCAGGCAGACATCTTAAATGTAGCTGTAGAACGTCCTGAAGAGATTGAAACCACCGTAATGGGAGCAGCATATTTAGCCGGTTTCTGTGTTGGTTTTTGGCAACAAAACGACATAATTAACAAAAGAAAAATAGACAAAATATTTACCCCATCTTTCTCTAAAGAAAAAAGAGAAAAATTATACCGTACTTGGCAAAAAGCTGTTGAACGTACTAAAGATTGGATTGACTAAAAAATAAAAATCATGGCAAAGTTTTACGACAAAATAACGACTAGAGTTCAACAGTTTATCAAAGCTCAAAAACTCTTTTTTGTTGCTACTACTGCTAAAGAAGGACGAATTAATCTTTCTCCAAAAGGAATGGACACCTTTAGAGTACTTAACGAAAATACAGTAGCTTGGTTAAGTGTTACCGGAAGCGGTAACGAAACTTCTGCTCATTTGTTAGCCGACAACCGAATAACTATTATGTTTTGCGCTTTTGAAGGAGCTCCAAACATACTCAGACTATATGGAAAGGCAGAAGAAATTCTGCCTGCTCATGATAAATGGGAGGATTATATCAACTTATTTCCTAATCTTCCCGGTACTCGTCAACTATTTATTGTTTCTGTTCAAAGCGTGCAAACCTCTTGTGGCATGTCGATTCCTTTTTATGAATATCAAGGAGAACGAAATCAATTAAATGATTGGGCTACCGAAAAAGGAGAAGAGGGAATTAAGCAATATTGGAATGAGAGAAACCAAACTAGTATTGATGGATCGGACACCTTATTAAAAGAGAAAACATCTTCTTAATCTATTTTAAGAAATCTCTTCATCTTTTTAAAAATCCTGATAAAAATCATGTTTTTTCTTAAACTATGCTTGTATTTTTGAGACAATAAAGTATAAGAAGAAATGGTACAATTAATGAACATCCCAATGGTATCTTGGACAAACGGAACCATTATGATGATTATTTTCGGTTTGGTTTGTATAGGTTTAGTAACTACTCTTTTAATTCTTGTTAATGGTGGCAAAAAAGAAGAGTAGGTAAATTTAGTTTTAATAGTTGATTGAAGAAGCACTCTTTAATAATGTGTTAGTGGTTTAACGTTTGAGTGCTTCTTCTTTATTAAAATCAATTAAAAAGTTATTGTTTTACTAATCCTTTTCCGTGATAAGGACAATAGTTCCATTTTCCATTAAATAACTTATTCCCTTCAACACACTTCTTCTCCATCAATAAACTTCCTAAGGGCAATTCTATTTCTGGCTTAAATTTAAATAAATTAAAGGTTAAGTTACCCTCTTTATAGGGGTCAATCACACTATTTTCATTATTTTTAAAAACAATAAACTGCATGTTTTCACCCATTTGTCCTAACATATTTTTCATCATAGGCTTCATGAAACCAACCATATTTTGTAAGTCGCTCGGAATTTCTTCATTCTTTAATTTTTTCAATCTGTTTCCGTTGTAAAAAACAGTGGCGTTTTGTTCGATTAACTCCTTGTTTACATAGGTTACTCCTCCGAAAACACCTACTTTACCTTTTATAAAAACAACAAAAACATATTCTTTAAGAGTATTGATCATCAATTCTTTTTCGTTGTCCGCAATTGCTCTGTCTCTTGAAAGGGCTACTTGCCAAAACTCTGTAGGAATCCACCATATTACTTCTATTTCTCCAGAAGAATTAGACATTTGAGTTTCTCCTATTAACTTATCTATATTTACATCTACAAACTCTTTTTTTTGAGAAAAAACAGTTACCGACAAAAAAAATGATAAAATGATTAGGTATTTATTTTTCATAGCTATTATTTGTTTATTTAAATGCATTTAATCCTGTGATATCCAATCCTGTGATTAATAAATGAACGTCGTGTGTTCCTTCGTAGGTTATGACACTTTCTAAATTCATTGCATGTCTCATAATTGAGTACTCTCCAGAAATACCCATGGCACCTAACACTTGTCTTGCTTCACGTGCTATTTTCAATGCCATGTCCACATTATTTCGCTTCGCCATAGATATTTGAGCAGATGTTGCACGACCTTCATTTTTCAATACTCCCAAACGCCATGTTAGTAACTGTGCTTTGGTAATCTCGGTAATCATTTCAGCTAACTTTTTTTGTTGTAACTGAAACTGTCCTATTGGTTTTCCAAATTGTGTACGTTCTTTCGCATAACGCAATGCCGTATCGTAACAATCCATCGCAGCGCCAATAGCCCCCCAAGCAATACCATAACGTGCAGAATCAAGACACAACAAAGGTGCTCCTAACCCAGATTTATTAGGTAATAAATTTTCTTTTGGCACTTTTACATTGTCGAAAATTAACTCCCCAGTAATGGAGGCTCTTAACGACCATTTGTTATGGGTTTCTGGTGTAGAAAAACCTTCCATACCACGTTCTACTATCAAACCATGAATACGACCTTCTTCATTTTTTGCCCATACAACTGCTACTTCACAAATGGGCGCATTTGAAATCCACATCTTGGATCCATTCAACAAATAATGGTCTCCCATGTCTTTAAACTTGGTTTCCATTCCTCCAGGATTACTACCATGGTTTGGTTCAGTCAACCCAAAACTTCCCATCCATTCGCCAGAAGCTAATTTGGGCAAGTATTTTCGTCGTTGTTCCTCAGTTCCGTAGTTATAAATAGGCCCCATAACTAACGAAGACTGTACCGAAGCAGTAGATCGGATTCCACTATCACCTCGCTCTAACTCTTGCATAATTAACCCATAAGAAATTTGGTCTAACCCTGCACCTCCATACTTTTCAGGAATATAAGATCCGAAAGCTCCCACTTCTGCCAATCCGTTAATTAATTCCTTCGGAAATTCAGCGCGCTGTGCGTATTCTTCTATAATTGGAGACACCTTTTTCTTAACCCATTCACGAGCTGTATCGCGCACAAGTTTATGCTCATCGGTTAATAAATCATTTACTTGATAATAATCTGGTGCTTGAAATAAATCAGATTTCATAAATATATTTTAAAATTAATTTTACCAATAGTATAAGAGAAATGTAAAATTAATCGCGATTTGTTTTTTGTGGTTTCTTAAAAGAATTGTTTCAAAAATACTTAAAAAAATGGTTATTCGTGCAGGTTTACGTATGTTTGTACTAATGAGATTTACTTTAGGAAAAGAGGAGCGTTTAAAAAGCAAAAAGCTCATAGGAAGATTATATGAGGAGGGAAAAGTGATAAAGGTTTTTCCACTAAGAATGGTGTATATACAAACCGAGCATACCTCTAAATTTCCTGCACAAGTTGGCGTTTCTGTACCTAAACGTAATTTTAAAAAAGCGGTAGATCGAAATCGCATAAAACGATTACTTCGTGAAACCTACCGCAAAGAAAAGCATACTATTTATGAGACTGTAGATAAACCGTATGTGTTTATGATTTCTTATCTTGCAAGAGATGAATGGAAATATGCCGATATCGCGCATAAAATGAAGAAATTATTAACACAGTTTATTACAGAAGTTACTCAAGATGAAAAATAGAAAATTCCTTTTTTTTGGTTCCCTCATTGTCATCTCTCTTTTCTTTTCTTTTCAATCTCGTTTTTTTGAGATTGCGAAACAAATTGAAATCTACAACAACCTTTTTAAAGAGTTGAACATTAATTATATTGATGAAATTAACCCAGGAGACTTAACTGACAAAGCGATCAAAAATACCCTTAAAAACTTAGACCCTTATACCAATTTTTATAACGAACAAGACGTTGAAGATGCACGTATTCGTCGTGAAGGTGAATATGGAGGTATTGGTATTTCTACGTTTTACACTAAAAAAGGAATTGTGGTTTCTGAAATTTACAAAGGGTTCTCTGCCGATAAAGCTGGCTTAAAAGCAGGTGATATTATTACTACGGTAAACGGACAAGAATTAGCTACTTTGGAGAGAAGTCAATTTTCACAAATGCTAAAAGGAGTTCCTGGGAAACAACTTTCTTTACAGATAGAAAGAAACGGGCAAACAAAAAGTGTTTCTGTAAAACTTGATAAAGTTATTTTAGATCCTGTTCCTTTTTACGATATGATTGATGCCGAAACAGGATATATCGTTTTAACGCGATTTATCAGTCAAAAAGCTACTGAAAGTGTTGTAAACGCATTGGGAGATCTTAAAAAAAGAGGAATGAAAAAGTTAGTCTTTGACTTACGATATAATCCTGGAGGCTCTTTATTTGATGCTATCAACATTACCAATTTATTTATTCCAAAAGGCTTGAAAGTCGTAGATACTCGTGGAAAAACTCCAAAAAACAGTAGAACGTATAAAACAAATAGAGAACCTTTAGATGCTGAAATTCCTCTTGTCGTTTTAATTAACGGTCGATCGGCTTCTGCTTCAGAAATTGTTTCAGGTGCTTTGCAAGATTATGATCGAGCAGTAATTATGGGTGAGCGTTCTTTTGGAAAAGGACTGGTGCAACGCTACTTTGATTTGAGTTACGGAACACAAATGAAAATCACAATTTCTAAATATTACACTCCTAGCGGGCGCTGTATTCAAGAATTAGATTATGCCAATAGAGACCCAAAAACAGGTGAGGTTCCTAAGTTTTCTGATGCTACTGAATTCACAACTCAAAATGGACGAAAGGTATATGACGGTGGAGGTGTAACTCCTGACATAACAAGTAACTTTTCTAAAAAAACAGCACAAACAGATGAGTTACTAAAATCAAGAGCACTATTTAATTTTGTGACTGATTTCACCTATCAAAACCCTAATTTATCTGTTGAAAACTATACTTTTTCGCCTACAAACTTTAATCAGTTTAAAGACTATTTACTTCGTAAAGACACCGCTTTTGTATCTAAAGAAGAAAAACTTTTCCGAGAAGCATATGAATCAGTAGAAAACAACAAAAAAATTACTTCTGAATACAACGCAATTATCCAACAATTAAAAGCCGCTAAAGTTGCTAAAGTTTTGGTAAATGAAGATCTTTTATCAAAAGAAATTGAAAATGAAATTGTTGAGCGTTATGCCTACAAAGAAGGAATGTATAAGCATTTATTTAAAAATGATATAACGATAAAAAATGCTGTTACTTTACTAAATACCCCCAAAAAATACAACAGTATTTTAAAAAAATAGCTTCTTTAACATAATTTGTATATTTGTACTTTAAAAACATATGTCGAAACCTATCCTAAAAGAACGTACAAGAGCCCAAGAATCTACAAATGCTATTGAGCGTTTATACATTTCAATGCGACACTTATTTAGTCGCGGTTTTTACAAACCAATGGGAGTTTCTGGTGAAACCTTGCGCAAATCACTATTGTCTTTACGTCCAGAAATTTATGGTTCTATTGCAGAAAACAAAACTGAATTAAACGGACTCGTATACGTTATTGAACGTTTACCTGAAGGAATTGAAGAATGTCAGTTTATATATTTAACTGCAGACGAGGGGTATCGTAACTCAAAATTCAAGGCTATTGTTCCTCCTAAGAGAAGGAGAAACTGCTATCGTATTGATAAAAATCAAATGAATATTGAAATTACTAGAGGGCGCTCAGAAATTTATGATATTCTTACTCACTTAACTTTTTTATTCATCGAGTCTCACAAAATTAAAGACCGTGTGGTTATTAATAATGGAGAAAGCTTTATTCGTGAATGGTTACAATTAGAAGATATTGTTATACACAATAAAGCTCTTACTGATGAACAAAAAGATGTAATTGTTGTACACCTTGGTAATATTTTAGGGAGAACTTATGATGAGGTATACGACGCTTACAACACCTTTGCTACAGAAGAAAACCCGAATAGGTTTTTTCACCTAATTTATTGGTTAGGTAAACTCGCTATTAATGAAGCTTTATACGACCAAAAACGTTCTATTAAATTCAGTTCTGTTTTAATTGAAGAAATTGGACATCATTATTATGGTGAAATATGGGCTAACAATATTAAAAAAGTATTGTTAGACAACAAATTAATAGAGCGTCCTATTCATATAATTAGTGCAAATATGCACAGTGTAATGAATAGCATTTATGCTCAAAATGCGCTTCCGAAAGAAGCTAAAAAGTATAAAGGTTTCCAGCTTTTTGAAGTATTAAGTAATGCCAACAGTAGTGCTTTGCAATCTGCCGTTAAAAATTATGCTTCCGAAAACGGATTGATCTATATTAAAGATACATCAGGTACCAACATCAATGTTCAGGTAATTGATACCCAAAAAATTGATTTTGAAACAAACTCTTTTAACAAAGTTAATGCTGTTGGAAAAGATCCTGTAATTATTGTGATGGATTATGCCTTTGGTGAACAGGCTTTTGAAACGATGGATGAATTGTTAAAGCCTTATAAAACAAATGGAGAGAAAATTCATTTAGATGTTCAATCTGTTTCTATCATGGGAAAAGCTGGTATTTTAGAAGGTGGTAAAGGAGATATTATGATTCCTTCTTCACATATTTTTGAAGGAACTGCTGATAACTATCCATTTAAAAACGAATTATCAAAAGAAGATTTAGAGGGCTTTGGAGTTCAGGTGTTTGATGGTGCTATGATCACTGTGTTAGGAACATCCTTACAAAATAAAGATTTATTGCGATTCTTCCACGATTCTACTTGGAATGTAATAGGACTAGAAATGGAAGGAGCGCATTATCAAAAAGCGATTCAATCTGCCTCAAGAATTAGAGGAAATATTTCTGAAAATGTGAAAGTACGTTATGCGTATTACGCTTCTGATAATCCGCTAGAAACAGGTGCTACCCTTGCTTCTGGAGGTCTTGGAATGAGCGGAGTAACACCTACTTATGCCATTACGCAAAAGATACTAGAACAACTATTTTAGTCACAGGACGACTACCAAAAACCTAATTATACTATAAAAAGGCATCATTTCGCTTGAAATGATGCCTTTTTAGCTTTTTTATGCAATTTTAAAGACTGGTTTTGCTCATAGCCTTTTTTCTTATTTTATATTTGCACTCACAATACAACAACACACAACGATGAATATTCTAATTTTAGGATCGGGCGGTAGAGAACACGCCTTTGCTAAAAAACTTTCAGAAAGTACTAAAATCAACAACCTTTATGTTGCTCCTGGTAACGCAGGAACTGATGCAATTGCTACGAATTTAGCTATCAATCCAACTAATTTTACACAGGTAAAAGAAACCGTTTTGCAACACAATATCAATATGGTTGTAGTAGGTCCAGAAGCTCCTTTAGTAGAAGGAGTTCACGATTTTTTCTTAGCTGATGAAGAGTTAAAAAACATTCCTGTAATTGGACCTAAAAAAGACGGTGCTTTGTTGGAAGGAAGTAAAGATTTTTCGAAGCAGTTTATGGAAAAACACAACATTCCTACTGCTCGTTATCAATCTTTTACTACAGAAACCTTAGCTGAAGGAAAAAGTTTCTTAGAAACATTAGATGCTCCGTATGTATTAAAAGCAGACGGATTGGCTGCTGGAAAAGGAGTGTTAATCTTAAACGATTTAGAAGAAGCCAAAGCCGAATTAGAAGAGATGCTTTCCAATCAAAAATTTGGAAGCGCTTCATCAACAGTAGTTATTGAAGAGTTTTTAAAAGGAATAGAATTATCGGTTTTCGTGTTAACTGACGGAAAAAATTATAAAATATTGCCTTCTGCTAAAGACTACAAACGTATTGGAGAAGGAGACACAGGACTAAATACAGGCGGTATGGGCGCTATTTCTCCTGTTCCTTTTGCTACGGATGATTTTTTAACGAAAGTGGAAGAATTGATCGTTAAACCAACAATTGACGGTTTGCAAAAAGACGGAATTGATTACAGAGGATTTATTTTTATCGGATTGATGAACGATAACGGAAATCCATCTGTAGTTGAATACAACGTTCGTATGGGAGATCCGGAAACGGAAGTAGTATTACCTCGTATACAATCAGATTTAGTCGATTTATTTGAAGGAGTTGCAACGCAAACTTTAGGAGAAAAATCGTATGAAGTTACTCCGCAAACAGCTACGACTGTGATGTTAGTTTCTGGTGGGTATCCTGAAACTTACGAAAAAGGGAAGGAAATTACTGGTTTTGATACTGTAAAAGATTCGATTGTTTTTCATGCGGGAACTACTTTAAAAGACGGTAAAGTAGTTACGAGTGGCGGACGTGTTATGGCGATTACTTCTTTTGGAGATTCTATGGAAGCAGCCTTAGAAAAATCATACAAAAACATTGATAAAATAGCCTTTGATCAAATGAATTTCCGAAAAGATATTGGATTCGATTTAAAATAGCAACCAAAATAGGTAATGTGACTGAAAGAGAAAAAATGCTTAAGGGTGATTTTTATGATTCAAGAGATGTTGAATTAATAAAAATGTACCATAAAGCACGTAAATTATTGAAGCTTTATAATAACCTTGATTCAGAATTAACACAAGAAAAAGCATCAATTTTAAATGATCTCCTTCAGTTTAAAGGAAATGGTGTGTGGATTGAAACTCCTTTTTTTTGTGATTATGGCGAAAATATTTCAATCGGTGAAAATACCTTTGTAAATACAAATTGTATCTTTTTAGATACTAATAAGATTACGATTGGTAAAAACGGATTAATTGCTCCTTATGTTCAAATATATACAGCAATTCATCCTTTAAAAGCTTCTGAAAGAATAATTAAAGCACCTAGTACTCGATACTTAACAGCTACTAAACCTGTCTTTATTGGTGATAATGTTTGGATAGGCGGGAACTCCGTTATTTTACCTGGTGTTACTATAGGAAATAATGTAACTATTGGTGCTGGTAGTATTGTTACAAAAGATATTCCCGATAATGTATTAGCGTTTGGGAATCCGTGTAAGGTTATTAAAAAACTAGAATAAATTAAGGATAAAAAAGGAGTTGATAATCAACTCCTTTTTTATTTCATTGCTTTTTCAAGTGTAAACGAGAATTCAGACCCTTCTCCATGTACGCTTTTTAAAAGAATGGTTTCGTTGTGTGCTTCTATAATATGTTTCACAATAGAAAGTCCTAATCCAGACCCTCCTTGTTCACGAGACCTGCTTTGATCTACACGATAAAAACGCTCGAATAAGCGTGAAAGGTGTTCTTGTTTTATTCCCTCACCGTTATCATTTATTTTAATAATAAACTTATGCTGGTTATACGGCTCAACACTCACGGTAGTAATTCCTCCCACTCTACCATATTTAATAGAATTTACAACAAGGTTAATTAGTACTTGTTCTATTCGTTCAACATCGCCTTTTACCAAATGAGGAAAGTCATACACACGATCAAAACGCAACGTAATATTTCTCTTTTTTGCTTTCATTTCAAACAAGTCAAACACATTTTGAATAAGTTCAATAATGTTAAAAGTTTGAATGTTCATTTTCATTCCCTCAGTTTCTAACTTAGCAATCATGTCTAAGTCTTTCACAATTGACGTTAATCGTTCTACACCTTTGTTCGCTCTTTCTAAGTATTTTTCAAGAATTTCCTTATCATCTGCAGCTCCTTCGATAAGCGTTAAAATATATCCTTGTACTGTAAAAAGCGGTGTTTTAAGCTCATGAGCCACATTTCCTAAGAAGTCTCGGCGAAATGAATCTCGTTGTGTTAAGTTTGCTATTTCCTCACTCTTTCCTTCAACATACTCTTGCACACTTTTGGTAAGTGCTTCCATATCTGTCGTTACTTTATTTCTCTTTAAGTCGTTCTCGTCTAAAATAGAAATGTCTTCGTACATCTTTTTTACTCGTTGGTAAATAAAGTGCTCTGCTCTATATTGGATTACAAAAAAAGAGATGATAAACATTACAATACCAAAAATTACAATGGTTATAAGCCCTAAACTGTTTAGTAAAAACAAGTACGATAATACTGCTATAACTATAGATAATAGTGTTGAGTATAAAGCTGACCAAAGTGCGTAGTTATAGGTTTTTTTTATTTTTTTCATCTGTTTGTTTCTATTGTATTTTAAATGTCAGATGTTATTCGCTATTAATTGTACTAGAAATTAGTAGCGCTCATTTCACGATAAAAAAATAGATTGCTAGCTAGCAATCTACTTATTAATTTTTGAGTTTGAAAATTATTTGTCTGTTTCATCTAGCACAAACTTGTATCCAACCCCTTTTACCGTTTTAAAATAGTGATCTCCTATCTTTTCTCTAAGTTTACGTATATGTACATCTATCGTTCTACCTCCTACTACTACTTCATTACCCCAAACACTATCTAAAATAACTTCTCTTTTAAATACCTTGCCCGGTTTGGAAGTTAGTAAAGAAAATAATTCAAATTCTTTTCTTGGTAAAGAAATTTTTTCTTCTCCTTTAAAAACTACATACTCGTCTCTATTAATTACAATATCTCCAATTTTTGTGGTCGTATCTGCCTTTTCTTCTGTCTTTAAACGACGTAATAACGATTTAACTTTGCTTATTAATACTTTCGGTTTTACTGGTTTGGTTATATAATCGTCTGCTCCAGCATCAAAACCTGCTACTTGTGAATAGTCTTCTCCTCTAGCAGTTAAAAAAGAAATTAAAACATCTTCCAAAGACTTTATGTTTCTAATTTTTTCGCATGCTTCGATACCATCCATTTCAGGCATCATAATATCTAGTAAGATTAAATGTGGAGTTACTTTTTTTGCTGTTTTAACAGCTTCTGCACCATTGTTTGCAGTAAAGACCTGATATCCTTCTGATTTTAAATTGTAACCTACAATTTCTAAAATATCTGGTTCATCATCAACTAGTAAAATTTTAATGTCGCTGGTGTTCATTATTCATTTTTATTGTGTTACTCAAAAGTAATCATAAAAAAATAAACCCATTATATGCATGCTTAACTTAACGTTCATTTAATATTTACTAAACTTTTGCTTAAAAGGAATTAAGAAATTTCTTTTGTTTTTCTTTTTTGGTTGTTTTTGTATCTTTATACAAATTGTTTCTTATGAAAATCATTTCTTCCCTTGGAGAAATTACTTCCAATGCTAAAGATACATTTAAACGATTTCCTATAACTCTTTGTTGGGCAATTGTAGGCACCCTTTTTACTTTATGTACAATTGAAACGAATACTTTTGATAGTGCTTTTTACGGCAAGACTATTTTAATTTTTACCTTGGGAATTAGTTGGTTGATTGCTACTCGTTTTTTTGAAGAACAGTTTACAAAAGATAAAACGTGGGTATTCTTACTAACTTTGGGCTTTCTACTCTTATTTTATTTTAGTGTTGATATTGATGGTTCAGAGATTCATCAAAACTCTATCATCCGTTTTGTGCTTTACTTTCTAACTGGGCATTTACTTGTAATGGTGGCTCCCTTTGTTTTTAGCTGGAATAAATCTGCGTATTTCAATTACTTAAAATCTGTTTTTATAGCTTTAGTTAGAAGTCTTTTTTTCTCCCTGATATTATATTTAGGTATTGTGTTAGCACTTCTGGCTATTAAACATTTGTTTGCTATTGATTTTAAAGGAGAACGTTTTTTTCAGGTTTTTGTGTTTTGCATAGGAATTGTAAACACCTGGATTTACCTTTCTGATTTTCCTAAAGAAGTTCATAACCAACTCGCTATTAACTATACCAAAGCTCTAGAGGTATTGGTTAAGTACATCTTAATTCCGCTAGTAATTTTATACCTCATCATTTTATACGCGTATGGGTTAAAAATAATAATCAACTGGAACTTACCTAAGGGATGGGTTTCTTATTTAGTTATTGCCCTTTCTTTTTTAGGGTTTATTGTTCAAATACTTATCAACCCCATTCAAAAAACCATAAATTCTCGTACAATTAGCAGGTTTTACCCGTGGTTTTATTACTTATTACTACCACTAATTGCTTTACTTTTTATTGCTATTTTTAGACGTATTAATGAATATGGTGTCACCGAAAACCGTTATTTCGTACTTGTTTTAGCTTGTTGGATTTTGGCCATGTGCCTCTACATACTTTTTAGTAAAGGTAAAAAAATGAAGGTCTTTCCTTTTAGTTTGGCTGGTATTGCTTTTCTCGTTTCTTTTGGTTTTTGGGGCGTTTTTTCGATATCAACAAAGAGTCAGCTTCTTCAATTTAAAAAGGTATATACTGCTATTAAAAAAGATAACTTTTCTACCACGTTTGAAAAGAAAAATCAACTTCGTTCCATCGTGAGGTACCTGAACAATAAGCAAGAACTACATAAAGTAGAACCTATTTTAGGCTATAATCCAAAAACAACGTTTAAAACTGATAGCCGTTGGCAACTGCAAAACAGGTTAATGGATAGTTTAGAGATAAAGGTAACAAACTCTCCTCATAAAACACATGGAAACGATTATTACAGCGTTGATGAATTTAATTTAACTATCAACACTAAGAAATACGATTTTTTAAAAAGACTATTTCTTAACAACTACAATAAGAAGAATATAATTCAGGGATATCGTTTTTATTTGAGTGAAAAAATAAATACTATTAACGTTTTAAAAGGTGATACTTCTATTGGTGAAATTGATTGTTCTGAAATGATTAAAAAACTTAAGGCTCAAGAAAAAAACTATACTATATCACCTGATTTAATGACCATTGAACATGACTTTAAAACGCTAAGCGTAAAATTTATTTTCCATAGTATTGGTTTATCGAAAATAGATGATAATGCAACCAAAAAATATTTATCTAGTGCCGATGTTTATGTTTTAATCAAAGAAAAAAATGCTGAATAAACTCCATTTACAAAACATCTTGTTTTTAGATATTGAAACCGTTCCTGAAGTAGAATTGTTTGCTGATTTATCTCCTGAAATGCAAGAGTTGTATGCTTTAAAAACACAATACCAACGTAAAGATGAATTTACTCCTGAAGAGTTTTATCATCGAGCAGGAATTTGGGCTGAGTTTGGGAAAATCATCTGTATTTCAGTAGGGTATTTTGTAGAACGTAAAGGTGAAAACCAACTACGAGTTACTTCTTTTTATGGCGATAATGAGCACAAACTTTTGCTTGATTTTAAAAATTTGCTCGATACACATTTTAACCATCCAAACCACCTATTATGTGCACATAATGGAAAAGAATTTGATTTTCCATACATCGCACGACGAATGATTATTAATCGAGTAGATTTACCAAACAAACTCAATTTATTTGGTAAAAAACCTTGGGAGATACCACATTTAGATACAATGGATTTATGGAAGTTTGGCGACTATAAACACTACACTTCTTTAAAATTACTGACTGCTATTTTAGGAATTCCCTCTCCCAAACAAGATATTGATGGAAGTGAGGTTGCTAATGTGTATTACCAAGAAAAAAACCTATCACGTATTGTTGAATATTGCGAACGCGATACTGTAGCGGTTGCACAACTCCTGCTTCGTTTTTTAAATAAACCTTTAATTGATGAAGTTGACATTATAAGGGTGTAATATCACACCTATTCTCCTTCCAACTTCATCGAAAGCTCAAACCAACGTTCTTCTTTTTCTTCTAAACTATCTATAACTTCTTGTAATTCGAGTGATTTTTCATTGATATCATCCATCGCTATTTCTCCCTTGGTGAATTGCGCTTCTAATTTTACTTTCTTCTTTTGTAGCCTTTCAATATCAACCTCTAGTTGACCAAACTCTCGTTTTTCGTTATAACTCAACTTTCCTTTTTGAGGTGTTTTTTCTTGCTTTTCAGCTACTTTTTTCTCTTCCTTAGGTTCTGGTGGTAAAGAGCTTTCATATGCTCTGTAATCAGAGTAATTTCCTGGAAAATTCTCTACTTCTCCATTTCCTTTAAAAACAAATAAGCCATCAACTATCTTATCCATAAAATAACGGTCGTGCGATACCACCATTAGGTTTCCTGGATAATCGAGTAAAAAGCTCTCTAACACATTTAACGTTACTACATCCAAGTCGTTGGTAGGCTCATCAAGAATTAAAAAGTTAGGGTTTTGAATTAACACCGCACACAAATACAACCGCTTTTGCTCTCCTCCGCTTAACTTTTCAACAAAATCGTGTTGTTTTTTTCGGTCGAATAAAAAACGTTCTAATAATTGAGCTGCAGAAATTCTTCTTCCTTTCGTTAACGGAATTTCTTCTCCAAACTCTTTAATAACTTCTATTACTTTTTGACCTTCTTTTATTTGGATTCCTTTTTGAGTGTAGTAGCCAAATTTTACCGTTTCACCTACAATTACCTTACCGCCATCTACAGGAATTTTACCTGTTAATATATTTAAAAAAGAGGATTTTCCTGTTCCGTTTTTTCCAATAATTCCTATACGTTCTCCTCGTTTAAAAACGTAATCAAATCCATCTAAAATAACTTTATCTCCAAAGTTCTTTTTTAGTTTATGAAGCTCTACAATTTTGCTTCCTAAACGCTCCATGTTAATTTCTAACTGAACTTCATGCTCTTTTCTTCGTTGATGTGCTTTCTCTTTAATTTGGAAAAAGTCATCTATACGTGATTTAGATTTGGTCGTACGCGCTTTTGGTTGGCGACGCATCCAATCCAGCTCTTTTTTAAACAAGCTTTTTGCTTTGCTTAAGTTCGTTGCTTCTAAAGCTAATCGCTCTTCTTTATTTTGAAGATAGTACGAATAGTTTCCTTTGTATTTATAAAGCTTTCCGTTGTCTAATTCAATAATCTCATTACACACACGCTCTAAAAAATAACGGTCGTGTGTAACCATAAACAAGGTAATTTTTTCTTTCGCAAAAAAGGCTTCTAACCACTCAATCATTTCCAAATCTAAATGGTTAGTTGGCTCATCAAGTATTAATAAATCAGGTTTATTAATTAGAATGATTGCTAACGACAGTCGCTTTTTTTGCCCTCCAGAAAGCTTTCCTACTTTTTGTGACAAATCATCAAGCTTTAACTTAGAAAGTATTTGTTTGTACTGTGTTTCAAAATCCCAGGCATTATGCTGTTCCATTAGTTCAAATGCCTTTTGATACGCTTCTGTATCATCAGGATTTTGTAATGCTTTTTCGTACTGCTGAATAATTGGAAGAATGGTGCTTTCTGTTGAAAAAATAGTTTCTTCAATAGTTAATTCAGGGTTCAAGTCATCGTCTTGCGCCAAATACGCAATATTAATTCCTTTTCTGCTGATAACTTGTCCTTCATCTGGTGTGTCCTTTCCAGCAATAATGTTTAAAATAGAGGTTTTTCCGCTACCATTTTTAGCAACAAAGGCTATTTTTTGATCTTTATTAATTCCAAAAGAAATAGCTTCAAATAAGACCTTTTCGCCATACGATTTTGCTATGTTTTCTACTGATAGGTAATTCATTCTCTATAATTTTATGCAAAGAAACAAAAAACCCGAGCAATTGCTCGGGTTTTGTTATAATTAAAAGAAAAGCTTTTATTTCTTCATTAATTTAATGGTTTCTGATTTTTTACCATCGTTCGCTTCCAATAAATAAATTCCTGTTTTTAAGCTAGAAACATTTACAGTACCGTTAACTGTTTTTCCTCTTAACACAACTCTACCAATGGTATTTGTTATTTTATAACTTACATTTTCGTTGCTTCCAAATCTCACAGAAACATTACTTACAGCTGGGTTTGGATATGCTATTAAACTCAATTTTGCTTCTTTGTCTAATGGCTCAGCAAACGCATCACTTGTACCTGAAATTGCTACTGAAGATGATGAATTAACAATATTCACTGTATAATCTTCTACTTCTCCATCTGCAAAAGTTTCACAAGCTGTTGATGCTCCGTTGTATTTCATAGATACACGCATTCTTGTTTGTCCTAATAACGCACTTGCTGGAATAGAGATGTTTGCTGATCTATTTGCTGCTGTACTAGACGAACCTAAAGAAGTTTGTTCACTACTTTCAAAAGTTCCATTACGGTTATAATCAATCCAAACGGTGAAATACTCAGTATATGAAGAACCACTAAATCCTGCACTTACAATAATTTGATTCGTTGTTCCTTGAGTAACTGTTGCTATTTTGTTTGTAAAATCACCATATCCTCCATTTGCAGCAGTGGTATTGGTCATTCCTCCAAAAGAAACATAATCTATCCACTCATAGGAAACTCTATTTCCTTTTGAAGTACAATAAGTAACAACATTGTCTAATGTAGTAACATTTACTGTATTGCTTGCTGAAGAGATATTTCCTGCTGCATCTGCTGCTTTTACTGAGAATGTATACGCTGTATTAGCGGTTAACCCTGTTACGTTGTAAGATGTTGTTGTAACAGTTGTTAACTTAGTTGCTCCTTGATATACATCGTATCCTGTAACACCTACATTGTCTGTTGATGCGGTCCAAGATAAAGTTAATGTAGTTTGTGCAACGTTTGATGTAGCCAAACTACTAGGTGCTGTTGGTGCTTGTGTATCGGCTACAGCAGCTGTAATATTCACTGTGTAATCTTCTACTTCACCATAAGAGAATGATGCCTCACAAGCTGTTGGTGTTGCATTATACTTCATAACGATTCTCATTCTTGTAGCTCCATCCACCGCTGAACTAGGCACTGTAAACGATGTACTTACAGGAGTATCTTTCGATTTAGCTTTTGTCCAAACCGTTTCTCCAGCATCAGAAAAATCTCCATCTTGGTTGTAATCAATCCAAACTCCATACCCTTCGTCATATTTTGTTCCTGTCCAGGTTGGTGTAATCGTAATGGTGTTTGATTTTCCTTTTTCTAAATCGGTAGAAATTCCAGTGTGGTCAGAGTATCCATTTCCTCCTCCTGAAGAATTATCAATACTTCCTAACTGAACTCTTCCAATATACTCATCTGAAACGCTATTTCCTTTAGAGGTACAATACGTAATTGTTGCTGCTGTAGTAGTAGCATTTGCTGTATTGCTCACTGCTGAAATATTTCCTGCAGCATCTTTAGCTTTTACAGTAAATGTATATGCTGTACTTGCTGTTAAACCGGTTACATTATATGAAGTTGTTGTTGAGCCTCCTATTTTAGTTGCTCCTTGGTATACATCATACCCTGTAACACCTACGTTATCTGTTGATGCGGTCCAATTTAACGTTAAACTTGTTGCTGTTATAGAACTCGCAGTTAAATTAGTTGGAGCAGAAGGTGCTTCTGTATCGGCAGCAGCATTGCTTGTAAACGAACCTGTAAATACCCCTCTACCATAAGTAGATGCGATAACTTTGTTAGTAACATGGTCTCCACTTACATTCCAATAATCTAATGAAGTAACACTCACATCGCTCATTCCGTTATACGCTTGATTCCAATTAGGATTTGCATCATTAAAGTTGGATGTTGACCAAACTCCTAATTGTGTTGCTAAAATAGCTTCTGTTCTATCTAACGGATTTTGTAAAATATCTCTTACTGGAATATTTGGTAAGTTTCCTTCTTTGCTTACCCAATTTGTTCCTCCATCAGAAGTAGCCCAAACACTCGTTACTCCATAGTTATGTATCGTTACAAAAATATCATTTTCTGTAGCTCCAAACCTTACTGAAGATACTGAACCAACAAAAGGAGTATTGATATTTGACCATGTCGCGTTAGAATTTGTAACGTTTGTTAACTTTAATAGTTTACCGTTCGCTAACCCTACAAACCATACATTATTTGTAAAAGGAGATGCTTGAAAAGCTGTTGGGCTAGCATCTAATAATGCATTTGTTATGTTTCCTTTTGAATTTGATGCTACATTAATACTCAAAATCGAATTAGCTGAGCTTGTAGATGCATTAGATAATAAACGATTTGCATCATTATCATAACCCATAGGGTTTACGAAATCGCCTGTATTTTGGTCACTTGATAATGTTGTAGCTCCTCCTTGTTGCCTTCCCAAACCATTCCAAGGTAAGCTAAACCTATATATTACGTTATTTACGTAGGTAGCAATCATATAGTCTCCATCTTTATCAACGAAAGTGTAAAATCCATCACCATCACTTAATTCTGTTGAGCTATTAACTCCTGCTGCTGCATTTCTAAAGGCTTGAGTACCGTTATCTTGAGCACCCGCACTAAAAATTCCATCAACATCACCTACTCCGTCAGGACCAATTCCTGCCTTTACAAACTGGGTTACGTTATACCCTTTGTTTCGTACACTAATTGTACTTCCTGCATTTCCTGAATAATAGATTCCTCCATCATTTCCAAATAGCATTCTTGATGAGTTGTTGTTTCCAAATGCTATTGAGTGTTGATCTGCGTGAACATTTTGATGACCAAAACCTCCATACCAGTGTGATAATTGAGACCAAGAAGATCCTCCGTTTGTGGTTTTAAATAAGTCGATACCTCCAACATATACAATATTATCATTTGTTGGATCTGCTTCAATTACTAAGTCATAAAACGCTTGTCCTCGACAAAAATCGTTTGCCGAAATATTTGTATCTGCATCATTTGGCAATGATGTTGCACTTGCTGTTGAAAAAGCATTGGTTGTTTTATAAATATGAACAGGAGCAGCACTTGTTGTTCCTTGTGTTAATGCGTAAATCTTATTTGCATCGGTAGCAGAAGGTTCTATTTCAACTCTATTAGATTCTGTTAAAGGTGAAGCTGCTGCCTCTGTCCAAGTACCTCCATTTGTAGAGCTAAATACTCTACCTCCACCTTCTCCTAGAGCAGAAGCAATCGTTCCCATCCATAAAGTATTGTTAGCACTTACTTCTAAATCATTCGCTATATAATAATAATCTTTTCCTCCAAAAGTATACTTCATATTGGCAGCTTCTATTCTGTTCCAAGTATTTCCGTTATCTGTAGAACGGTACAATCCTGCAGACTGCAATCCTAACCAGTTTCTAGGGCTAGAAGAATCTCCGTACACATGGGCTCCAACTGCAACGAATAATTCTGTTGTGGTTCCATTATCCCATGCTAGTACATCATTTACATAATGAATTCCAGATAAGAAAACATTGCTTGCATTGTAATTAATAATTGCATCTCCTGCCGCTGGTATATTAACTGCGTTCCATGTTGTACCACCATCGGTAGTTACATAAACACCATTTCCTACTACGTCTCCTGCTGTATATTGTTCCCCTGTGCCCACATACCATCTGTTTGAGTTTCTTGGATCTACTGTAATAGAAGTTACCGATAAGTTTCCTGGTACATTTTGTATTCTTGTCCACTGCGAGTTCGCATTGCTAATATCTGTGTTTTTCCATAATCCTCCACTTACTCCACCAGCGTATACGGTATTGTTTGTAGCGTCATTTGGATCAAATAAAACAACTCTTGTACGGCCTCCTACATTGTTAGGTCCTCTTTCAGTCCATGAATTTCCATTGTCTCCAGGATTTTTCTGTTGTGCTCTTTTTTTCAACAGCTCTTCTCTCAACCCTGCTAAACTTCCATCCTCCATTTTTCCTGTAGCTGGATTCATGGTAAGTAATTGCATTTGATCAAAATACCTGTTCGGTGGTAATCCTTTAAGTTTTCTTTCTTTTTTCCCCCATTTTAACGATTCATTTAAAGGACTTTCCTTTAAAAAAGTACTGTGTACTTTACGTTGTTCGGCCAGTTTATCAGCAACATCTTGCTTTTTAAGATAATCTGAACCAATAATTGAAACTGCTGCAACAGACAGCCCTCCAATCAGAAATTTAAACTTTTTGTTCATTTGAATTAATTTAATTAAATAATTAAGTTTTTATTTCCTAGCTCTTTTGTCATGCTACCTTTTCTTCGTCTCTTACCTTTTTGAATAGACTCATTTTAACCCTTTTTAAACCAATTTTAATAGTTCAGCCACCCCTAGCTAAGTCAAAGATGTATTCTCAATGGTGTTTACAATTTAAAACAAGCAAAAGCCTGAGTAAGAACTCAGACTTTTGTTTTTCTTTAATGTTTTTAAAAAACTTACTTTTTAAACAGTTTTGTTGTAAGTAGTTTTTGTCCGTCATTTACCTCTAAAATGTACATTCCTGTATTTAGTTTTGAAATGTCTAGATTAGAAGATTTTAAACGACCTTCTTTTACTACTTTACCAACAGTGTTTATCACTTTGTAACTAATTTTAGCTGCTTTTGAAGCTAGTTTTACTTGTACAAAATCTACTGCTGGATTAGGATATGCTAATACGTCTAAACTTTCTTCATTTCCTATTACTTCTCCACCAATATCGGCTGAAAAACCAGTTATGGCAGGTACTAAAGAACCTGAAGAAATATTAACAGTGTAATCTTCTACCTCTCCATAAGTAAATGTTTCACAAGCTGTTTGAGCGCTGTTAAACTTCATAGAAACTCTAAGTCTTGTTGTTCCTGAAACGTTTGATGGAATTGTAAAATCTTCATAAAGTTCTCCAGCACTTGAAGAAGAACCACTTAACACAACTTCTGTATCTTCAAAAACACCATCTTTATCGTAGTCAATCCACGCTTTCCAATACTCTGTATAAGAAGAACTACTAAAACCAGCACTTACATACAGTCGGTTAGATCCTGGAGCCACATTCATGGTTAGGTTGGTATAATCTTTATAACCACCATCGTTTCCTGTATTGTTGTCAACTCCTCCCATAGAAACTCTGTCAATCCATTCGTAAGAAGAATTGTTTCCTTGAGAAGTACAATACTCTACTGCAGACACTTCTTTTGTTGTAAAAGTGGCTGTGTTACTTGATGCTGAAACGTTTCCTGCCGCATCTTTTGCTTTTACTGTAAAGTTATATGTAGTATTTGCAGTTAATCCTGTTAAGTTCATAGATGTACCACTAACAGTTCCTGCACTTGTAGTTCCGTTAAATACTTCATAGCTAGCTACTCCAACATTATCTGTAGACGCAGTCCAACTTAATGTTGCTGTTGTTTCTTCAACATTAGATGCAGCTACTGAAGAAGGTGCTGTAGGAGCTTCTGTATCAGGTGTAGCATTTGTAATAGTAACTGTATAATCTTCTACTTCACCATAAGAAAATGTTGCTTCACAGGCTGTTGGTGTAGCATTATATTTTAATACAACTCTCATTCTTGTAGCTCCTAAAGTAGCTGAAGCTGGCACTGTAAATGAAGTACTTACAGGAGTATCTTTCGATGCTGCTTTTGTCCAAACAGTTTCTCCAGAATCAGAAAAATCTCCATCTTGGTTATAATCAATCCATACTCCATAACCTTCACTGTAAACAGTACCTGTCCATTTAGGCGTAATAGTTATTGTATTAGAATCACCAATAGATAAATCGGTTGAGATTGTAGTGAAATCAGAATATCCTCCACCTCCATCTGAAGTATTATCTATACTTCCTAACTGAACTCTTTCTATATATTCATCAGCAACGCTATTTCCTTGCGAAGCACAATAGTTAAGTGGTGGTGTACCTGTGGTTGTTACATTCATTGTTGCTGATGTTCCTGTTCCACCTGCTGTACATTTGGCTGCTACTGATACCGTATATTCTGTTCCGCTTAACAACCCTGTAGCGTTAAATGATGTTCCTGCTACATTTGTTGTCGTTCCTCCAATGGTTACATCGTAGGAAGCGGCTCCTGAAACTGCTGTCCAAGTTACCGTAAATCCGTTATCACCAATATTTGAAGAACTTAAATTTGTTGGGGCTGCTAAAGCACATGTTTGTACAAATTCTTCTCCTACATTGACTGCATAAAACGCATTGGTTGTAGAAATTACTTCTTGAGAATTTGCTCCGTATAAGTCGGTAGCTGCTTGTATAGCTCCTGTTCTTGCATCGGCAAAAGTAGAACTAGCTGATAAATAATTAGCTTCGGTACGATACGCAATTTTAGCTGCTTTTGCGATTCCTATTCCTGTTACATTATAGGTATCACTTGCATCGTTTGTTCCAGACCCACCAACTGATAGTAAGTAAAACCATTTGTTTAAAACTCCTGAGTTTGTATGAACTCCACAGTAATCATTAAATCTTGTTGGAGTACCACAATTTGGGTTCTTCCAATAAGTTCCTCCGTAGGTATCTGGTTGCCCTTGTGATTTTGGATCGTTCATAGAACGTAAAGCAGCAGAACCACTACGTCTATCAATTTCATCTCCAATTAACCAAACTGAAAGGTCTGGGTTTAAATCGTTTCCATTTCCTTTTGCAAAATGTTCAACAGCTGCTCCCCAAATATCTGAGAAACCTTCATTTAAAGCTCCTGATTCTCTTTGGTATGCTAAATTTGCTGTATACGTACATACTGCATGTCCTATTTCATGAGCAGCAACATCAATAGAAGTTAAAGCATCAAAACTACCATTTCCTTCCGTTCCATTCGATGAACCGTCTCCATAAGACATTACCGAACCGTTCCAAAAAGCATTATCATAATTAGTATCCACATGTACATAGCTTCTAATTTGAGCTCCACTGTTGTCATAACTATTTCTGTTATGCTTCTGTAAAAAATACTCGTAGGTCATCATGGCTCCCCAATGAGCATCTAATGCTGCATCATCTTTGTTCGCACTATGTTCTGCTGTGGTCCAATTATTATCATTATCAGTAAACTGATCGTAATTTGTAACATATGGGTAGGTAGAGCCTGGCGCTTGGTTTTTTGCATCTCTGGTATATATTTTTCTTCCAGAATCACTTAAAATATAGTTTCCTCCACTTAGTGATGTTTCTATAGTTCGTGTTCCGCTATAACGAGTTTGCGCAGTACCAGACACAAATGCAGCTGTTATTGCTTCTACATTTTTTTTACTTTTTTTTGCGTGCTCGGTAAGCTCACCTACATGACCAAATTCATCTAAGTGCTTAATAATAGCATTGTAAAACAATGCTTCTCCTGTATGAGCATCTATATATAAATATCCTCTACTTAATGGCTTTGTAGCGAAAATGTCGAATTTATAAGCGAGTCTGGCTTCTTTTTTTCCTATAATTTCTCTAGGAAGAATTAACAACTCTCCTTCTGGCTTTTTATAATTATCCATTTCTTTGGCTGCCTCAGGAAACTCCCATAAATACTTTTCTGCTCCTGTGTGTGATAGCGCTTTTCTAAACGCTTGCGCTTTTGAAAGTTTTGGAATTACTTGTACTTTTCCAACATCATAAAACTCACCATTCATACTCATTAAAGCACCGTTCTTTGCATGTGCTGTATACGTGGCAAATTCTACTTTTATTCCTTTAAATTTTTGTTGAAATTTTTCGTGTGTAAAACCTAAATCATCTCTGTTTGACTTAATTTTTTGCAAGCCATCATTTTTAAATAGTTTTAACTTTTGCTTAATTAAATCTGGTGCTTTTTGTAAAGACACTTTTGAAGACTTGTCGAACTTAATGTGTTTTAACTCTCTGTTTTCTTGGGCGTTTATCGTATAAACTCCTGCAAATAGAAAAGCAGATAAAAACACAGCTCTTACATAATAATTGTGTTTCATTTTTGAAGGGTTTAGTTAATTGATTTTAATTAAAAAGCCTGAGAAATAACTCAGGCTTTTGGTAAGATTTATTTTTTAAATACTTTAGTTGTTAGTAATTTTTGACCATCATTCACTTCTAAAATATACATCCCTGTGTTTAATTTTGAAACATCGATGTTTGAAGAGTTTAAGCGTCCTGCTTTCATTACTCTACCAATAGTATTTACAATTTTATAAGTCATATGATCAGCTCTCGTCGCTAATTTTACTTGAATAAAGTCTACTGCTGGGTTAGGATACGCCATTAAGTCTAATGTGCTTTCATTACCCAATCTTTCTCCATTTACACTAGCTGAAGATTCTTGTCTTGTACTAGAAACAATATTTACTGTATAATCTTCTACTTCTCCATAGGTAAATGTTTCACAAGCTGTTTGAGCAGCGTTATATTTCATAGAAACACGCATTCTTGTGGCTCCTAAAGTGGCTCCTGCAGGAACATCTACTGTAGCTGTTAAGTTATTAGCACTTGACGAGGATCCTGTTACAACCTTTTCACTACTTTCGAATGTTCCGTTTTGATTAAAGTCAATCCAAACAGCCCAATATTCTGTGTATGAAGAACTGCTAAATCCTGCACTAATAGTCATTTGGTTTGAGCTTCCTAAGGCCAAGGTGGCTGTTTTTGAAGTAAAATCAGCATATCCTCCATTATTTCCAGTTGCATTAGTCATTCCTCCTAATTCAACATTATCAATCCACTCATATGAAGAGTTGTTTCCTTTAGAAGCACAATACGATACTGAATTTGATAAAGTAGTTACATTTATAGCACTACTAGAAGCGGAAACATTTCCTGCAGCATCTTTTGCTCTCACTGAGAAAGTATACGTAGTAGCAGCTGTTAATCCTGTTACATTCATTGTAGTTCCTGTTACAGAACCAATATTGGTAGTTCCTTGATAAACATCATAACCAGTTACTCCAACATTATCTGTTGATGCTGACCAATTTAACGCTAATGTTGTTTGTGTTACACTAGATGCTGCTAAACTTGTTGGTGTAGTGGGTGCTGTTGTATCGGGTGTTCCTGCACCGATTACTACTGTATAATCTTCTACTTCACCATAAGAAAATGAAGCCTCACACGCTGTTGGTGTTGCATTGTATTTTAATACGATACGCATTCTTGTTGCTCCTTCTGTTGCAGAAGCTGGTACTGTAAAAGAGGTACTAACAGGTGTATCTTTAGAAGCTGCCTTCGTCCAAACAGTCTCTCCTGAATCTGAAAAGTCTCCATCTTGATTGTAATCGATCCAAACACCGTATCCTTCATTGTATACAGTTCCTGTCCAAGTTGGAGTTATCGTAATCGTATGAGAAGTTCCTTTTGCTAAATTTGTTGTAATTCCTGTATGGTCTGAATACCCATTTCCTCCTCCTGTGCTATTATCAATAGTTCCTAATTGTACTCTTCCAATATATTCATCAGAAACACTGTTTCCTTTTGAAGAACAATAAGAAATTGTTACTTCAGGAGTGGTAAAAGTTGAAGAGGCACTGTATGCTGAATTTGATCCATCTGAACATTTGCTACGTACTTGTACTTCGTATTGAGTTAAAGCTGATAATCCGCTTAAAGATGTTGAAGTTCCAGAAACTGCATTGGTTGT
Source organism: Tenacibaculum sp. (assembly GCF_048269885.1). NCBI lineage: Bacteria > Pseudomonadati > Bacteroidota > Flavobacteriia > Flavobacteriales > Flavobacteriaceae > Tenacibaculum > Tenacibaculum sp. The sequence continues at coordinate 43,339 of NZ_JBLWTZ010000001.1, read as the reverse complement.
CCATGACGAAGTTCCTGTTTGACGGTATCTTACATCGTATGTAGCTCCAGAAACTGCTGTCCAAGATACTGATGCACCTGAAGAAGTAATACTAGAAACAGCAACTCCTGTTGGCACTGTTGCTGTACATGAAGTAGAACCTCCTGTTTTATCAGACAAGGCTAAACTTCTACGTACTCCTCCTGATTCTAAAACCGCACGCATTCTATTTTTTTGACCTAAAGTAAATAGGTTCATACAAGTATCATCAGAGTAATCCATGTAGTTTTCAACCATATCTGCCGAACCGCAAGAAGAGTGACTTGAAGCACATCCGTAGTTTGCAGCATCAGATTCTGGAGTATCAGAAACAAAATCGTCAACACCACAACCACCATCACCCCAGATATGTCTAAGGTTTAAAAAGTGACCTACTTCGTGAGTAGTTGTTCTTCCTTTATCGAATGGAGATGATAAGTAGAAACCTGATCCTTTATCTGAACTACCAAAATATTGAGGTCCCATCACTACTCCATCAGTAGCAGCACTACCTCCTGGGAATTGTGCATAGCCTAAGATTCCACCACCAATATTACAGACCCACATGTTAAGGTACTCAGAGGTATCCCATGGATCTACTCCTCCTTGTGATGATTTTTTCATCGCATCACTCGTTCCCCATGAAGTTTTAGATGACGATTTTCTTGTAATACCTGTTGTTGGATTACCATTTGGATCTACTTGAGCTAAATAAAATTCTATTTCTGTATCAGCTGCTTGAGACCATTTATTTGTTTTGTCTGAGTTCGTTCTTCTGTAATCTTCATTTAAAACGTCTATTTGCGACTGAATTTGTGCCACACTGATGTTTTCTTGAGAATTACTGTAAATAACGTGTACAACTACTGGAATTTGAATAATACTTCCTACTATTTTTCCTTGGTAGTTCTTCTTTTCTGCAATTCTTTTTTGAGTAAAAGACTCAATTTCTTGCATTTTACTTTTTAAAGAAGGATTGAGGGATTGCCTGTACTCTAAATTTTCCATGGAGTGACAGTTTCTTTTTTCTTGGGCATACGAAGCACCAACAAAAAATAAGCACAGAAGTGCTAGGGTAATTTTGTTTTTCATTTTTGAAGGGTTTTTTAAGTTTATTAAGAACTCGTTTTTTACTAAAAAAAGTTGTTCTTAATTTTTTGTTAAAACATTAGCAAATATATATTTTTTTTACTAAAAACCTATAAAAACAAAAAATAAATTCACTATAACATGCTAATAACCAGTAAAAAGCCTTAGAGGAGTCTCTAAGGCTTTTATTTTTCTATACTTTACTTTTTAAGTTTATTTCTTCAAAAGTTTAGTTTTTAATAGCTTTTGGCCATCATTAACTTCAAGGATATATACTCCTGTTTTTAATTTTGAAACATTAATGTTTGTAGCATCTAAAGTTCCTGATTTAACTACTCTTCCCCTAATATCTACAATTCTAAATGTAGTCTTTTCTACGAAAGAGTTTAGTTTAACATTTACAAAATCAATCGTAGGGTTTGGATATACCGTTACGCTTTGAGTTGCTTCATCTCCCAATCTTTCTGCACTTACTATGGCATCTTGTCTTGCACTCGAAACAATGTTTACTGTATAATCTTCTACTTCACCATAACTAAATGTTTCACAAGTTGTTTGAGCTGCATCAAATTTCATTGAAACACGCATTCTTGTTGCTCCTAGTGTAGCTCCTGAAGGTACAGCTACTGTTGATGTTAAATTGTTTGCACTTGATGAAGATCCTGAAACTACTTTTTCACTACTTTCAAATGTTCCATTTTGGTTAAAATCAATCCATACAGCCCAATATTCTGTATACGCTGTACTTTTAAAGCCTGCGCTAACAATCATTTGGTTTGAACTTCCTCTTGCTAGAGTAGCTGTTTTTGAAGTAAAATTAGCATACCCTCCATTATCTCCAGTTGCATTCTTCATTCCTCCTAATTCAACATTATCAATCCATTCATAAGACGAATCATTTCCTTTAGAAGTACAATACGATACCGAATTAGATAGTGTGGTAACATTTACTGTACTTGATGCAGAAACATTTCCTGCTGCATCTTTAGCTTTTACTGAAAACGTATATCCTGTTCCTGCTGTTAATCCTGTTACATTTGTGGTTGTTCCTGTTACTGAACCTATTTTAGAAGCTCCTTGATATACGTCATACCCTGTAACTCCAACATTGTCCGTTGATGCTGACCAATTTAAAGTTAACGAAGTTTGTGTTACACTAGCTGCGGTTAAATTTGCTGGTGCGGTTGGTGCTTGAGTATCTGCTTGTGCAGTACCAACGACTACTGTATAATCTTCTACCTCCCCATCAAAGCTGGTTGCACAAGAGGTAGGATCTGAATTGTATTTTCCTGAAATTCTCATTCTTGTACTTCCTAATTTCGCAGTTGCAGGAACAACGATCGCTTTTGCAGGTAAAGCTCCATTAGAAACATTACTAATATTACCTAAATCGTATGCTTCTCCACTATCAGTAAAGTCTCCATCTTGGTTCCAGTCAATCCAAGCAAAAACATCAATTCTATAATTTCCGTCCGTATTTACGGATACTGTAAGATTTGTTGATGAAGATGGAGAAACTGTCGTACTTAAATTTGTAAAGTTTTCATATCCCTTATCTTTTGCAGTACCATCTGCATTATTTATAGTACCAAAAACCACTTTTGTTATTCCTGTTTCATAGCTAGTATTTCCGCTTGAAGTACAATATGAAATGGTTACTGATGGTGTTGTAAAGTTTACAGAAGCACTATAGTTTGAGTTTGTTGAAGAACACTTACTGCGTACTTGTACTTCATATTGAGTAGATGCTGATAATCCGCTTAATGTTACAGAATTTGAAGTAGCAGCAACTGTTGTCCATGAAGAACTCGTTGTTGCTTTATATCTTACATCGTATGTTGCTCCTGAAATCGTAGTCCAAGAAACTGTTGCTCCAGTAGCAGTGATTGAAGATGTAGTTACACCTGTTGGTACTGTCGCATTGCAAACTGCTGGTGTATCTGCCTTATCAGACAAGGCTAATGAACGTCTTGCTCCTCCTACTTCTAAAACGGCACGCATTCTGTTTTTTTGTCCTAAAGTAAATAAGTTCATACATGCATCATCTGAGTAATCCATATAGTTTTGAACCATATCTTCTGTACCACAAGAAACATGTCCTGTTTTACAACCATAATTCGCTGCATCTGATTCTGGAGTATCTGCTACAAAATCATCAACACCACAGCCACCGTCACCCCAAATGTGACGTAAATTAAAAAAGTGTCCTATTTCATGAGTTGTTGTTCTACCAAGGTTGAATGAAGGATTAAGTGTTCCTGTAGAACCAAAAGCATCATGAATCATTACTAAGCCATCGGTAGAAGCGTCTCCTCCTGGAAACTGTGCGAACCCTAAAATAGTTCTATCTCCTACTGGACTTGTATTGGTCATTTTTGGAACAATCCACATATTCAAGTATTCAGCAGTATTCCATGGATCAACTCCTCCTGATGCAGAGCTTTTCATTGCGTTGTATGCTTTGTACTTTGTTCCCCAATCTGAACTGTTTACCTGTTTTCTAGTAATTGCTGTAGTTGGGTTGCCACTTGGATCAATTGTAGCCATAGCAAACTCTATTTGAGTATCTGCTGCTTGTGCCCATTTGTTTGTTCTATCTGTATTTTGTCTACGAAAATCCTTGTTTAATACCTCAATTTGTGAAAGAATTTGAGCATTACTAATGTTGTTAGTCGAATTTGTGTATAAAACGTGTACTACGACCGGTATGGTAATAATATCACCCGCTATTTTTCCTTGGCGATTTTCCAAATCTTGAATTTTACTCAGAGTAAATTTTTCGATTTGATCCATACGGTTTTGAAGATTAGGATCTTTAGATTTTCTATATGCTAAATCTTCCATCACTCCACAAGTTCTTTTTACTTGCGTCTGATTTTGTTGAGAAAAGGCACCAACTACCATAAAAAAGCACATAAGTACTAGGGTAATTTTTTGTTTCATTTTGAAGGGTTTTTAATTAAATTTTTCTTTAGTTTTTTGCTTTCTTTTCTTTAAAAGCGGGAGCAAATATATGTTTTTATTAAGAAATTCGTAATAAAATTTTAAAAACGATGTGTTTTTAACAATTATACATCTTTTTATATGATAAAAAAACACTTGCTTAAACCTCATTTTTTGCTTCTTTTTACCCTACTCAAACCCTCATTAAAACACTTACTAACAATCAGTTATACGCTACTTTACTTTTTTAAGAGTAAAATACCAATATTAATTGTACTTTTATTAAAATTTATGATTGATGCTTGACGTTAAAAACTTAGAAATTTCCTTTAAAAACTCTCATCCTGTAGTTCAACAGGTTTCTTTTAGTGTTGAAAAAAACAAAACATTAGGAATTGTAGGAGAAAGTGGTAGTGGAAAATCAATAAGTTCTTTAGCCATTTTAGGGTTGCTTCCTAAGACTGCAACGGTAAAAGGTAAGCTACTTTTTAACCAACAATCTTTGTTAGATTTTGATGAACAAGATTTTCAAAAAATACGAGGCAACCACATTGCCATGATTTTTCAGGAACCTATGAGTTCTTTAAACCCGACCTTGACTTGTGGTTTTCAAGTTGCTGAAATGTTACAACAGCATACCCAGCTATCCAATCATGAAATTAAAGAAGAAGTTCTCTCTTTATTTTCAAAAGTAAAACTTCCAAGACCTGAGGTTATGTACAATTCGTATCCTCATCAAATAAGTGGTGGACAAAAACAACGTGTAATGATTGCTATGGCAATTGCTTGTAAACCTCAACTTTTAATTGCTGATGAACCTACCACAGCATTGGATGTAACAGTACAAAAAGAAATAATTTTACTATTAAAAGAACTCCAGCAAGAGTTTGAAATGGGCATTATTTTTATTTCACACGATTTAGCATTGGTTTCTGAAATTGCAGATTCTGTTGTGGTAATGCATAAGGGAAAAACAGTAGAAAAGGGGAGTGCTAACCGTGTATTTTTACACCCAAAAGAAAGTTATACAAAAGCTTTAATCAGCTCGAAACCAAATACAAAAAAACGATTAAAAACCTTACCTACGGTTAACGATTTTATCAATGAAACTATAAATTCTACAGTTTATACAGATGAAGAACGCACAGCTTTTCATCAAAAAATATACAATCGCCCTCCCTTATTAGAAATAGTAAATCTGCACAAAGATTTTATTCGCCATGCTTCATGGTTTTCAAAACCAACTGTTGTTAAAGCAGTAAATGATGTTTCTTTTAAAATTTACGAAGGGGAAACTTTAGGACTCGTAGGAGAGAGCGGTTGTGGAAAAACCACTTTAAGTAGAACTATTTTGCAACTGGAAAAAGCTACTTCTGGAAACATATTTTATAACGGAACAGATATTACCAGACTTTCGAGAAAAGGTTTTAAGAAACTTCGAAAAGAAATTCAAATTATATTTCAAGATCCGTTTTCTTCATTGAATCCAAGAATTACTGTTGGCAATGCTATTTTAGAACCTATGAAAGTTCATACTATTTTAACCTCCAATAAAGAACGAAAAGAGTATGTGTGCAACTTGTTAGAAAAAGTAGGTTTAGAGGCAACCCATTTCAATCGTTACCCGCATGAGTTTTCTGGTGGCCAACGTCAACGTATAGGAATTGCTCGTGCTATAGCTTTGCAACCAAAACTAATTATTTGTGACGAATCCGTTTCTGCGCTCGATGTATCAGTACAAGCACAAGTATTGAACTTATTAAATCAGTTAAAAACAGAATTCAACTTCACTTATATTTTTATTTCACATGATTTATCTGTCGTAAAATACATGGCAGATCAATTAATTGTTATGAACAAAGGTAAGATTGAAGAAATAGCTGATGCTGACGAAATTTACCAACATCCAAAGACAAAATACACCCAAACATTAATAGAAGCTATTCCAAAAGGACTATAACTTTTTTCACTGCGTTATTAATGGTATATTGCACCGTTAAAAACGAAAAGAAAGATTATGAAGATTATAGTACCAATGGCTGGAATAGGTTCTCGATTAAGACCTCATACATTAACAACTCCTAAGCCATTAACAGTTATTGCTGGTAAATCTATTGTACAACGATTAGTGGAAGATATCACTGCTGTTGTAGATCAACCTATCGAAGAAATTGCTTTTATAATTGGCCCTGCAGCTAAGGGATTTCCTACAGATACAAAAGACAAATTAATAACAATAGCAGAAAATTTAGGCGCTAAAGGTTCTGTTTATGTTCAAGAAGAAGCTTTAGGGACTGCACATGCCATTTACTGTGCTAAAGCATCATTAGGAGGGTCTTGTGTGGTTGCTTTTGCTGACACCTTATTCAAAGCTGATTTTACTTTAGATGCTAGTGCTGATGGGGCTATTTGGGTGAAGCAAGTAGAAGACCCAAGCGCTTTTGGTGTGGTAAAATTAAAAGACGGTTTTATTACAGATTTTGTTGAAAAACCTAAAGAATTTGTTTCTGATTTAGCTATTATTGGTATTTATTATTTTAAAGATGCAGATAAATTACTAGAAGAAATAAGTTATTTAATCGATAATGATATTAGACCTTCTGGCGAATATCAGTTAACAGAAGCTTTGGAGGCTTTAAAAGTAAAAGGAGCTAAGTTTATTCCTGGAAAAGTAAATACTTGGATGGATTGTGGTAAGAAGGATCCAACAGTAGATACTAATAAGCAAGTTTTAGGTTTTGAACAAGCAAATGGCAACAATTTAGTATCTGAAGACGTTGTATTAGAGAACGCTGAAATTATTCAGCCTTGTTATATTGGAAAAAATGTAGTGTTGAAAAACACTAAAATAGGGCCCTTTGTTTCAATTGGTGAAAACAGTATTGTTGAAAATTCAACCATTACCAATTCATTAATTCAAACCAATGTTCGTATTTCCAATGCCAATTTAGAGAATGCAATGATTGGTAACCATGCAAAATACAATGCTAATTATACATCGGTAAGTATAGGTGATTATACAGAACTTACATAAAAACTCAATAGAGAAGAGAAGCGAGAAAAGAGAAAAAAACTTTTTTTCTAAAGCAATATTGTCTTTTTTCTTTCTTTTCTTTTCTTTCTTTCTAAACGCTCAAGACAGCATTCCAGCATCTGTTGATATTGCTGAAAAAAACAATATTGAATTTCAACAATATTTTTTTAGCGCTCTTTCAGACAAAGCCACTTTTAACTATCAAAAGGCAATAGAAAGTTTGGAAAAGTGTAACAGAATACTTCCAAACAATAAGGCTGTTTTATTTGAGCTCTCTAAAAATTACGAAAAATTAGGCAGAAACCCAGAAGCTTTAACATACATTGATTTCGCTTTAGAAATAGAACCTGCTAATGTTTGGATGCTTGAACACAAAGTTTTTATTTTAAGAAAGTTAGCTAATTTTGAGGATGCTATTATTGCGCAACAAAAAATAGCTGCAACATACCCAAAGAAAAAACAGTTACTTGTTTTTTTGCACCTCCAAAACAACGATGTTAACTCTGCTAAAAAAGTGTTGGCAGAGTTAAAAGATGCCAAATTATTAACGGCCAGACTTCGCTCTATTGAAAGAAAAATAAATACTCAAAAAACAACCGAAACACCTCCCAAAAAACTTACGGAAAATCTTGATGCTAAATCGCTTTTTGAAAAAGAAAAATCGTACAACAACTTAAAAATATTACTCGATAAGTTAGCTACAAATAACGACACTGACTTGTTAAAATACAGTGAGCTAGGATTGACTCTTTTTCCTGCACAGCCTTTTGTATACTTAATGAACGGGAAAGCGTTTAACAACAATAAAGAATATAAAAAAGCATTAGAAACCTTACAAAACGGCATTGATTTTGTTATTGATAACAACGAAATAGAAGCTAAGTTTTACTTAGAGATGTCTAAAGCTTATCAAGGGTTGAATAATGTTAAAAAAGCCAATTCTTACAAAAACAGAGCTGAAAAAATTTTAAAATAAATTTCGTTAGTACTAAATTTATGAAATACACCACTATATTACTTATACTATGTTTAGGTTTAACCTCTTGTAAATCTACCAAAAACGTTACGGGCGATATCACTATTAAGGAAATGTCGGCACGTAAAGTAGCTAAAAAACATATTGCTACAAATTTTGACAAAAAAACAGTAGATGCTCGTTTAAAAGTTAATTACAAAAACAATAAAGAAAGTTTAGGCTTCTCTGTACGAATGAAAATTAAAAAAGATGAAGTTATTTGGTTAAAAGGAACCAAAATCATCTCTATTTTCAAAGCTAAAATCACCCCTACAAAAGTTCAATTTTACTCTCCGTATGAAAAGAGTTACTTCGATGGAGATTTTGAAATGCTAAAAAAACTACTAGGAACCGATATTAACTTTCAACAATTACAAAGTATGTTGCTAGGAGAGGCGTTGATGGATGTGAAATCTGAACGTCAAGAAATTCAAATTCAAGAAAAATCATATCAATTATCTCCTAAAAAACAACCTACTTTATTCGACTTGTTTTTTTATGTAAATCCAAAGCACTTTAAACTAAACAAGCAATTAATTGTAAATTCGTTAAAAGATCAACGTTTAGATATTACTTATCCAAAATATTATAAGAAAAATACTACTCTTTTTCCTGAAAAAATTAACATAAGAGCTAAAGAAAAAAATAAGTTTACTATTATTGATATTACGACTCGCTCGGTAGAATATGACACGAAGTTAAATGTAAGTTTTAACATTCCTAACGGATATAAAGAAATTCAATTATAATTATGAAATACCCTGTTTTTTACATCTCTTTTATATGCCTGTTTTTTGTAGGAATTTCTTCTTTTGCTCAAAGTAGGAAAGAGCTTGAAAATAGGCGAAAAAAACTTAAAAATGAAATAGAGCAGGTTAACAATCTTTTGTTTAAAACAACGAAAAAAAAGAGCAATGCTTTAGACGATTTAAAAGATTTGAATCAGAAAATAAGCGTAAGAGAACGCTTAATTGAAACTATTGAATTAGAAACCAAATTACTTTCAAAAGAAATCAAATCGAACGAGCAGCAATTAAAAAAATACAATGACGAACTAGAGAAATTGAAAAACGACTATCGAGACATGGTTGTTAAATCATACAAGAGTAAATCACAACAGAGCAAAACCATGTTTTTATTGTCTTCAGAAAGCTTTTACCAAGCCTATAAGCGTTTAAAGTACATGCAACAGTACAAAGATTTTAGAAAAAAGCAAGGAGAAGAGATTATCGTAAAAGCAAAAGAAGTAGAACAGTTAAACGACTCGTTAACGGCTCAAAAAAAATCAAAAGAGGCCTTACTTTCTGATGAGAAAAGTCAGAAAAAAGAAATTGAAGACGATAAGAAAAACCAAGAGCAACTTATTTCAAAAATTAAAAAAGAAGAGAAGAAATACAAAAGTGATTTACAAAAAAAACAGCGAGAGGAAAAAAGAATTGCTGCTAGAATTGATAAGTTAATTAGGGAGGCAATTGCCAAAGCTAACAAGGGTAAAAAAACTACCCAAGGTACAACCAAAAGTTCTGGTTTTATTTTAAATGCCGAAGAAAAAGCCTTGCTTGCTAACTTTGAGCAAAATAGAGGTAATTTACCTTGGCCAGTTAAAGGAGTAATTACACGAAAATATGGCGTTCAGCCTCATCCAACATTTCCTGGAATTAGCATCAACAGTCACGGATTATACATTGCTACCAAAGCAAACACTGATGTAAAGAGCATTTTTAACGGTAAAGTATTGGTTATTCAGCTACACTCTGACGGAAGAAAATCTGTTTTAGTACAACACGGAAACTATATTTCTGCTTACAATAAGTTAAAAGAAGTGTATGTTAAAAAAGGAGATGTAGTGAAAACTGGTGAGAAGTTAGGAAAAGTATTTACCAACAAAGTAACGGGTAAAACACAACTTAGCTTTATGCTGTATAAAGATCGTAACCGGTTAAATCCTGCCCAGTGGATTCGCTCATAATACTACGAAGTAACCATTAATTGGTTTTAAGTCCTCTTTGCAAAAGGAGAATATTTAACCTTTTTAATGAGAGCGTAAAACAAGTTATACTCGTTCTCAATTTTATAATTAAATTGTAATCGCCTAATTACTAAAATTTACACGTGTGAAAAACGCATCAAACTTTATTATTGTAACTGTAGCTATTATTGCAACATTGGTTATTGGAAAAGGAATTTTAATTCCGTTTGTTTTTGCGCTTATCTTTTGGTTTTTAACACGAGAAATTCGCAAAACCATTTATAAAATACCTTTTGCCAAACGTTTCATTCCTTTTTGGCTAAGCAATGTATTTGTTTTTACACTTATTATTTTAGGTTTTGGATTTATTTCGGAAATCATTACCAACAGTATCTCAAATTTAACTACGTCGTACTCTAAATATCAACCCAATGTTGATGCTATTATAAAACGTTTAGATGCCTATTTTCATATCGACATTATCAAGTCGGTACAATCAGTAGTCGGAGATTTTGATTATGGCTCTGTTTTAGGCGATATCGCGAACGGAATTAGCAGTTTGCTAGGCAATACCTTTATGATTATTATTTATGCCTTATTTATCTTCTTAGAGGAAAGTAATTTTAAAAAGAAGTTACAAAAGGTATTCTTGAGTTCTCAAAACAATCCTAAAAGCTTTCAAGTCATCTTAAAAAAAATTGAAGTCTCTATTTCAAATTATTTGCGATTAAAAACCTATGTAAGTTTACTAACAGGTGTACTTAGTTATTTTGTCTTGTTGTTAGTAGGAGTAGACGGGGCTCCATTTTGGGCTTTTCTTATTTTTTTATTGAATTATATTCCTACTATTGGTTCATTGGTAGCTACTGCTTTCCCTGCCATTTTTTGTTTGGTACAATTTGGAGAATTTCCTCCGTTTTTAATTGTGTTATTTGCTGTGGGTAGTATTCAAGTTGTCGTTGGTAATATTGTAGAACCTAAAGTTTTTGGAAAATCACTAAACTTAAGTCCGTTAGTTACCATACTTTCCTTAGCTGTTTGGGGAGAAATTTGGGGGATTACTGGAATGATTCTTTCTGTACCTATCACAGTAATTATGATTATTATCTTTTCGCAGTTTGATAAAACAAAAAACATTGCCATTTTCTTATCTGAAAGTGGCAATGTAGACGATATATAAGCTAGTTTTAATCCATAAAGATAGATTTCAACTCTATGGCTTCTTTAGGGTCCATTTTACCTGCCAAAACTAAACTTAACTGTTTTCTACGCAAGGCTGCTTCGTAACGTTGTTTCTCTAACTCGGTTTCTGGTTCAATTTGAGGAATTGGTACTGGTTTTCCTGTTTCATCAACAGCAACAAAGGTGTAAATTCCTTCATTTACCTTCGTTTTTTCACCCGATTGACGATCTTCAATCCAAACATCTACATAAATTTCCATTGATGATTTAAAAGCACGTGAAACCTTTGCTTCTAAAGTTACCACACTTCCTACAGGTACCGATTTGGTAAACGCTACGTGATTTACAGAGGCTGTTACTACAATTCTTCTCGAATGACGGCGCGCAGCAATACTACAAGCTCTATCCATACGAGCTAATAATTCTCCTCCAAAAAGGTTATCTAAATAATTTGTTTCTCCTGGTAAAACTAAATCGGTAAGTACAGTTAACGATTCTTTTGGTGATTTTGCTCTCATCAATTAAATTTTGCTGCAAAGATACAGCAACAAAAAAATCTACCTAAAATAAATGCAGTTTATTTAGCCAATAACCAAGCCTCTTCGCTAACAGATTTTTTGATAATTTCTAAGGCTTTTCTAGCTTCTTCTTTGGTTGCATAGCTTGCAAAAGCTACTTGAGTTAAGCCTAACCCGTTCTTTCCAACAATAGAAGCATCATACCCTTTTTCTTCTAACTCTGCCAATTTGTTTTCAGCATTATGCTCTTCTTGAAAAGCACCAGCTATGATATGAAAATTTCTATCTTCTTTACTAACGTTTAAGTTAATGGTTGGTAACGGATTCTCAATGACAAAAGTTGCTGATTGAATCTTCTTCTCAACAGCTTCTTCTTGATTTGCTAATACTTGTTGTTGTTGGTTTTGAACACCATTCCAACCCACATAGGCAATTCCTACAAAAACAGCCGCAGCTGCAGTTCTTTTTAAGTACAACGGAATTGTTTTTCTGTTTTCTTTAGTAGCAGCAGGTAATGACTTAATTGTTACTTCTTTTACTCTTTCTACAGATGGTGTTGAAACCTCAGCCAAACCAAAAGATTCCGTTAAAAAGTTACTTGATAGATTAGGTTCAAAAACAACTTGCTTCGCTTCGTTTAAAGACAAACTTCCTACAGAAGCAACAGTAATACTTGTAGTTTCCAACTTCTCATTCCATTGTGCAACTTCCTCAGCAATAAAAGTAACAGCTTCTTCAAAAGAACTGTTTTTACTCGAAGCTATATAATTAGCCAATAAACCATCATTATGCTGTAAATACGCGTTGAACGTTAGTTGTTTTTTTGGTGGATAAAAAGTATGCGTAGTAGTATTTACTCTAGCTCCAATTTTATTCGTTACAAATCCTCCAAAATTAGGAACAATTACGCAATCGTATCTATATAATAAATCGTTAATGTAGTTGGCTAATGTCATAATAACAAATATAGCTTTTTAGTGCATTACTTTCAAGTAATCTTGTAATTTTTATTAACAGTTTTTTGTATATTGATACTCAAATTATTGCTATATGAATTCAGAAAAATTGCTAGCCATTCTACGGTTACAGGCAACAAAAAACGTAGGTGATATTTTGGCAAAAAAGCTAATTACCTCCGTAGGAAGTGTTGAACAAGTGTTTTTAGAGAAGAAAAATACACTACATAAAATTAACGGAATTGGAACTCATATAACTCAACATCTTTTTGATAAAAACAACCTAAAAAGAGCAGAAGAGGAGCTAAGTTATATTCAACAAAACAATACCACATTTTCTTATTTTTTAGATGATGATTACCCGCAACAGCTAAAACATTGTATTGATGCTCCTATTTTACTTTTTAAAGACGGCAACCTTAACTTAAACAATGATAAAATTATTTCAATTGTAGGAACTAGAAAAATGAGTTCGTACGGACGCGATTTCTGCAATCAACTTATTGAAGACTTAAAAGAACACAATCCCATAATTGTAAGCGGTTTTGCTTACGGAGTAGATATTTGCGCACACAAAGCTGCTGTAAAAAACAACTTACAAACTATTGCTGTGTTGGCACACGGATTGGATGAAATTTATCCAAAAACACATAAAAAATATATTCATCAAGTGAATGAAAATGGTGGTTTTATTACTGAGTTTTGGCACGATGAGCAGCCCATGAGAGAAAACTTTTTAAAACGAAATCGTATTGTAGCTGGGTTATCTAAAGCAAGCATTATTATTGAGTCTGCTAAAAAAGGTGGTTCGCTTGTTACTGCTGATATTGCTAACTCTTACAATCGTGATGTATTTGCAGTACCTGGTAGAGCAACCGATGTATATAGCAAAGGTTGTAACAATCTCATTAAAAATAATCAGGCACATTTATTAACTTCTGCTGAAGATATTGTAAAAATGCTCAATTGGGACGTACAGCAAACTGCTGTAGCCAAGCAAGAAAAGTTGTTTATTGATTTGAATGAAACCGAACAAAAAATACACGATTATTTACAGCAAAAAGGTAAACAGTTGTTAGATGTTATTGCATTAGATTGTAATCTTCCTACTTATCAACTATCATCTATTTTAGTTCAAATGGAATTAAAAGGAGCCATAAAACCTTTACCCGGAAAAATGTTTGAAGTTTAATCTACTTCAAAGGTAATCGGTAATGTATATCGCACACTTACATTTTTTCCATCAATCTTTGCTGGTATTATTTGGGGTAAATCTTTAACAAAATTTATTATCCAATCTTCTACTTTTTGGCGTGGTGTTCTTGTTTTTATGTTAGAAATATTACCCATCGTGTCTATGATAAATTGTGCATACGCTCTTTCATTCTTTTTATATACTTCAAGTTCGTTGAGTAGGTTATTATTGAGTTTTTTTTCGATAAAATGATTGATATCTTCTTCAAAACTAACTTTAGAGTTTTTGAATTTAGGCTTGATATCAACTTGAAAAAAAGCGTACGTTTCATTTGGTTCTATTTCAATTTCTCCCTCAATAATATCTCCCATAATTACAACTTCTGGAATACTATCTTTTGGCTGTAATATAATATCTTCTTTTAATTTAGTTTCAATATTATTGATTCCTTTAGTTGCTGCTAGAGGAGTTTTATACTCCCTTTTTTGAACAACAGGCTCCTTATCAGTATGTAAAGAATCAATCAATATGCTTGTTTCTGAAACAGTATCTATAAGCTCAACCTTTTCTATTTTTTGTGTTTTTCCTGTATCAGTTTTACAACTAAACAACGTAGTTCCCATTACAAATAACAACGATAAAATAAACAGTTTTTGAAACGTCAACGGTTGATAAAAAGTTGTTTCTGGTAGCTGAATTACAATACTATCTAATTGCTTTCTGTAAAAGTGACCACAAACTCTTTGTTCTTTATTTGTTAGTAAATATTCTTGAATTTCTTTTGATGATTTTTGGGTAAAATCAACGACTGTTTTTGCACAAGATCTGCAAAATTTTCCTTTTTCATTAGGTGTCATAGCATTCCAATCTTCATGACATGGTTTTGGAATCGTGAGTTTGTAGCTTTTCATAGCAAGTAGTTTTTGTTAAGAATCAACAAATATTATTCCAAAAAAATAAATTGAATTATCTTTGAAAAAAAAGGCTTTTTAATGTCAGAATATAAACTCATATCACAAAAAAAACCAGCTTTTCCTGTTACCAAAAAATTAGGAAACTACTTGAAAAGGCATAACAGAACTATTCAAATTCCTATTTTTTATGATGATTTGTTACGTTTTCAAGGATCTGTTTCTGTGTATGATAAACACGATAACGATACCTTGTGGATACGTGTTTTTTATAATGAGTTTGAGCAGGCAGAAATTGATTTATACCTAAAAAAAGTATATAATATCTTACACTCTAACGGTTCTGACGCCAGTATTAAACACTTAAACGTTGATGCTATCGATTTTTGTACGTTTGGTAACTCTAAACCTTTTCGTATAAAAATTCGAAATATTTTAAATGATAACTACACTTATTTTTATGTAAAGAAAACCGATGCTTCTCGTATTTACGGTCTAGAGTTAGAGGATATTTTATCACCTTATAACCTAAACTTTTTGGTATATGAAGACACGTTGATAGAAGAGCATATATCAGGAATTCCAGGAGATGTTTTTATCAATGATTATTTAGAAGATTGTTTAGATATTGAAAAAGCACAACTGGCTAAAGAGTTTGTTAAATTTAACGAGCGTTGTATGATTCGTTTGTTAGGCGATATGCGTTCGTATAACTATGTGGTGGTGCCAACACACGATTTTGAAAATGTTGTGTATAAAATTCGTCCGATAGATTTTGACCAGCAATGTTACGAAGGTAAATTTAAAGTATACTATCCACAGTTTTTTAAGGAAAATTTAAAGCTAGTTCAGCTGGTAGGAGACAAACTTACTTCAGAGTCAATTGAACAATATCAAATAGAAGAGCGATCAATTGTTGCTAAAAGAATTTTAGGTTCTCGTTCTCGATTGAATCGTTTGCTTACTGCTATGAAATCAGATAATATTTCTACTCCCAAAAATATTGAACAATTAAAATTAGAAATTTTTGAATTTACAGGAGATATTAATTTTAGAGATAGTGATGGTATGGGAGAGGTTTTAGACAGTGCACTAACTTTTGTTCGTAGAAATTACGAAGATGTTAGCATGAAAACTATTATTCAACAACAACAAAGACTACACTAGCCTTTTCTACTTCGAATACTTTCAATAATCACCGTTGCTAAAATTAAGCTTCCTCCAACAAAAGTGTTCCACGTGGGGATTTCGTTTAAAAAAATAAACGCTAACAAAATTCCGAAAACAGGTTGAATACTACTAATTATACTTGCGGTTGATGCCGAAAAAAACTGTAGTGAATGTACCATTAAACTATGTCCGATAGCCGTAGTTAACAAGGCTAATAATAGTAAATAGGGGAGTTGCTCTTGAAATCCGGAAACATCCATAAAAAACAATACTGGAACTAATAAAACCGTAATTATTACCGTTTGGTAGAACATCAACATTACTCCATTGTATTGTATTACGTATTGCTTTAATATTAAAATTCTTATAGAATACGATAGGGCAGAGAGTAAGCCAAACAATACTCCTTGAACTTGGGTGTTTTTAATATCAAACTCAGGAGCTAGAATGTATAACCCTAACAAAACCATCAACCCTAAAACAATATGAATCGGGTTGAATTTTATCTTTAAAAATAGCGGTTCTAAAAAAGCAATCATTACTGGGAAAGTGTACAACGACAACATTCCGATAGCTACATTCGATAGTTTTAACGCGTAAAAATACGTTATCCAATGCGCTCCCATAAAAATTCCACCCATTAAAAACGGAAACAAGTGTCTTCTTGATTGTATGGTTAAATCAATCTTTTTGAATCGGCAAAACACATACAAAATCACCATAGCAAACACAGAACGGAACCACACAATAACTTCCGAGGGCATTGCAATATATTTACCTAATACACCCGAAGTACTGATAAACAGGGTTGCTAAAATAATTCCTGATAGGTTTTTAATGTGGTTGTTTTGCATGGGCGTAAAAGTATGTCATTTCGAGTGAAACGAGAAATCTTAAGAATATGAGTTACTCCTTTGGATGAGATTTCTCCCTATGGTCGAACTGACAACTTCTTCCTTAATTACAAATGGACACTAAGTACAATCGAAGTGGAAATCAAGCAATCTTTAAATCGTGAGTTTACATTGTCACATCGAGTGAATTTCTTTTTCGATAGAGGAAAGAAATTTGTATCGAGATGCATATAAACTAGTTCTCGATACAATTTTCTCTCATTCCAATCGTGAAAACCACTCGAACAGACAAGGCTTAATTATTAAACTTCTTCTTTGCTAAATTAGGTAGTTTTTCAAACTCATTATTTATAAGAGATTCTTTTTTTGCTCTTGACCATTTTTTAATTTGTTTTTCTTTTTCAATAGCCATTTCTACGTTAGTAAACTCACAATAAAAAACTAATGAAACAGGTCTTCTTTTTGAAGTATAGCTATCTTTAAAAGTTCCGTTTTGGTGTTGAAATATTCGTTGTGATAGGTTTGAAGTTACTCCTGTATAATAGGTTTTGTCTGAACATTGTAATATGTAAACAAAGTATATTTTCATTTTAAAATTTATCAACGAATTAGTTACCCTTTTTACAAGAATAACAATTCTTTATTCCGTCATTGCTAAGGGAGCGTGCCCATATTTTGGTTATGAGTTTAATTGTCACATCGAGTGAATTTCTTTTTCGATAGAGAAAAGAAATTTGTATCGAGATGCATATAAACTAGTTCTCGATACAATTTTCACTCATTCTAATCGTGAAAACCACTCGAACAGACAACTTCTTCCTTAATTGCAAATAGACACTAAGTGCAATCGAAGTGGAAATCAAGCAATCTTTTTGTTATGAGTTTACATTGTCACATCGAGTGAATTTCTTTTTCGATAGAAGAAAGACATTTGTATCGAGGTGCATACAAACTAGTTCTCGATACTATTTTCTCTCATTCCAATCGTGAAAACCACTCGAACTGACAACTTCTTTGTACCGTCATTGCGAGCGAGGAATGACGTTTTATACTTTCTGTAAGGTTTCTAACGCCTTGTGTACACTATCAATTTTAATAAACGTGATGAGTAAGCGCAATCCATTTTTGGTTTTCTTTTCTTTCATTACACAACTCTTCGGATTGTGCTGTACATACCTCAACATTTTGGTAAATGCTTCGGTTTGGTAAAAAGCACTTTGCTGATCAGATACAAAATATCCAATTAATCGTTTTTGCTTTAAAATCACTTTTTCTAAACCTAATTCTTTCGCCAACCATTTGATACGAACACTGTCTAATAAATCGGCCACTTGCGTTGGATACTCTCCAAAACGGTCGATAATTTCGGTCTCAAAGGTTTGTAATTCTTCTTCCGTAGTTAAGGTTCCTAATTTGTTGTATAAACTCAACCGTTCGGTAACCGAATTCACATAATCATCTGGGAACAGAATTTCAAAATCGGTATCAATTTGTACCTCTTTTACATACTCTTTTGGTGCATTTTCATCCGTAGGATATAAGTCTTTAAACTCATTTTCTTTCAGTTCTTCAATCGCTTCATGTAAGATTTTCTGGTAGGTATCAAACCCAATATCGTTGATAAATCCGCTTTGTTCACCTCCTAATAAATCTCCAGCACCACGAATTTCCAAGTCTTTCATGGCAATGTTCAATCCGCTTCCTAAATCAGAAAACAGTTCTAATGCTTGAATTCGCTTACGCGCATCATCAGTCATGTGATGATACGGTGGTGTGATAAAATAACAGAAGGCTTTTTTGTTCGAACGCCCTACACGACCACGCATTTGGTGTAAATCCGACAACCCAAAATTATTGGCGTTATTGATGAAAATCGTATTGGCATTCGGTACATCCAATCCACTTTCAATAATGGTCGTTGACACTAGTACATCAAACTCATTGTTCATAAAACCAAGCATGAGTTCTTCTAACTTTTTCCCTTCCATTTGTCCGTGACCAATACCAATTTTTGCACTTGGTACTAAACGTTGCAATAATCCTGCTACCTCTTTGATATTTTCAATACGGTTATGGATAAAAAATACCTGTCCACCACGAGAAATTTCGTACGAAATCGCATCGCGAATCGTTTCTTCGCTAAAGCGAATTACATTGGTTTCTATGGGGTGACGGTTGGGTGGTGGTGTTTTAATTACCGATAAATCTCGCGCCGCCATCAAACTAAACTGCAAAGTACGCGGTATCGGCGTTGCCGTTAAGGTCAATGTATCTACGTTTTCTTTAATGGTTTTTAGTTTGTCTTTCGCTGCTACTCCAAATTTTTGTTCTTCATCAATAACCAACAATCCAAGATCTTTAAACTGAACTGCTTTATTGGTTAATTGATGCGTTCCTATCACAATATCTACACTTCCATCAGCAACCCCTTCTAACACGCCTTTACGCTGTTTTGTGGTTCTAAAACGGTTTAGGTAATCAATCGTAACCGGAAAGTCTTTTAATCGCTTAGAAAACGTTTTAAAATGCTGAAATGCCAAAACCGTGGTTGGTACAAGTACCGCAACCTGTTTTCCGTTATCTACTGCTTTAAAAGCCGCTCTAATGGCTATTTCTGTTTTTCCAAAACCAACATCACCACACACCAAACGATCCATCGGTTGTTCTTTTTCCATATCGGCTTTTACCTCTTGGGTAGAAGAGAACTGATCGGGTGTATCTTCGTATAAGAAACTCGCTTCCAACTCGTGTTGCATATGTGTATCGGGTCCGAAAGCAAATCCCCTTTGTAACTTACGTTTTGCGTATAACTGAATTAAGTTGAACGCAATATGTTTTACACGGGCTTTAGTTTTTTGCTTGACTTTTTTCCAAGCATTCGACCCTAGTTTATATACTTTAGGCGGTTTCCCGTCTTTTCCGTTAAACTTGGAAATTTTGTGTAGCGAGTGAATACTTACGTATAAAATATCGCGGTCGCCATAAATTAACTTAATGGCTTCTTGCTTTTTACCTTCTACATCAATTTTTTGGAGTCCGCCAAACTTTCCAATTCCGTGGTCGATGTGTGTTACATAATCACCTACATCTAATTTAGTAAGCTCTTGTAGCGTAATCGATTGCTTTTTCGCGTATCCGTTTTTAAGTCGGAATTTGTAATAACGCTCAAAGATTTGATGATCGGTATAACAAACAATTTTACTATCAATATCCACAAATCCTTGATACAACGGAAACACAATGGTTTCATACGAAACTTTACTTCGACTACGCTCAGCACCAGCTTCTTCGTGGTCATCAAAAATATCGTGGAAGCGTTGTGCTTGCTGTTCGTTAGAACATAAAATATAATTGGTAAATCCTTTGGCCGAAAATTCATTGAAATTCTGAATTAACAGATCGAATTTTTTGTTAAAAGAGGGTTGGGGGTGAGTATTAAAACTTATTTCTGTGAGGTCTCTCGCTTCCGCTCGAGATGACAAATGTGCTAATGTAAAATCTTGTAGTTGATTACGAATCAGCTCTCCGTTGCAAAACAATTCTTCGGGTTTTGCGTGTTTGATTTCGGTAGATAATTCGTTAAACGACAGTTCTGCTTTTCGGTAGAATTTATCCAACGAATCGCTTAATAAGTCTACATTCTTCACAAAAACAGCCGTTTTAGACCAGATGTATTTTAAAAAGCTTTCTCGCGATTCCTGCAATGTTTTGTTTTCTACATTGGGCATAATACTCACTTTCTTCAGTTTTTCTTTAGAAAGTTGCGTTTCTACATCAAACGTTCGGATGCTGTCTACCTCATCACCAAAAAACTCAATACGATAGGGTTCGTCGTGAGAAAACGAAAATACATCGATAATTCCACCACGTACTGAAAACTCTCCTGGTTCGGTTACAAAATCGACACGTTTAAAATGATATTCAAACAGTACTTCGTTGACAAAATCGAGCGATACTTGCTCACCCACTACGACTTTTAGCGTGTTTTTTTCCAGTTCCTTTTTTGTGACTACTTTTTCGAAAAGGGCAGTAGGATAGGTAACAATAATCGCAGGTTTTTTACGCGAATTGATACGGTTTAACACCTCAGAACGCAAGAGTACATTGGCGTTGTCAGTTTCTTCTATCTGATACGGTCTGCGATACGAACCCGGATAAAACAACACGTTTTTATCGCCCAATAACTGCTCTAAATCGTTTAGATAATAAGCAGCTTCTTCCTTGTCGTTACAAATTAACAAGTAAGGTTTATCGGCTTGTTTAAAAGTTTCGGAAATGACAAAAGACAACGAAGAACCGACCAAATTCGTTATTTGAAAATGGTGTGGATCTTGTTGAAGCTGATGAACAATCTGTTTTACATTCTCAGATTGTTGGTATTGGTTTACAATTGCTTGCTTGCTCAACGTACAAAAATTTTACGCAAATGTACGAGGATTATTTTTTGTGTGGGAATTTTGTTTTTTAACTCTTACTTATGTTATTTGATGAAGTGGAAAATGCTTTTTTATTCAAATATTTTCTCTCTAATATACTCTTTAAAGGTTTTGCCTGTTTCGTGAATAGTTTCATCAACCCCTGGAGAATATTCAATAACTAAACAGTCTTTAGTTTTTAAATCAAACCCAAAATATTCATCTTCATAATCATCTCCAAAAAACTTTATCTTGTCATTCACATCAATCGAGGGATAAATACCCAGTTCTTCTAAATAAAATACCCCTTCATATATTCTGAATGTCTTTTCTCTAAAACTTCCAGCTCCAATATTTTTTAAAAAATCAATATATTCTACGGGCAAATTCTCATAGTACATTCTAAGTTTGCGAATTTCTTTTTTACCAAGTCGTTGTCTTGTATTTTCAATACCTTCTTTTTCCTCTACTTTTTTAAGGTGGCTTATTTCTTCGTAAAAAATAGTTTTCATGGTTTGTTATATAGAGTGATTACTGCTTTAGAAAAGTAAATAAATACTCAAAACTGTGTTAGTAAGTGTCTTTTTGAAGCAGATTTACAATAGATTATTTACTCAACGTACAAAAATTTTACGCAAATGTACGAGGATTATTTTTTGTGTGGAAGGTTTGTTTTTTACTGGAAAAAGCTAATTATAATGTTCATCAAAAAAGTTCTTATAAATATTTTCTAAAAAATCAACCTCTTTTTTATTTATTCCTTTTTCTTTTGATCCTTCATGAGCCAAATGATTTCGGTAAGAATTAAACAAAGAAATCCATTTCAAAACATCTTTTTTGTTTTTTCCTTGACCAATGTCTATAGAAAAGTGTTCTTGAAAAGTTTTAAAATCTGCATTTTCTTCTTCAGGTTTTTTAGACCAATATTTTTCAATAATTACCTTGTAATCATTTATATTAAACATTTCAGTCCACTCAACTCTTTTGTCAATTCCTTCTTTATAATTTTTCTCATTTTCATTATTTGCTCTTTCTTGACAAGCAGTTTTTATTTTGTTTATTTCAAGTTCCCAGTTTTTACCAAAAAGTACTTTTATGTTATCCAATACAACTTTTTTCATATGTCTTTCTACCACTTTAACATATTGGCGACCTTTATCTTGATAAACTTCATTTTGTCTTTCTTTCCAATCAATTAATTCAATAGGATTATATTCACTAAATTTTGAGTTAATAAGATTTTGAAAAAAGCGTAACCATTTTGTATCTGCACCTGCACCTAAAAGTGTTAAGTGTTTTGATGCTTCTTCATTAGATAAATTTTTAAGGCTAGTCATTAGAATTTCTAAATAAGGTTTTATAGTATTAAACCTTTCATTATTGCTAGTGCTTTTATCTACTAAACCTTTTTCTGTCACAAATTTATTTAGACTTCCAATAATTGAAATAAATGCGAATGTTCCTCTATTTGATACTATGAAGTATTTTTCTTTATTGAATATATCAGGGAAGGTTTGTTCAACAAAATCATAACACGAAATTATATAGTCAACTATTTTCTTTTTTGCCCTTAACATTTCTTGATTGTGATCTTGATTATTGGTGTCATATAGTGAGCCAACTAGAGAATCTGGGTTGTATTTATTTCCTTTAGCTATTGGTAATAAGCCAGAAACGTTCAAAGCTGTCATAAATGGTTTAAATGTAAGAAGTGCTTTATCTTCTCCAACTGAAATTTTATTGAAAAGTGGGCTTGATTCTGAATTTGCTATGTTTTTGGTAATGGAAGACTTTAAGGCAAGAAGTCTAGAATCTGCTCGATCAGAATCCCAATTTAAATCTTCGGCTAGATCTAACCTTAAACTGGGGCTAACTGCTTTTTGATTTTCATTAATATCCATAAAAATCTCAAGTTGTTCTATGGTATCTAAACTTACAAAACCAACTACAGGAATTGTATTATTTTCTTTAAAAAGAGAGTTAGCATATCCATATACTCTATGTTGACCGTCTATGATATAAGCAATACCATATGAGTTAGGTATTTTTAAAGTTCCTGAACAAGAATTTGAGTTTGTTTCTTTTGAATTAGGCTCAAAAATAATTTTACGCTTTTTAGCATTAAAATTTATAATAATTGAATTAGGAAAATAACCACCATCGTCAATGTATTTAGTTATTTTTCCTAATCTACTAGGAACTAAAAGCCTTTGATAGGTAGGGAATTCTGATTCATTAGCTCTTGTTCGATGTAAAATGAAACCCATTTTTAGAAGTAAAGAAGGTTCAATAGAGAACATATAATATTCCTTTTTTCCCATTTTACCTTTTACTGCTGGAATCTCTATTTTTTTATTGTTAATTAGTTCGTTTTTAAAAACTAAACCAAGAAACTGGTAAAAAGCAGCATTCTTATAATTCTTAATAAGACTATTTACATAATCGTAAGTGTTATTATTGTAATAGAAAGAGTTAGTATTTTCTAACCTTTCTAAGTGGGTACTGTTTACGGGTATTCTTAAATTTCTTGTAGCAAAGATATATTTGATTTTTCTTTCTTTTCCAAAGATCTGCCAAAGAGCTTTTTTGAAGCCATCCAACCTTATGCCTAACAAATCAAATTCATCTTTTAATAATCTTGCTGATGTTTGTTTTTCACTTGATTTACACTCAATTAAAAAAATTGTCTCATCATTTATAGCGATTACATCAATTTGTTTTTTGTCACCTGGATTTTTTGAAAATGGGAGAATAAAGTTTTCATCAAAATTTAAATGTCTATATCCTAAATTGTAAAACTGACACCAGACATCATCTTCAAATTGTTTTGAATGTTTTTTCCTTTTTCGAAGCTTAGTTTTAGTTTTTAGAGGTTTTCCAAAAGTTTCCCAACCTTTCTTTTCATAATCTTCTACCAAAGAATGATCAACACTTATTACTTGATATTCACTCCTTTTAGCTTTATAAAGTTTTCCAAGAATTGATTTATCATTAAGTAGCTTTCCTTTTATTTCTTGTACTTGATAATCTTTTAAAAAAGCCATTTATTTATTTATATTTGTGATAATAATTTCTCTATATTTAGCCCTCTTTGCTCCTTTACCTCCAACAGTAGAAGATCTTGAAAATTGTTTTTGAGCACTTGTTTTGTATAATTCTTCTATACTATCATGCTTAGCATTTGTAATAATAAAAAATCCGTTTTTATTTTTTATATCGTCAGTAAGATTTGAAAGTTGCTCTTGATTTTCCCAAGAAAAAATGGATTGGTTATACTGAACAAACCCATTATTTTCATGTGCAACAGTATAAGGTGGATCAATAAAAACAAAATCATTTTCTTTTATAGTTTTACATCTTTCTTTAAAATCTAAAGTTGATAAAAAGGCACCTTTCAAACTTTCAGAAACCTTTTTTAAATGATTAAAATCATATAGCTTTTTCAAATTTCTTTTCCCGTAAGGAACATTATACTTTCCTTTTCTATTTACTCTATATATTCCATTGAAAGAAGTTTTATTTAAATATAGAAATTGAGCAGCTTTTTCAACATCATTTGTCAATTGTAATTCCCTTATCCTGTAATATTCTTCTTCAGTATCAAAATGTGATTTAAGAATATCAAAGAGTTCATTTGGTCTACTTTTTAAAACTTTATAAGTATTTATTAACTCAGCATTAGAATCTGATAAATAAGCCTTGTTCTTTATATATCCTTTTGATTTTAAATAAAAGAAAATTGAACCACCTCCTAAAAATGGTTCATAATAATCATTAAAGGTTTTAGGAATATGGTCATCAATGTGTTTTGTTAGCCATGTTTTTCCTCCTGCCCATCTTAAAAAAGGCTTCGTTATTTTATTTTTTTTATCTGTTGTCAACTTTCTTTAGCTTATTAAGTCTAACACAACTTATTTACATAAATCTCATAGCTTTTTCTCATACAACTTTTATATCTCCTGTAAAGATATATGTTTCATTTGCATATATATACATATTTAACCATAAACCTTTACGGCAACCCATAAAGAAGTGTTTGTTGTTACTTTTTAAATAAAAAAATAGTTGAGATAAGGGGTAGTACTACTTTTTACTTTTTTAGCCTGTTAAACATAGTAAAAAAAGAGGAGGGAGGCAAGGGGTATTTATTTGTGTGTGAGTTTGTAAGGGGGGTGTAGCTTTTAAGAGTATTGAATGAGATTTAGCTACACTGAATCTTACGGTTTATCGCTATGGCTCGAAATGATACCACAAAGGAAACTGTTGTTCTGTAGAAAAAAGTTTGTATAAAAAAAGGTGTTTTTTCAAACACCTTCTTTTTCTGTTGGTTTAGATTATAGTCCGCATGGATTTTCACCAAAGATTCCAGGGACACAAATACCTGTATCTCCTCCTTGTAACTCACATACATAACCATACGATGAGTTGTGTTGAAAATTACAGCAATCACTATCTGTATAGCATGCTTGGGTTTTAAATCCTCCTAGAATTTCTTTTTGGGCTGTTTTACCTAAAACAGTTCCTAAGTTTAAAATTGTTTTTTTCATTTGTATTTAATTTTTAATGAGTCTTTGAGCTATTTATAGACCGTCAAAGATGATGTCTGTTTTTATTCTTTTGGAGGTTCTTCATTTCCGCAGGGAACACAGTGTGGTAATCCTCCATGTATATTAATGCAAGTTCCAACACAAACAACACGTCCACCCCCGTTGATTGATTTTTGTGTTGTTTTGTTTAAAACAGTGCCTAATTGGGCTATAATTGTATTCATAATTAAAAAGTGTTAAGGTTTTATTTCTCCACTAAAGTAGCAGCCTTAACAATTACTTTTTAACTATTTCAAATTTGTAAGTAACCGATTCATAATCGTTTACTCTACTTTTTTGTAAATGCTAATATTAAGTTAATGGATGACTACTTTTTATCGTCTTCTATAAATTTTGTTAATTTTAGCTTCGGTTATTATAAAGGAAAATGAAAAAGGTTTATTGTTTGTTATTGTTTTGTGTGGTATTTGCTTGTAAGAAAAAGTCTTTAAATACTATTTCTAAACCTCCTAACTTTTACTACAAAAAAACCAAAGAAGGCATTTCTAAAGACTCATTACTCTTTTACTTAAAAGAGCTTAAAAAAATTCCTACCAATCATCTTTCCGATTCTTTAAAGGCTGAATACGCCTATATGTCTTCCCGCTTTAATTATAAACTGCAAAAGCATGACGAAGCCATTAGTGATTTAATTTATGCAACTTCGTTTGCATCAGAAAAAATTAAAAACAATAGAGAACTTTTGTATTTCAGAGCCTTATATGCTATGTATTTTACAATAAAAAATGATTATTTAAATGCTGCGGGTATTAATGAAAAACTAAATTCTTTATTAGATCCCACAGATTATGCAAAAAAGGCCTATGTGTATAGTAACAAGCAACAGGTAAAAAAGGCTTTAAAAAAATATGAAGAGGCTTTGCTTGCTAGTAAAAAAGCGGCTACACTTTATTTAAAAAACAAAGACACTGTTAATTATTTAATTTCTGTAATAGACAATGCAACCTTATACAGCAGTTTATCCAAGCCTCTAAAAGCGACTCAAGAGCTTCATAAAGTTCTTCCTTATGAGCAACTCTTAAACTCCAAAACTAAGTATCAATTATATAGTGCTCAAGGGTATGCTTACAATCAAAAAAAGGAATACCATAAGGCTATTGTTCCTTATAAAAAAGCCTTGTTTTTTTCTAAAAAACTTTCAAAACAATCAGGTTCTCAGCGGTTAATTAACACATACCTTAATTTATCTACTACTTATTTTAAGTTAAACGATTATAAAAATGCTGAAAAGTATATTGGTTTGATTTTTGATATTGGATTGGTAGATGTTGCTTTTGTTGATACAAAAGAAATTTTAAAAACAACCTTAGAAATTGCTTACAAACAGCAAGAAGGTATTGATATTGTGATGCCTAAATTAGATTCTCTTCTTTTGTACTTAGAGAAGAATTATAATAGTCGAATCAATAACGAACTTCGGGTTTTGCAAGAGTCTTACGAAAAAGAAAAAACATTACAACTCGAAAAGAATAAAGCTGAAATTAAAAGTATTATGCTACAACGCAACCAATACCTTTTATTGTTGTTATTATTAGTAATTGTTGCTCTTAGCATATTTGTTTTAAATTTTTACAAACAACGAAGGTTTACAATTGAAAAACAAAATTTCTTGTTACAACAACGTTTGTTGCGTTCACAAATGAATCCACATTTTATTTTTAACAGCTTAGGTCTCATAAAACAAGGGGTTGAAAATAATAAAACACATTATGCTAACTATATTGTTAAGTTTTCGAGACTCTTGCGAACAGTCTTTGATAATTCTACCAAAGATTATGTTCCTTTAGAAGATGAATTACAATCGCTACAAGATTATATTGAACTGCAACAGTTTCGTTTTCCTGACAGGTTTAATTATACTTTAAAAAATAATATTGTAACAGCAAACGAGTTGCATATTCCTCCTATGCTATTACAGCCCTTTGTTGAGAATACCATTATTCACGGCTTTGGAAAACTAGATTGTAAAGGAGAATTAGATATTGAAATTTCTTGTAAAAAAGAATACCTTGTATGTGTTATTGATGATAATGGTGTTGGTTTTAAGAAAAAAAAGAATCCTAAAGAATCATCTATTAATTTAATTAATCAGTTTCTAACCAAGATGACGGGTAAAGAAGTTTTGATAACAAACAAATTAGCAACTACTGGTAAACGCGGGGTTAGCGTTGAATTAACAATTCCATATATAGAATTATAAATATGTTAAAAGGATTAATTATTGAAGATGAAAAGCATGTTAGAGATGAGCTTAAGCAGTTGTTAACTAAAGGTTTTCAACAACAAATTAGTATTATAGATGAAGCCTCTTCAGTAAAAGAAGGTATAAAATCTATCCTTACACATAGCCCAGATCTTGTTTTTATGGATATTGATTTGGGTGATGGCTCAAGCTTTGACATTTTAGCTGTTTTACCTGAGTTAAATTTCGATATTATTTTTGTTACCGGATATGACTCTCATGCTATTAAGGCGATTAAACTTGGAGCTTTAGATTATTTATTAAAACCCATTGATAATGATGAACTAAAAACTGCTGTTAAAAAAGCCATCCACAACCATCGTAAGTTAAAAACCAAAGAACATTTAGTAACAGTTGCTAACAACTACTACACAAATAATATTCATAATAAAATTGTATTAAAAACTTTAGAAGCGCAACATTTAGTTGATTTTAAAGATATTATTTATTGTAAATCCGACGGAAATTATACTACTTTTTATTTAAACAATGAACACATAGTTGTTTCAAAGCCTTTGAAAAAAATTCAGCCCTTATTAAACAGCCAATTCTTTTTAAAGTGTCATCAATCATATATTATAAATACCTCTTACGTTACCAAATACCTTAATGAGGGCTTTTTAGTAACTAAAAATGGATACAATATTCCTGTAGCTACCAGAAGAAAAGATGAAGTTTTGCAAATTCTTTTTAAGAAATAAACGTTTTAGCATTTGTTCCTTGCAAATTTGAATTCTTCGATAATAATTTACATACGTTTGCTATTTTTAGTTGATTTAAACTAAAAAAATAAGAGTATGAGGTATTTACAAATTATGTGTTTTAGTGTGCTTTTAGCATGCATGTCTTGCAATGAGGAAACTGAAAATATTCATCTATCAAATACTGTTGAAAACGATATCGTTAATATTATTGCTTCTAAAAACACTTCTGGTATTGTAACCAACATTCCTATTGTACTACAACCCCAAGAAGTTCATAATATGATGTATATGACTTCTTTTTTAATTGGGCGTACATTAATAGAAAACGAAGATGCAAGGGAATACTTTTACAGGTTATATACTGGAAAGTCTTTAAAAGTTAGCCTTAGAACTTTGTTAGAAAATAATAGAAATGCGTTTGAAATTGCATTTAAGCAACAATATGGTAATTATAATAGGGGAACAGATCCTGAAGGAGAGCCTACACACCCCATATCATCTCCAGAACCAGATCCTTTAGAAAGGGGCTACGACGTTTTAAATGACTATAGTTTGTATTATTATTATATACACAACTCCTATGACTGGGAGGTTTATATTCCTAATAAGTTGATTTTATACAACTATAGTAGTTTTACCAATTATCTTAATGATAAAGATCGTATTATAAATTTATGGTCGCTAAGTACCAACTTATATGATGATGGAGTTTCTTTAACTAGTAGTAATGGTGTTTTTATTCCTTCTAATTTTAACTACTTACAAGAGTTAACTACTTCTTTAATTTTAACCTTAAGAAATAGCAAAGGTTAGTAGATTTTTAAAGTAATTGTGAGAAAAATATTTACATCAGTAATAACAAAATATAAAAACACAACCTTATTCCTTACAAATAACAATCGCTTCAGTTCGTGCTAACTGACTTACAAAATCAAATACATCCATCAATTCCCAAGTAGGAGTGAGGGCCTTTTGTAATTCATCAAAATGTAGGGTTTCTCCTGTATTTAGTTTCTCTATAAGTGTGTTTAACTGTGAGTTGTTGCTAACAATAACCTCATTTCCTCTTGCTATAATGCAAGTTTTCTCTGTGTTTTCTGTATGTATCATCAACGGGAAAATTGTTTTTCCCGTAATTTGAAACGGCGGATTGGGTAAACCTTCTTTGTTTTCAGGTATTGAAGGTTGTAAAACTCCTGCGTTACTTTTTAGTTTCGTTATGTATTTTGTAAGTGTTTTTTGGTATTGCTGTTCCCACGTTTCACGGTTTAATAAGCTATTCCAATCCAATTCATCGGTGTTGATATCTACTGGTGGTAAATATCCTACTTTCGGATTTTTTGGTAACTCTTTTGAGGCTATTTGTGTGGCAATTGTTTTTTCTAAATAGTCTCTCGACGGATTGATATAATCCATTACCACACTCAACGAAAATTCATCGGTTTTGGCAATATGATATACATGATGCGGAATAAACATGGCCGATTTTGCTTTTAACGGATATGTTGTAGATGTTGGTAACATTGCATCTACCTCGTGGAACACCTGAGTATTGTGTTCTATTTGGTTGTATTCTTCAATATCCCAAGTATAAAAATCTTTAGGGTTGGGGCCTAAATGAAACAAAAAACCTTCTTCTCCTTTGGCTTCTTTATGAATTCCGAAAGGGGTAAAACCATAGTTGCCCATAAAAAATAAAAAAGAGAGTCCGCCCAAAGGCATTCCTGCTTTTTCAAGTAGTGGAGCAACAATATGGCACATTCTCTCGGTAAATTCATTGCTAAAGCTTTCTAAACTATTGAAAACAACTCCGAATTTTTGATTTCCGAATAGTTTTACACACCATTGCTCAATGCTTTCATTTTCTTCGGGTCTATTGGCTGCCATTTCTTCAGCAATTCCGTTTTGAAGCTCGTGGTTTATATATACTTTAATGCCTTTATGCAATTCTCCTTTGTCTAAAAACCGATTGATGATGTTTTTTAATTCTTGTTTTAAGAAGGTTAGATCGTCATCAGATAGGAGATTATCTATCGAAGTTGGTTTGGTGAGTTCTTGTGAGTTTTGGTAGAGTTTTTTCCACGTTTCGGAATTTTTCTCGTTGTTCATAGACGGGTTTTAAAGCTTGTATCGTAAAAATAAGAAATTTTCAAGGTCCTTTTTATGCTTTTATTCCTTTATTTTACTCAGTTATACCAGTTCAACCTTCTTATGATTTAAGTGAACCATCAAGAAGCCTTTTAGTTGTGCATTGGATGCTTTTTAGGATGTTTCTGACTATCTTAAATAAGAGCTAGCTCTAATGAACTTTTACGATTTCCTTCTACGATTAAAATGTCAACTCAAAGGCCTTACAAAAGGGTGCGATAAGGTAATTTGTTTGTTGAGAGCGTTCTACTTAAAAATTGCTTTAACATGACCTGTTTTGTACAACAATTGAAAGGCTTGCAATGACGTAACTGATGGTGATTATTTTGTATTTAAGCAGCTACCCGATTCAAAATCTTCTTTGGTAATTAACTTTCCATTCATGGTGTCAGTATCCCAATCTTGTGCAATTAACCAAGTACCATTCTTTTTATTTAATACCACGTGAAACCTACCATACACTATGCGAGATTCTTTATCTTTTTCAGTATATATAACTCGGTAATACCCTACTTCGTAACCTGTATTTTCTTTGTAAGTTCTTTGATTGAAACAAAAATCGATTTGTCGCTTTTTGGTTGTTGGTTTTTGATAAGATACTTCAATTGAGTTTTTGTATTCGGCTCCTGTACGAATTCCATATTTATTTACACGTAAGACTTCATCAGAATGCAAACGATTGAAAGATTTCCAATCTCTGGTTTCAAAAGATTTTTTAAACGGTTTCCATATTTGTTCATTAACCTCTTTTTCTATTTCTTGCTTATGTTGTGAAAAGCTCAGCGTTACCGAAACTAAAAAAATTAAAATAGTATATACCGTTTTCATTTTTTGATAAGATTAAAAATTCGTTTGTTAACAAGTTAATCATTTTTCAAGAGTAAAACTATTTTAAATTTTATTGATTCTTTTTTAAAACTTTATAAATATTGTTTATTCTTTTATTTTTTTCTCTATCTTTTTTATTGAAACCCGTATAATCGCTATTTTAAAGGATTAAAAGCAGCTTCCATAAGTATTTGTATTAGTTAAAAATAAAAACTCTTTAAAACAGATAAAAAAACACTGTTTTTTATTAATAGATTTTATGTGTTTTTTAATTACAATAAAAAAAAATAATACTTTGTTTTTGGTTAGAATTGTTAACTTTCGGCGGTATTTATATGACTTTATTTAAATTTTACTTCTAAAAATAAATACTACTTACTTTCAATCATAAAAAACAAAAAATTATGTCAATATCAGATTTATATTCAAGCGGAAAACACAAACAAGAAATAGGGCACTTTGCTAGTGTGGTAAAAATTGCTGAAACTGATGGAATTATTTCAGAAGGAGAACAGTTGTTATTAGACCGAGCTGCTAAAAAATTAAACATTAGTGAAGAAGAGTACAAACTTATTTTAAAAAATCCAGAAAAGTTTCCAATAAATGCTCCTGTTAGTTATGATGAGCGTATTGAACGTTTGTTTCTTTTAACCAAGATGATTTTTGCAGATGAAGATGTAGCCAAAGAAGAAGTGGGGATACTTCGTAAGATTGCTATTGCTTTACACTTCTCTACAGAAAATGCTGAAAAAGTTTGTGATGAAGCCGTTCATTTAATTTTAAACAATAACGACTTGGATGATTTTACCGCAGCTATTAAAAAAGTAAATGCCAATTAACTTAATTATACTAAAAACTTATTAAACCAGTTATTACTCTAAACACTATTCTCCCGATGAAACATAAAATCTTATTCATAGCAATCTTTACTTGTTTAACAACTTCCGTTTTTTCACAAAATTTAAACGACTCTTGGCAAATAGGTGTAGGTTTTGGAATAACTAAATTTAACGAAAGTGATGCTGCTTATATTGGTGATCAATACTTGTTTCAAGTTCCTACATTGAGTTTAACCATGCCTATAGGTGATCGCTTTTCTTTAGACGGTGCCATGTCGTTTAATACTATTGATGATGTTGGGTTTATTTCTAATTCTGCTAAGTATTTCTCTATGGATGCTTCATTTCGTTATAATTTTAATGCCGTATTTAATAAGCTAGCTCCTTATGTTTTTGTAGGGGGTAGTTTGGTTGATTCTGAACGTAAAATGACTCCTACATTAAATATTGGAGGTGGTGGAATTTACTGGGTTAGTGATAAAGTAGGTATTAATCCTCAACTATACTACAAACATTCTTTTGAGGGATATGAAAGTATGCGTTCACATATTCAAGGAACATTGGGTGTTGTATTTAAGTTAAACTGGAATAACGGTAGTGCTAATAGTGGTCGTAATGCTGCCAAACATTTAGGAGGTTGTATGTTTTAAACCGCTATTTAATATATAAAAAAAGCCGCTTAAATAGCGGCTTTTTTATTTTTATGATAGTTCGTTTATCGCGTTTTGTATTCTAGTAATCGTGGTTTGCTTACCTATCATTGTCATAATATCAAACAAATCTGGGCCCGCTAGCTTTCCTACCAAACTTAAACGTAGGGGTTGCATTACTTTACCAAAGCCTATTTCTTTTGAGGTAATCCAGCCTTTAATTTCAGTCTGTGCATTTTCAACTGAAAAATCTTCAATTTTAGAAATCACTTGAATGAGTTCTTGCATTAATTCACTTGTAGTGTCTTTCCATTGCTTTTTAACCGCTTTCGCTTCGTATTCTGAAGGGTTTTCAAAGAAAAAGCTAGATAACTCCCAAAAATCAGCGACAAACGTCGCACGCTCTTTTATTAAAGAAACTACTTTTTTTACGCAATCTTTATCTGCCGTTATTCCCTTTTTCTTAAGAATTGGTAAAAACAACGCTGTAAGTTCTTCGTTGTCCTTTTGTTGTAAATACTGTTGATTAAACCAGTTGGTTTTATCTGGATTAAACTTCGCTCCTGATTTACTCACACGCGCTAAATCGAACGCTTCTGTTAATTCTTCTAAACTAAAAATTTCTTGTTCTGTTCCTGGATTCCATCCTAAGAATGCTAACATATTGATAAATGCATCAGCAAAGTATCCGTCTTCTTTGTATCCACGTGAAACATCTCCTGTTTGTTCGTTGGTATATGCTAACGGAAATACTGGAAAACCAAGTTTATCACCATCGCGCTTACTTAATTTTCCTTTTCCTACTGGTTTTAAAATTAATGGTAAGTGTGCAAATTTAGGTGCTTTCCATTCAAATGCTCGATATAATAATTCATGGAGTGGAAGAGAAGGTAACCACTCTTCTCCACGAATTACATGTGAAATTTCCATTAAATGGTCATCTACAATATTTGCTAGGTGATACGTTGGCATACCGTCAGATTTAAACAATACTTTATCGTCTAAGGTGTTTGTTTCTACTTTTATGGTACCGCGGATTTCATCTTGTAAAATCAACGTTTCATCTTGTGGCGTTTTAAAACGAATCACAAATTTTTCTCCTGCATTAATCTTAGCTGTAACTTCATCAGCAGAAAGAGCCAAGGAATTGTTTAATTTTTGACGATTATGCCAATTGTAGATAAAGGTTTTTCCTTTTTCTTCGTGATCTTTACGATGTGCATCTAGTTCTTCAGCTGTATCAAAAGCATAATATGCCCAACCAGTTTCAATTAGTTGATCTGCGTATTTTTTATACAAATCTTTACGTTCTGACTGACGGTAAGGTCCGAATTTTTCGTTTTTACCTGGACCTTCATCAAATGGAATAGTACACCACTCTAACGAATTGATGATATATTGTTCTGCATTGGCTACATAACGGGTTTGATCTGTATCTTCTATACGTAAAACAAAGGTTCCGTTATGTTTTTTAGCAAATAAATAATTGAATAAAGCAGTTCTTACACCACCTATGTGTAAAGGTCCTGTCGGACTCGGAGCAAAGCGTACTCTTACGTTCTCAGTCATTTTTTTATTGATTTGAAAGCGCAAAGATAGTTGTATGTTAATAGAAAAGAAAAAGGAGGAAAGAGAAAAAAGAAAAAAAGCGAGTTAAACTCGCTTTTTTAACTGTTATTTATATTGATAGGCTTTATAGAAAGTAATATAACGTTTCTTGAACAATCTTGGTCGTACTGACTCCTCATAAGTCCAAAACGACCCTGTTTAGTTAATGCCTAGATTTAAATTTGAAATACTGCCTAAGAACTGTATCGTTTTTAAAATTAATACGAGCAATTTGAATTGAATTTTAAAAGCCCATACTTTTGTCTTAAAATAAGTAAGAGGTCTTTTACTTTCTAAAATTTATGATACAATCCGAAACTCAATGCTGGGGCTTTGGCCACATTTCTTCCCGAAAAAGCACCTCCAAACCCAACATTAGCTCCAAAAGATTTATTGAACTCTCCTATAAGTTTTAATCCAAAAGCAGCATAGCTTTGATTGTTTACATACAAGCCTGTAGCTAGGTTTTCTTGAGGCAATACTACATCACCATTTTTTAAAGAGGCAACACCGTCTAAAAAGCCTGCTACCCACAACCAATTTAGAGCTTTGTAACCTATTTCTCCTCCTAATTTATAGTTAGAACTATAGTTATTTGTTCTAATATCAAATCCTGTAAATGCTTGTATATACCATGAATCAAAACCTCTTCCTGTTAAAAATAACGGTGTGAATGTCCACGCATCATAACCACTTCGTATTCCTGAATTTTCTTGATAACTGCTTGTATTCGCTTCAATAGAAAGTTGTCCTGATAACAACCATTTATTATTAGAAAAGTTGTGTTTTATTCCTAATTGAATATTTCCTAATAAAGTTTCAGAAGCTTCATCAATAGTAAAAGAAGGAAAAATAACAGACATATCTTCGGTAAAATCGCCCGTTTTTATCATTTTTAACGGAATGGTAGCAAAGAATGTTGTTTTGTCTGTTACTCCATATTCTCCGTATAGTTGTAATGTATTATCGGTTATTTCTCGTTGGGGTTTATAATCTGGATTCCCATAAATTTTATCATAACTTCCAATAGTAGTAAAAGAAGCTTGAAGATATCCTTCATTTTTATTTTTTGTCCACGGACTTTGAGAAAAAGCATTAAATGTAATTAAAAACAATGCTGGTAAAACTAGTTGTTTCATACTAAAATATTTTTTGTATTAGTTTGCAAAAGCTTAGATTCCTTACAAAAGACATATTATTTAGCATTTTTTTATTACTCTTTAAAAAAGCAGTATTTAAGTAAATACTGCTCTGTGATATTCGTTTTTAACTTATACAACATAAATCGTTTTGTATAATTCCAACACAACTTACACCTGTAGGGGTATCAAATGCACATGGATTTCCTTCGCCACGACCAACATACCCACTTCCTCCTGGGTAACTTTCATGACATCCTGTAATATCACATTCGTTCGTTCCAGAAAAGAAACCTCCGTTAATGTTTTGTTGCGCTACTTTATTTAGTAGTGTTCCTAAATTTGAAATGTTTTGTAACATTGTTAATGTTTTTAAAATTAGCACTAGCAATTTAATTCAACTTTAAATACTCATTGTCTTTTTTACCTTATAAAAGGTATGGTAAATCCTTATTTTTTCACCTTGCATAGGTTATATAAAGTAGTTTATTAATGAAATAGAAGTGTTTAAATAAATCTTTAACTAAGATTTTCTCATAAAACATGTATTTTTATACTTAGATATGGGAAATTTTAATAAAATACAGCAAAAACTAAAGCAGTTTAGTAAGAGGTTTTACACAAATGAATTGATAAAAGGAAGCATTTTGTTTGTTTCGTTAGGATTAATTTATTTGCTCTTCACGCTGTTTGTTGAATACTTTTTATGGTTACAACCAACGGCTAGAACTATTTTATTTTGGTTATTTATTGCGGTAGAAGTATTCTTATTTTTTCGTTTTATTTGTTTTCCTATTTTTAAAATTGCAGGCTTACAAAAAGGTATTTCTTTTGAAGAGGCTTCTAAAATCATCGGAAATCACTTTCCTGAAGTAAAAGACAAATTATTAAATGTTTTACAATTAGAACAAAACAATCAGCAATCGGATTTATTAGTTGCCAGTATTGAGCAAAAATCGAAAGAATTGCAGCCAGTTTCTTTTAACAGAGCTATTGATTTTCGTGCAAATAAAGCATATTTAAAATACGCCTTGATTCCTGTGCTTATTTGGGGAATTTCTATGCTCACAGGTACCTCTTCTAAACTCTCTCAAAGTTTTAATCGCGTAGTAAATTATTCGGTAGCGTATACTCCTCCAGCTCCCTTTTATTTTAATTTAACAGCAAAAGATTTACGTGTTATTAAAGGAAAAGACATAACGGTGTACATACAAACCGAAGGGGAGGTGATACCACAGGAAACCAAAATTCATTTTAACAATCAGCAATACTTTATGGAAAATGAAGGAAATGGTTTGTTTTCATATACGTTTTCTGAAGTTCAACATCCCATCTTATTTTATGCAAGTGCCAACGGAATTGAATCTAATGAGTATAGTATAACAATTATTAAAACTCCTTCCATTCAAAATATCTCATTAAACCTAACCTATCCGTCATATATAGGCAAAGCTTCTGAAAGAATTAACAACACAGGAAACTTAAATGTTCCACAAGGAACAATTATAAAATGGGACGTAAAAACTTCTGAAACCGATACAGTTACCTTTATAGAAAAAGAAAAAAGAACAATTTTTAAACAAAAAGAAAACAATGAATTTGAGTTTACGAAACGTGTACTAAACACTACGAATTATCAAATTACAACATCTAACAAAAACCTAATAGATTACGAACAATTGCAATTTTCTATAAGTGTTACTAAAGATGAATATCCAACTATTAATGTAAATTCAAATATTGATAGTATTGCAAGAGGAAATGCACAGTTTGTAGGTCAAATTGCTGATGATTATGGTTTTAAGAGGTTAGAATTGATTTATTACGATAAAAACAACAATCAAAATACTGACAATCAATTAATTAACATAACTAAAGAAAACATTCAAACCTTTTATTTTGAATTTCCTGGAAATTTAGATTTAAAAGAGGGAATAGACTATGAAATGTACTTTCAAGTATATGATAATGATGTTGTAAATGGTAGTAAAAAAGCCATGAGTAAAAAGTTTAGCTACCGACAAAAAACAGAAGATGAAATAGAAGAAGAGCTATTACAAGAACAAAAAAACTACATAGAAAACATAACTAACTCACTAGATCAACAACAAAAAAGTAAGAAAGATTTAGAGAAAATTCAGTTTGATTTACAAAACAAAAAGAATATCAACTGGAACGATCAAAAGAAAATTCAGAATTTAATAAAGCGTCAAGAGCAATACAAGCAAATGATGCAACGTCAGACACAAAAATTACAAGAGAATTTTTCTGAAAAGAAAGAGGAAAATGAAAGTCTTGAGCAGAAAAAAGAAAACCTTAAAAAGCGTATTGAAGAACTTAAGAAGTTAGAAAAGCAACAAAAATTATTAGATGAATTACACCAACTAGCAGATAAACTTAAGAAAGAAGATTTAATTAAAAAGACAAAAGAACTGGCTGAACAAAACAAACAACAGGAACGTAGTTTGGAACGTATTTTAGAAATGACTAAACGCTTTTATGTAGAACAAAAGATGAATCAATTAGCAACTAAACTCGATGATTTATCAAAAAAACAAGAGGAGTTAAGTAACAAAGAAGCTAGTAAAGAAGAACAGCAACAAATTAATGAAGAGTTTCAAAAAGCAAAGAAAGAGTTAGATGATTTAGAAAAAGATAATCAAGCTTTAAAACGCCCCATGGAAATGCCTTCTATGGAAGATTTAGAAAAACAAACTCAAGAAGAACTCAAGAAAGCTGAAGAAAATTTAGATAAGAATAACGCTTCTGAAACAAAGAAAAATCAAAAAGAGGCTGCTAAAAAAATGCAGCAAATGAGTCAGAAGATGCAACAATCAATGCAATCAATGAGTGCAGAAATGGAAGAAGAAAATATGGAAGGTTTACGTCAAATATTAGAAAACCTTATTACTTTTTCATTTGATCAGGAAGCTTTGATGGATGAGTTTTCTTCCGCTAATTCATCACATCCAAACTTTGGTAAAAACCTTCAAAAACAACACCAGCTTAAAACCTATTTTGAACATATTGATGATAGTTTATTTGTACTTTCAATGCGAGTTCCTAGTATTTCATCAACGATTCAAGATCACCTAGCACAAGCGCATTATAATTTAGATCAATCTTTAGAAAATTTTGCAGATAATTATTTTCAAAATGGAATTTCTAATCAACAGTATGTAATGACTTCAGCAAATACATTAGCAGATATGTTGAGTAATACTTTAGACGCTATGCAAAATCCTAAACCTGGAAATGGAAAAGGGAAGGGGAAAGGTAAATCGTTTAGCTTGCCAGACATCATTCAAAAGCAAAATGAATTAATGGAGAAGATGAAACAAGGTATGCAAAAGAAAAATCAAGGAAGCCCAAAAGATGGAAAAAATAAAGGTGATAAAGAGGGACAAAACGGGGAACAAAATGATGATTTAGATGGTGAATTATATCAAATTTACAAAGAGCAATCTCTATTAAGAGAACAATTAGAAAATGCTATTAAAGAAGGAAACGGTGCTAATAAAGAAGCGAAGAAAGCATTAAAGAAGATGGAAGAGCTAGAAAATGAGATTTTAGAAAAAGGATTTAGGCAAGAGAGCCTTAATAGAATGCAGCAGCTACACTACGAGTTACTTAAATTAGACAAGGCTACATTCGAACAAAATAGAGAAAAACAACGTAAATCGAACACCAATTTACAAGAGTTTAATAACAATACAACTAAGGAATTGAAGTTTAAAAAGTTGTTTTATAACCAAACTGAGATATTAAACAGACAATCACTACCTTTGCGCCAAAATTACAAAAAGAAGGTGCAAGAGTACTTTAGCCTTCCGAAGGATAAGAAATAGCCTATTAAAAAGCCTTTAAATTATATTAAATACTGTTGCTTTTTAATTGAGTTAAAGAAATAATAACAATAGTATTTGATATAAAGAAATGATTGCATTTAATTACGAAACCGAGTTTCAATTAAACAATGAAGAAAACACTTCTAAATGGATACAAGAATGTATAGAAAGAGAAGGTTTTGAATTGGGAGAAATCAACTATATTTTTTGTGATGACGCTTATTTACATAAAATAAATATAGAGTTTTTACAACACGATACCTTAACAGATATTATCAGTTTTGATTACACATTAGGTAAGTTAGTTGGGGGTGATATTTTTATTTCAGTAGAAAGAGTAGAAGAGAATGCAAAGGAGTTTGATACTTCGTTTGAAAATGAATTACATCGCGTAATAATTCATGGTATTTTACATTATATGAAATACAAAGATAAGACTGATGAAGAGAAGCAAATTATGCGCTCTAAAGAAAATGAATGTTTAGAAATTTTAGATAAAAAATAAAAGAGTTCCACGTGGAACTGATTATAAAAAATGAGTTTATTTAATACAACATACGATGTAATTGTAGTAGGAGGTGGACATGCTGGTAGCGAAGCAGCAGCAGCTAGTGCAAACATGGGAGCACACACTTTGTTACTTACAATGAACTTACAAAACATTGCTCAAATGAGTTGTAATCCTGCTATGGGTGGAATTGCAAAAGGGCAAATAGTTCGTGAAATTGATGCGCTTGGGGGGTATAGCGGTATTGTAACTGACAAGACTGCAATTCAGTTTAAAATGCTAAATAAATCTAAAGGGCCTGCTATGTGGAGTCCAAGAGCTCAATCAGACAGAATGCAATTTGCCGAATGCTGGAGAACCATGTTAGAGCAAACTGAGAACTTAGATTTTTATCAAGATTCTGTGAATGGGTTAGTGTTTGAAGGTGATAAAATTACAGGAGTAAAAACAGCTCTAGGTTTAGAAATAAAAGCCAAAACAGTAATTGTAACCGCGGGTACTTTTTTAAATGGATTGATTCATATAGGTGAAAAAACATTTGGTGGAGGTAGAGCAGGAGAAGGAGCTTCAACAGGTATTACTGAAGATTTAGTTGCCAAAGGTTTTGAAGCTGGTAGAATGAAAACAGGAACCCCTCCTCGTGTTGATGGTCGTTCATTAGATTATTCTAAAATGACTGAACAACCTGGTGACGATACTCCAGAAAAATTCTCTTATTTACCCCTAACAAAACCGTTGGCAAAACAACGCTCTTGTTACCTCACTTACACCAATCCAGAAGTACACGATTTACTTCGAGAGGGATTTGAGCGTTCCCCTATGTTTAATGGTAGAATTAAATCTACAGGACCACGTTATTGTCCATCTGTAGAAGATAAGATTAATCGTTTTGCAGAGAAAGAACGTCATCAAATTTTTGTCGAACCTGAAGGATGGAATACCGTAGAAATTTATGTAAATGGATTTTCTACATCGCTTCCAGAAGACATTCAAGACAGAGCCATACGTTCGATTCCTGGATTTGAAAACGTAAAATTTTTCAGGTACGGTTATGCTATTGAATACGATTATTTTCCACCTACACAATTAAAACACAACTTAGAAACTAAGTTAATTAATAACTTATTTTTTGCTGGTCAAATTAACGGTACAACAGGTTATGAAGAAGCAGCGGCTCAAGGTTTAATGGCAGGTGTGAATGCAGCTTTAAAAACCCAAAATAAAGAACCATTTATCTTAAAAAGAAGTGAAGCTTATATTGGAGTTTTAATTGATGATTTAATTACTAAGGGGACAGAAGAACCGTATCGAATGTTTACTTCTCGTGCTGAGTATAGAACATTATTAAGACAAGATAATGCCGATTTGCGTTTAACAGAAAAAGCTTATAAATTAGGATTGGCTTCTCAAGAAAGAATGAATAGAGTAGAAGAGAAGAGAAATAAAACTAAAAACTTAATCGATTATATAAAAGGATTAAGCGTAAGCAAAGAAGAAATCAATCCTATTTTAGAAAGTAAAAATTTAGCAACAATTAACCAATCTATGAAATTGTATAAAATTGCTGCTAGGCCTCAATTAACGTTTTCTGATTTTAGATCTATTGATAAACTTGAAAACTATATTCAAGAAAACAAAATTGATAATGAAATAATAGAGCAAGTTGAAATCCACTTAAAATATTCGGGTTACATTGAAAAAGAAAAAAACAATGCTGATAAATTAAACAGGTTAGAAAACGTGCCTATTCCCGCTACTTTTGATTATAGTAAAGTAAAATCTTTATCCTTTGAGGCGAGAGAAAAACTATCTAAAATACAACCTACAACCATCTCACAAGCAAGTAGAATAAGTGGAGTATCGCCAAGCGATATATCGGTTTTACTGGTTTACATGGGTAGATAATTTTTAATTTAGATTTACAAAAAATAAAATGTTCCATGTGGAACGTTTTATTTTTTTATGTATAATTGTTCAAACAAAACTGATGTTCCTTGTGGAACATTCAACACAATTTATTAATTTGATTACAGATAAAGAGTTCTATAAGAACTTAAAACCTTTTTTAAACTGTATTGATCATACGGTATCGAAAGAGAGTTATGAGGTAATGATAAATGAAGATTACGACATGCTAGTAACTTCACCTGTACCTAATAACTTAGAAAAATATTATGCAAGTGAAGAATATATTTCACATACAGATAGTAAAATCACTCTTTTTGATAAAACATATCAATTTGTAAAAAACTACACCTTAAAAAAGAAACTAAAATTGATTAATTCTTTTAAAACAGAAAATAAATCAATTTTAGATGTTGGTGCCGGTACTGGCGATTTTTTAAAAATATGTGAAAACGGAGGCTGGAATATTACAGGTGTTGAACCTTCAGAAAAAGCAAGGGCTGTTGCTAAGAATAAAAAGATATATCTTTTAGAAGATATTCTAAAATTAGAAAATGAGCAATTTGATGTTATTACACTTTGGCATGTATTAGAACACATTCCTAATTTAACAGCATACGTACAACAATTAAAATCGCTTTTAAAACCAAAAGGAGTGTTAATTATTGCCGTTCCTAATTATAAAAGTTTCGATGCTAAACATTACAAAGAATTTTGGGCTGCTTATGATGTTCCAAGACATTTATGGCATTTTTCAAAAACAGCCATGTCAAAACTATTTTCTTTGGTTGAAATGAAGGTAGAAAAAATACTTCCTATGAAATTTGATTCTTTTTATGTTTCCCTACTATCTGAAAAATACAAGACAAAAAAAGCAAGACCTATACATGCTTTTTTTACGGGATTAAAGTCAAATATAAAAGCAAATCGTTCAGGTGAATATTCTTCTTTAATATTTATCTTAAAAAACAGCTAAAACTTAATTTAAAGCTATTTTAACGCTTTAAAAATAGTAAACCATATAAATACCTTACTAAAATATAA